>CALZIL010000138.1 GCA_945787495.1 uncultured Afifella sp. | reverse complement strand
CCGTTCGCCGCTCGGCACAACCAAGGGACACGCCGTGCTGCGCCAGGGCATCCGGCCCGACACGCTTCTCATGATCGGCCAGTTCGACCATTGGGCAACGCCGTTCGCCAGGGACTTCCACGTGCCCAGCATGAACGCCCTGACGCCGATGCTCCGCTCCCTGACGGACGCGACCGGATCAAGCGCAGATCTTGTCAAGGTCGGCGTGCGCCGGGTCGGAGCCGCGTCTTGACCCGGTGGGCGATGATCGCCGACCTGAACCGCTGCGTCGGCTGCCAGACCTGCACATCGGCCTGCAAGCACACCAATGCGACACCACCCAGCGTGCAGTGGCGCAAAGTGCTGGACGTCGAGGCCGGCGAATATCCCGACGTCAAGCGCGCCTTCGTGCCGGTCGGCTGCATGCATTGCGAGGATCCCCCTTGCATGCATGTCTGCCCGTCGACGGCGACACGCCAGCGGCCGGACGGCATCGTCACCATAGACTATGACATCTGCATCGGCTGCGCCTATTGCGCCGTCGCCTGCCCCTATCAGGCGCGCTTCAAGATCGACAAGCCGCTCACCGCCTATGGCACGCCGGAGATGAAGCACGAGGCGGCGCGCGAGGACCCGGCACGGCTCGGCGTTGCGCAGAAATGCACATTCTGCGTCGATCGCATTGATTTCGGACTGGAAAACGGCCTCACCCCCGGCCTTGACGCGGAGGCAACGCCGGCTTGCGTCAATTCCTGCATCGCAGACGCCCTGCATTTCGGCGATCTCGACGATCCGGACAGCAATGTCTCGCGGCTTTTAAAAGAGAACAAGAACTTCCGCATGCACGAGGAGCTCGGCACCGGGCCGGGTTTTTATTATCTGTGGGAGAAGGTCGACGAAAAGGGCCAGGCCGTCGACGCGCCGATCGATCTTGTCGCCCAGACAATGAATGACCGGCCCGATGCCAGCGACGAGGCTATCAGCCATACCGGCGTTGCGCCGTGGCTGCAAGAGCACTGGGACATGCGCGCGGCGGGCAATTTCATGGGCGGTGGGGCCGGCGCCGGACTGTTCCTTTTTATCGCCCTCGCCGCGATGTTCGCCGGCGGATCGCTGATGCCGCTTGGCCTTGTCGCGCTTGGCCTTGTCGGCGCCGGGCTGTTCCTGGTCTGGCTGGAAATCGGCCGGGCATTGCGGTTCCTCAATGTCTTTCGCCAGCCGCAAAGGTCATGGATGACCCGCGAGGCGATGGTCGCCGCGCCCTTTGCCGTCATCGGCCTTGCGGCGCTGGCGCTCGGCAGCGCCGTTTTGGGCCTGATCGCCGCGATCACCGGGCTTGTCTTTCTCTATTGCCAGTCTCGCCTCCTGGAACAGTCAAAGGGCATTCCGGCCTGGCGTGCACAGGAGATCGTGCCGCTGATCATCGCGACAGGTCTGGTCGAAGGCGGCGGCCTGTTTGTCCTGTTCGGCGGCGCCGCCCTATGGAGCGGGCTGGCGGTTCTGCTGTTCATCGGCCTGCGTTTCTTTGCCTGGCGCGTCTATCGCGGTGCCCTTGGCCGGGACGGCGCCCCGGCCGGTACTTTTGCGGCGTTCGAAAAAATCACGCGGATCTTCGAATTTGGCGGCCACGCCCTGCCGGCGGCACTGATTGTTATCGGACTGCTGACACCGCCCGCCGGCGTGATTTTTGTGGCGCTCGGCGGGCTTTTCGCCTTTGCCGGCGGCTGGCTGTTCAAGCTCGTCCTGGTGACCGCAGCCGCCTATAATCAGGGTTTCGCGCTGGAGCGTATGCCGGCGCGTGGTGCCGGCAGCAGCGGACCCGGCATCAAACCGGGATGGAGGCACGCATGAACATCGTGGCGCAGCTTCAGGGACAGATCGGTCCGATCGGCGCTTCGGGCATGGAGCGCTCTTTTGCGCGCCAGGTCGAAAAGCTCAAGCTTGGCGAGGGCGAGACCTTTGAGGGCGAAGCGATCCTTGCCATCACCAAGGCGCTGTTGCAGGCAGGAGTCTCCTATGTCGGCGGTTATCCCGGCGCGCCGATGTCGCATCTGATGGATGTGCTGGCCGAAGCGCGCGGTCCGGTGCTGCAGCCGATGGGCGTCATGTTCGAGCAATCGGCAAGCGAGGCCGGCGCGGCGGCGCTGCTCGGCGCCTCGATACAGTATCCGCTGCGCGGTGCGGTCACCTGGAAATCGATCGTCGGCACCAATGTTGCCTCCGACGCGCTCTCCAACATCGCCTCGTCCGGCGTTACCGGCGGCGCGGTGATCGTTGTCGGCGAGGACTATGGCGAGGGCGCCAGCGTCATTCAGGAGCGCACGCACGCCACGGCGCTGAAATCTTCGATCCCGCTGCTTGATCCGCGCTATAAGATGTCCCGGCTCGTCGAGTTGACCGAACAGGCCTTCGATCTTTCCGAGGCCTGCGAACTGCCGGTGATCGTCAGCATCCGCATCCGCGCCGCGCATATGACCGGCAAGTTTACCTGCAAGGACAATCGCCGCCCAGCCTATGGCCCGAAGGGCCCCTTCCCCAAGCCGCGCAATGCCAATGATCGCATCGTGCTGCCGCCATCGACATATATCCATGAGAAGGAAAAGGTCGAAAAACGCCTGCCGGCGGCGCGCCAATTCATCCTCGACCATGGCATCAACGAGACCTTTCCCGGTGACGGGCGGCGTATCGGCATCATCATGCAGGGCGGCACTTATGGCGTCGTCCAGCGGGCGATGCGGCGGCTGGGCGCATCCGACGCGTTCGGCGAGACGCCGATGCCACTGCTGGTGCTGAATGCGATCCACCCGTTGGTGCCCGATCAGATCGAGGCTTTTCTTGCAGACAAGGACTGCGTGCTGGTGGTCGAGGAAGGCAATCCGCCCTTCATCGAGCGCGAACTGCGCGCCATCGCCCAGGAGCGTCGGCTCGACTGCCGCATTCGCGGCAAGGATGTTCTGCCGGAAGCCGGCGAATATGTCGCCGACGTCGTCCGCAACGGCCTCGCCGCCTTTTTGGCCGAGGAAGATGCCGACCTTGGACCGGAGGTGCGCGACCGCCAAAAGGCCATCGAGAAGGCAGCCGACAAGGCGCGCGCCTCACTGACCGTCGTGCCGCCGACACGGCCGCCGGGCTTTTGCACCGGTTGTCCGGAGCGGCCGATCTTCACCGCCCTGAAGCTGCTGCAGCGCGAGCGCGGCGCCTTTCACATCTCCTCCGACATCGGCTGCAACACCTTTGCTGCCCTGCCACCGTTCAATATGGGCTCTACCGTGCTCGGCTACGGGCTTGGCCTGGCCTCCGGCGGCGCCATCGGCAACGCTCTCGACCAGCCGGTCGTGGCGATCATGGGCGATGGCGGCTTCTGGCATAACGGCCTGACCAGCAGCGCGGTGAATGCCCAGTGGAACGGCCACGAGGCGGTGCTGATCGTGCTTGAAAACGGCTATGCCGCCGCGACCGGCCAGCAGCATGTGCCCTCCACCGGCTCGACGGCGTGGGGCCGGCCGGCGAAGATCTCCATCACGCAGGCGCTGCGGGCGATCGGCGTCACCTGGCTGCGCCGCGTCAGCGCCTATGATGTGGCGGCGACGCTGAAGACATTGCGCGCCGCCTTCGACGCGACCGGCAAGGGGCTCAGGGTCGTCCTTTCCGACGCCGAATGCATGCTCGCCCGGCAACGGCGGGAACGAAAGGTCACGGCGGATCGGCGCAAGGCGGGCCTGCCCTACGTCCAGGCGCGCTACGGCGTCGATGAGGAGGTGTGTACCGGCGACCATGCCTGCATGCGGCTTTCCGGTTGCCCCTCGCTGACCCTGCGGCCAGCGCGCGACCCACTGAAAGAAGGCCCGACGGCGACGGTCGACCAAAGCTGCGTTGCCTGCAATCTGTGCGGCGAGGTGGCGCAGGCCGCGGCGCTCTGCCCGTCCTTCTACAAGGCCGAAGTAATCCACAATCCGCGCGCCTGGCGCAAAATCTCCGACCGCGTCAATCGGCGCATGCTTGACTGGCTCGGAGCATCATGAGCGCCGAGCGGCCCCTATGCGTGCTGATCGCCGCGCTCGGCGGCCAGGGCGGCGGCGTGCTGCTCGACTGGCTGGTCGAGGCGGCCCGGCACGATGGCTACCCGGCGCAGGCGACCTCGATCGCCGGTGTCGCCCAGCGTACCGGCGCCACCACCTATTATGTCGAACTGTTCCCGGAGCGCGAACCGGCAAGGGACCCGGTCTTCTCGCTGTTTCCCAGCGCCGGCGAGGTCGACCTTTTCGCCACGCTGGAGCCGACGGAAGCGGCCCGGGCCATCGAACTCGGCTATATCGGCGGCGACACCACGGCGCTCACCGTGCGCGAGCGGATTTTCTCCACGGCGGAGAAGATGCTGCCCGGCGATGGCCGGCTGCCGGCCGAACCGGTGCTTGAGGCGTTGCAGCGCGCCACCAAACGGACCGTCATCTTCGACGGCAAGGCGCTTGCGGGAGAAACCGGCCGGCAGCTCAACGCCGCCATGTTCGGCGCCATTGCCGCCACCGGTGTCCTGCCGCTTTCCGAAGACGCCTGCCGCGCCGCCATCAAGGCGTCTGGCGTCGCCGTGGAGGCCAATCTTGAAGGTTTTGCCGCCGGTCTTGAAGCGGCAGGCGCGCCAGAAAAAGCCGCGACCGCCGATGGCACTGCAAACCTTGAATATGACCCAGCGCCCGCCGCGCTGGCGGCGCGGGTCAACGCGCTGCCGGCCCCAGTGCAGGCGATGGCCGGCCATGGCGCGGCACGTCTCGTCGACTACCAGGATGAGCGTTACGCCGGGCTGTACCTCAATCGCCTTGCCGGCGTCGTCGCGCTTGAGAGCAAGGATGAGGCTTATCCGGTCTCAGTGGCCGTGGCGCAGCGTCTTGCCGCCTGGATGGCCTTTGAGGACGTTATCCGCGTCGCCCAGCTGAAAACCCGGCCCGGCCGGCTCGCTCGTATCCGGGCTGACCTTGGCGCGCCGGAGGACACGACGCTGGTCGTGCGCGACTTTCTCAAGCCCGGACGCGAGGAACTGGAGGGCCTGTTGCCGCCTTGGCTGGCCCGGCTGATGCCGAAACCGAAGCCGGGCAAGCTGCGCAAGGGGTTGAAGCTGCGCGTGCGCACCAGCACGGCCGGCGGCTGGCTGATGCTCAGGGCGCTGGCCAAGCTGAAATTCTGGCGCCGGCGCACGGCGCGATATGGGCGCGAGCAAGTGGCGATCGAGGACTGGCTGGTTGCCGTCCTGGCGGCGGCGAAACATGACCCGGCGCTGGCGCTCGATACGGCCAATCTGGCGGTCTGGGCGCGCGGCTACGGCGACACGCGGGAGCGCGGCCTGGATCGTCTGGCAAGCGTTTCGGGCGATTTCGACAAACAGCTGGCAGCCGACGGCCCGGCGCTTGGCGCAAATGTCGGTGCGGCGCTCAGTGCCGCCTATAAAGATCCGGATGGGGAGCAGGACCATGACCAGGCCGAACCGACAGGTCGATGACGCGTTTTTCTTCAACGCCGCCGTCGAGACCCTGGGGCGCGACGCGCTTGCGGATCTGCAGTTCGACCGTCTGAAGGCGACGCTTGCCCGCGCCTATGAGCGCGTTCCGCACTTTACCAAGGCCTTCGACGCCGCCGGCGTGAAACCGGCCGATCTCGAAAGTCTTGCCGATATCGCCCGCTTCCCGTTCACCGTGAAGACGGATCTGCGCGACAATTATCCCTTCGCCATGTTCGCCGTGCCGCAAGCCGAGATTTTGCGGCTGCACGCCTCGTCCGGCACCACCGGCCGACCGACGGTCGTCGGCTACACCAAGGACGATCTCACCATGTGGGCCGACCTGATGGCGCGCTCGCTGGCCTGCGCCGGCGCGCGGCCCGGTGACGTGGTTCACAACGCCTATGGCTATGGCCTTTTCACCGGCGGTCTCGGCGCCCATTACGGCGCCGAACGGCTGGGCTGCACGGTCGTGCCGATGTCCGGCGGCGGCACGGAGCGGCAAGTCACGCTGCTCCAGGATTTTGCCGCCGACATATTGTGCGCCACGCCGTCCTATGCCCTCAATATCGCCGAGGTCGCCGAGGCGCAGGGCATTGATATCGCCGCCCTGCCGGTACGGCGCGGCATTTTCGGCGCCGAGCCGTGGAGCGAGGCGATGCGCCAGCAGCTGCAAGGCGTGCTCGGCGTGAAGGCTATCGATGTTTATGGCCTTTCAGAAATCCTCGGTCCCGGCGTTGCCTGCGAATGCGACGTGGCGCAGGCCGGTCTGCATGGCTGGGAGGACCATTTTCTGTTCGAGGTCATCGACCCGAAAACGCTGCAGGTGCTGCCGATCGGGACAAGCGGCGAACTGGTCATCACGACGCTGACCAAGCAGGCGCTGCCGATGATCCGCTACCGGACACGCGACATCACCCGCCTTTCCGACGAGCTGTGTGCCTGCGGGCGCTCTCATGTCCGCATCATGCGGGTGACCGGGCGTGATGACGACATGCTGATCATTCGCGGCGTCAACGTCTATCCCTCGCAGGTCGAGGCCGTGCTGATCGGTCTTGAGGGGCTGGCGCCGCATTATCAGATCGTACTGACGCGCCAAAGCGCACTCGATCACATGATGCTGGAAGTCGAAGCCGCGCCCGATGCGCTCGTTGATGATGAGAGCCTGGCGAAACGGGCCGAGGCCGTCCGGCACCATGTCAAGTCGATGGTCGGCGTGACCTGCGACGTTACGGTCAAGCGGCCGGGCGAAGTGCCGCGCTCGCAAGGCAAGGCGGTGCGGGTGCGCGATCTTCGGGAGGTTTGAGGGGTTCGTGCCGCCGCAATGCAAACCCCGCTTGTCCGGATGCGGTCAACGAGCGGGCGTCGGCAGTCCGATGTATGTTTGCGGCGTCCATCATTATTGATGCGGGCTCAGGATCTCCTCGCGCAAGGTGATGTCCACCATCAGCGCGGCGGTCAGCCCTTCGAGGGCCTGGCGAAGCTCTTGCTCGTTCAACTTCGCCGGGCCGCGAACCCGGGCTCGGGCATAAAACAGGGTGCCCCCGCCCATTGGGGCTTGCCGAATATCGGTCTCCATTTCCTCAACGCTAACGCCGCGTTCCGCCAGGCAGTGGGAAATATCGTGCACGATTCCGGGATGATCCGGGCCGACGAGATCGAGCGTGAGCACTGTGCCACCAGGCGGCGTATCGACCCTCGCCTCCTCGACGGTCAGGCGAAAGCCTTCCGCTTCGAGAGCCGTCAGCGCAGCCTTGAAGGACGAGACCTTGTCGCTGGGAATTTCGACCCTGGCGATACCGGCGAACTTCTCGGCCAAATGCGCCATCCGGCTTTCCAGCCAGTTTCCGCCTTGCTCGGTTACGGCTTCGGACAGTTTCTCCACCAGGCCCGGCCTGTCCTCGGCGATAAAGGTCAAAACAAGTGTCTTACCCATGACCCGTTCCCCAATCCTCGGCGCGCGGCGCGCCACGTATCCGCGACCTTATCAAGGGGGTAACCGCGCCGCCAGTCGGACTTGGTGCAGTTGATCCTGCAAAGCCTGACCGGCTGAATTCCGGGCTTGCGTGGATTCCGGCTCCGCCAAATAAAAAATTCGCCAAAACTTATCCCCGCTCTTGTGGACCGTGCGATAATGCCTCCGTTAGCTGCTCAAGAGGGGCGCTTGGCTAGCGTGTGCCCGCGGAGCAGGATGCAGGGTTCGGTTGACGAACGGTTCACGCCCGGGATGCTTCCGATGCCCAAGCCGCGTACCATGCCCTGAAGCCTCGGAGCGA
>CALZIL010000137.1 GCA_945787495.1 uncultured Afifella sp. | reverse complement strand
TTGACCAGTTCGACACCCGCCTTGACCTGGTTGTCGGAGTTGACGATCAGCTCCTTGATGTCCTTCGACGCCGTCGCGGCGCGCTGCGCCAGCGCCCGCACCTCATTGGCGACCACGGCAAAGCCCTTGCCGGCATCGCCGGCCCGCGCCGCCTCCACCGAGGCGTTCAGCGCCAGAAGGTTGGTCTGGAAGGCGATCTCCTGAATCAGCCCGACAATGTCGGTGATCTGGCGTGAGGAGTCCTCGATACCGCTCATCGCCGAGACGGCCTTTTCGGCGACCGCGCTGCCGGCATCGGCCGATTGCCGCGCCACGACGGAGACCTCGTTGGCCTCCTGGGCATTGCCGGCGTTCTGCCGCACCGTCGTTGACAATTCCTCCATCGAGGCGGTCGTTTCCTCAAGCGACGAGGCCTGATGCTCGGTGCGGGCCGAGAGATCGGAGATGCCGGCGGCGATTTCGCGCGTCGCGCCGCGCACCGCGCCGGTCACCGAGGAGATGCGCCCGGCAATCGTCTCGATCTGTTCGGCCATGGAATTGGCGTCTTGTTTTAACTGCGCGAAGGCACCCTCATAGTCGCCTTTCATGCGCTGCGTCAGGTCGCCTTCGGCCAGCGCCGACATGACCTTGCCGGTTTCCGTCAGGCCGCGATCGACATTTTCAAGCAGCGTGTTCACGCCTCCGCTGACGCGCTCCAGCACGCCACTGAGATTTGTCGTATCGATCCGCTTTGAAAGATCGCCCTCAATGGCGGCAGAGACGACGTCGCCAACCGAACTCTCAAGGATGCTCTCCTGCGCTTTGCGGTCAGATTCAAACTGCTGGCGCGCATCTTCCGACCGCTCTTCGACCCGGGCTTTCTCGATGGCATTTTCCTTGAACACCAAAACCATGCGCGCCATGTCGCCGATATCGTCGGTTCTATCGGCAGCGGGAATTTCGACGTCGATATCACCGCCGGACAGTTTCCCCATCGCCTGCGTGATCAGTGTAAGAGGCCGGCCGATAAATTGATTTCCGGCGAACAAAAGAGCCGCGACCATGCCGGCAAGGCAAAGGGCGCCGAGAACCAGCAGCGATCTCAAGGCGGCCGAAACTTCATTCTCCAGAATTGTCAGGCTCCAGGCGATAGCCAATGTTCCAAAGCGATCACCGCCGCCTTCCGTTCCGACCGGGACGGTGATGACAATGTGGTCAGCCACCCTGTCCACATGTGCTTGATCCGCTTGTTCGGCAGCGGCATGACTCTTGAGGTAGCCGTTCAAGTCGAAACGCGCCAGCTGCTGCGATTCATACGTGGTGAGGGTCTTTCCATCTCCGGTCATGCTTATAATGGCGGCAATCGCGGAATTCTCGGCGTTTGCAAAACCTGTATAGGCCCGCTCAATGGCCCCGGTTTTTCCCCAGCGAATGCCGCCGGCGACATTCTTGGCGAGCAGTTGCGTGATCGCCAAGTATGAGCTTTCGCCCTGCTCGATCAGCACCGTGCGCTGACCGTAGATGCCGAATGTCACCATGCTGGCGATCCCGGCTATCACCACCAAGGTAGCAATCAGCGCCATTTTGCGGACAACCGATAGTCGCGTTAACGATCCCATGCGCCGCTTGATGATGTCTTTTCGTTCGTTGACGTCGGATTCCGGCAGCTTGGACGTTTCCATTTTTGTTCTTTCGTTATTTTTATTTATTGTCCCACCGATGCTGTGACCGGCGGATAGTTTCATTGCAGCAGCTGGTCGACATCGACGCCGACCGTGACCGCGCCGATGACCTGGCCGGTCGCCGGATCGGCGATCGACAGGCTGAGCTGCGATTGGAAGGTCTGGGTGGATTCGTCCATCTCGATTTCATCGATGAACATGGCGCCCGGCCCGGCGAGATAGGTTTTCTGCCATTTGTCTTCATCGCCCTGCCAGTAATCGGAGGTCGCGTCGCTCTGGCCGACATTGAGGCCCTTATTGTCCATGACGAAAAGCTCGGTGATCATTCCGCGGGCCCGGTTTTTCACGTCCAGGAGCTTCCTTGAAAGCGCGGTGCTCAATACCTGGTCGATCAGCGGGCGCGCCGAGGATTTCGTCTGCGCACGCCACTGCTTGTCGAGTTTGTCGATTTGGCTCTGGTTGATATTGGCGTTCCGGGCATTCTGCGCCTTGATCGCTGCAATGATCTCCGGATCAACGATCCAGGCGCGTGCCGTCTCTTGCGCGAACCTGGTCATCAATTCGACGTGCGATTCAACGGCAACGGCCGGAAACGCAAATAACGCACCGGCCAATACGGTCGGAATCATTCGCAAACTTGTCTTCACAATCATCAGTCTGTCATCCCCATCGTTGGGCCAGTTGCGGACCGACGAATTCCAATGAGATCGCGATCGGCGCTTTGTCTGGCACTCAAATCGAAGGACAATCTGAATTGACGTTGTGAATATTCTCTTACTTGGGAATATTTGTGGTGAAAGAAAATATATAGATATCGAACAAATAAATCGATATTTTCGATCCAAATTTGTTTGATCGATATTTTTCTAATCTAAAGTAATAGTGGACTCGGCTCCGTCAACATGCCGGGCAAGGATTTCACCGCTTGGCACGATCGGTCTAGGCAAGCGGGCCGGGTGGGGCAAAATCGCGGAGTCCACGCTCTGGTATTTGCCAGTTGGTGGACGGTTGTTGCCGGCCTCAGGCATCAATTGCGCCGACATTGCCAGCCCGCGTGACGCTGCGGCCACCGCGGCGGCCAAGGACCGATACACTCAGGCCGGCGAAAGCGGCATGTATTTTATTCGGATTTTACATTTCTTTCAGCTTCCCGTGTCACCTTCCGGCGCATTGAACGATGGGGATTGTTCCAAATGGGTAACGCTGGCGATCACGCCGGTAGCGATGAGGCGACGTTGAAGGTCACTTCCGATCATGTCGCCGGGTGCGAGGGACTGCGGATCGATCTTGCGGCTGTAATGGACGCAACGATGGCCGTTGAGCTTCGCGATGTTTTGGCCGAAGCCATCGCCTCGAACAAACCAGTCCGTGTCAGCGCAGGACCGGTGGAGCAGATATCCACCGGCTGCGTTCAGATGTTGCTTGCCGGCGCCAAATCCGCCGCCAGGACCGACAGAACTTTTATCGTTTCAGATCAATCGGATGCTTTCCAAGCTGCCTTTGATGATCTGGGCCTGGACGAAATCAGCGAAAACTGGACCAATCTGGAATGACACGCCGCGTTCTCACAGTCGATGATTCGCCGACAATCCGCAGCATGATGGATGTCATCCTGACGGAAGCCGGCTACGAAGTGCTGTCAGCCGAGAACGGTCGTGACGGTCTTGGCCTGCTCGACGTATTCTCGTTCGATCTGATTATCACCGATCTCAATATGCACGTGATGGGCGGCCTGTCGTTCATCCGCCATATCCGCGAACTGAAAAAATACGCATCGGTTCCGATCCTGGTCGTGACCACCGAAGGATCGGAAGAAATCAAGGAACTCGGCCGGTCCTACGGGGCGACAGGCTGGGTCACCAAGCCTTTTGAGCCGGAGAAGTTCCTTGCCGCGGTCAATCGCGTCTGCCCGCTCGACGAGCCCAAGGCGGCAAACGGCTGATGCTGGAACTCGATCAATTCAGGCACGTCTATTTCCAGGAGTGTGAAGACCTTCTGGGAAGTCTCGAAGTCCAGCTGATGGCGCTGCAGGAGGGCGCCGAGGCGGACGACGTGATCCAGGAAACCTTCCGGGCCATCCATTCCATCAAGGGTGGCGCCGGCGCGCTTCAATTCAAGCGCATTGGGGCGTTCGCGCACAATTTCGAAGCTCTGTTCGACAAGATCCGCAGCGGCGAGACGGCCCTCAATCCTGGTCTCGTGACCTTGTCACTCAATGCATTCGACATGCTCGCCGACCTCATCGCCGCCGAGCAGTCCGGCTCCGAGATTGAACCCGGCATCGAAGATCACATTAGCGAAGCGCTTCAAGAGGCAATCGGAAACCAGCAGAAAAGTGCACGCGAAGACCGCGCAGACAAGGGCATGGAGGTCTCAAGCGCTTCGAAACCAGGCGCTCAAACGCATTACCAGATCAGCTTCCGCCCGCCGCCGGACAGCATGCAGAGAGGCAATGAGCCACTCTATCTGATCCGTGCCCTAAAGGCACTTGGCCGCCTCAGCGTTAAAGCCGATCTGGATGACATTCCGCCACTTGAGGAGATCGATCCGCAGGCGGTCTATCTGGCCTGGAATTTCGAGCTGGAAACGAGTGCAGGGCCGGACGCGGTTTCGGAGATTTTCGAATTTGTCGCGGACGACAGCGACCTGTCCGTAACGGTCGTCAACGAGGCGGACATTTCCGATGAAGACCAGATCGCCCCGGGTGACCGGACCCTGGACGATCGCCAATCCGCTGAAGAAGCCCGGGATTCGGAAACCGGGAGCGGGTCGCGAGGCGCTGCGAAATCGACGGCGAAACCGAGCCCGGACTCAGATGAAACCAACAGCCGGTACTTCGGCGCAACATCCGTTCGTGTCGATTTGGACAGGGTCGACCGGCTTGTAAACATGGTCGGCGAGCTCGTCATCGCCTACTCCACCGTGCTGCAGCATGTCGATGATCGCCTGCGGACGACCCATCCGCAGCTTGTTCACGAGCTTTCCCAGTTTCTCCAGCATACCCAGACCCTTCAGGACAGTGTCATGGCGATCCGCGCCCAGCCGGTGCGGTCGATCTTTGCCCGCATGCCGCGGCTGGTCAGGGACCTGGCTGAGAAAACCGGCAAAGGGGTTCGGTTGAAGACCAAGGGCGAGGCGACGGAAATCGACAAGACGGTGATCGAAAAGCTCAGCGATCCGCTGGTCCATATGATCCGCAATGCCGTCGACCACGGGATTGAACCGCTGGAGGAGCGCCAGGCGCTCGGAAAGCCGCCAGAGGGCACAATCACGCTAAGCGCCGAACAGGTCGGCGGGCGGATTATCATTCGCGTGCGCGACGACGGTCGCGGCATCGACCGCGAGCGCATGCGCCAGGTTGCGGTGGACAAAAACCTGATTGCCCCGGATGCGACCCTCTCGGAGGAGGAAATCGAAAACCTGATTTTTCTGCCGGGATTTTCGACCGCCCGGACAGTGTCCGATATTTCAGGCCGCGGTGTCGGCATGGATGTCGTGCATCAGAACATCCAGAAGCTCGGCGGCAGGGTTTCGATGCGCTCAGAACCCGGCAGGGGATCCACCATCACTCTGGCCCTGCCGCTGACGCTTGCCGTGATGGACGGCATGATCGTTCGCAGCGGCGATTTCGTTTATGTCATCCCGCTTGCCAATATCATCCAGAGCCTGTCGCCCAGGCCGGAGGAAATCGGCACGCTTCCAGACACCGGCGATGTTCTGCGGTTCCGCGATCAATATGTGAAGCTGGTCGATCTGAATGACGCATTCGGCGCGGACAGCGCCGCCGCAAACGACAATCAACTCGTCATCATTGTGGAAGCCGATGCCGGTGGCGTTGTCGGCATCGTCGTGGAGGAAATCCTCGGCCAGGAACAGGTGGTTATCAAGAGCCTGGAAGAGAATTTCAGCCATGTTCGCGGGATCGCCGGAGCAACGATCATGGGCGACGGCAGGGTCGCGCTCATTCTTGATGTCACCGCCATCGGAAAACTTGGCAGCAAACGGCCGAACGCCGGCGCGGCGATCGAGCCGGAAAAAGCTGAATTACAGGAGCTTAGCGCATGAGCGAACAAACAGATCTCAACGAACAATTGCTGGCTCAGGCAACCGAATCGGGAAACCAGGATTCGGGGTCCTCGCAGTTTGTGGCGTTTACGATCGGCGAGCAGAATTATTGCGTCGACATCATGTCGGTGCGGGAGATTCGCGCCTGGACAGGGGCTACGCCGTTGCCGAATACGGCGGATTATGTTCGCGGCGTCATCAATCTGCGCGGTTCGATTGTGCCCATTGTCGATCTCAGAACCCGGTTCGGCCAGGGTGAAACCGACCCGACGAAATCCCATGTCGTGGTGATCGTCGCGATCGAGGAGCGGCTCAACGGACTTCTCGTCGACAGCGTCTCCGACATCCTCACCGTATCGGCCGAGGACATCGCGGCCATTCCCGAAACCGATGTGGGATCGCGAGTTCGCTATCTCGATGGTCTGATTACCGAAGAAGACCGGATGGTGGCGCTGATCGCACTGGACAGGGTCATCGACGTAATCTCGGTGCACTAACCAGCCACCACCAGAAGCTAAAAATTGGACCGAATATGGATTTCCGCGACCTTAATCTGAAAACGAAGCTTCTTGCCGCATTTCTGTCTCTCGCTGCGCTGACCGCCATAACCGGCCTTACCGGCATCTTCTTTACCTGGAGCGTGGGCAGTGAGGGTGCCCAGATTGGCGAGCGGCATGCCCCCCGGGCGGTCGCCGCGGCCGAGATCAAGCAGGCCACGACCCTGGCGCATTTGCTTTTTGAAGAGATCGTCGCCGGTGACGAAAGCGAGGACATCGAGGAGGTCCGTGACCTGCTTGACGAGGCCGCATGGTATGCGACGGCTATCCTTGAGGGCGGCCAGAACGACAAGATTCAAATCTATCCGACGGAGTCAGCACAGGTTCGCGCAAAAATCGAAAACGTCCTGGAAAAAATTAGGGAATTCAAAGCCAGTGGCGACACCCGCTATGGCCGCTATGCCGGGGTGCAGATTGCCGGAAGTGGCGCCGATGAGGCGTTCGACGAAGTATATGAGAAGATTCAGGCAAAACTGGCAGCCATTATCGAAGCTAATCTTCATAATATGGATTCAATAAGCCACAATAAACTCATTAATGGCGGAAAGGTGAGATATCTTCTCGCCGATGGTCATCTTTTCCTTGAAGAAAATCTTGCTGGTGACGAGGCTGAAGATTTTAGTGAAATCATCGCGGAATTTGAGGAAGCAAAACGACTGGTCGGTGAATTGGCGATCGGCAATTTTGCCGAGACAGCTCGGGGAATTGCCGCGGAGATTGACGAATTCATTGCGCTGTCTCGTCAGCGTTACGAATCGCGCAACAACAATACAAGCGCCGGCAGCGAGTCGGATCACCAGTTTGACGCCGCTTATGAGGATTTGATCGCCACCGCCGACGAAGCGATAAGCCTGATCAATCAAGATATCGCCGAAGCGCTCGCCTCCGCCAACGGTTATCGCAACACTTCGGTGCTGGTTTCAGTGGCGACGCTGATTGTCAGTTTTGTTTTCGCAGCTTTCCTCGTCGTTCTGTTCAGCCGCGATGTGCTTGGCCGGGTTTCCGCCCTGTCCGATGAGATGCAAGGTCTCGCTTCGGGAGACATGGATATCGACATTTCATCGGTTGAGGATCGTGATGAAATCGGCGCAATGGCGCAGTCCTTGCAAGTGTTCAAGCAGGCCGTGACGGAAAAAAGTGCTCTTGAGCAGCTGCGCGAGAGTGAACGCATCGAGCAGGCCGAGAAGAACGAAATGATTCAACGCCAGATCGAGGCGGCGGTTCAGGCTGCGGCGGCTGGCGATTTCTCGGGCCGCGTCAGCCTTGAGGACTTCGACGGTGTCCTGCTCGGCGTCGGTTCGGGAATGAACGACGTGTTGGAATTGGTCGATCGCGGTCTGTCTGAGACCGTTGCCGTCGTATCGGCGCTGGCCGAAGGCGATCTGACGCAGCGCATGGAAGGCGACTATGAGGGGGCCTTTGCCCGGCTGAAAGACGACGCCAATTCCATGGCCGAGCAGATCGAGTCGATCGCCGGGCGGATCTCCTCGGTGACCGGCGCGGTGCGTGG
>CALZIL010000136.1 GCA_945787495.1 uncultured Afifella sp. | reverse complement strand
GCGATATAACTCAGACCGGCCTGAAGCTGGTAAAGCTCTGGAACGTGTTCAGATGGATCGCTCAAGCCTTTTGGTCGAGGTGGGGCTAACCCGGAATGATCAGGGAATAGCCATGTCCATTCGCTATAAATCAATTTACCGGTTTCATCGTCAAAGAGCTTAACTAATTTCTTTACTGCCTTGCTGATCTGCGCGGCTCGCTCTTTTATCTCGTGCGGCCTGCGCTCAGGGCTTACCCTCCGTTGCTCCATTCGGTGCCAAAATCGAAGGTGCTCCATTTTAGTTTGCAGGGCCTGAATCTGCTCTGCGTCGAAATCGCTCCCAGCGTCGGCAGCCTTTAAGATACGTCGCACTGCCTCAACCGATATCGGAGGCTCATCATTGACCATGAAGGGGGCGGGATGAATTGGCATATCATCCCCCTTGCCCCATCAGGATCACGTTTGATGTTTGGCCTTGGCCGACTGTGATTTCTTTCAGGCTCGCCGCCCAGGCTTCCAGCGCATGGCGCTTTTCAACCTCGTATCCGTGCCGGATGTAGACTTTGCCCGTAATCGTTTTTCCGATTTCGCTCTTGTGATTCAACACACGGGCAATAGTGCTTTCAGCAATGCCCAGTTCCGCAAGGCCGGTTGCACACGTCCGCCTCAGATCGTGAGACTTGATCGGGTCAATAACCTTGCCGGTGTCAGGATCAACTGGAAATCCCATGTCAGGCAAACATCGTCGCAAAGCATGTGCAACAGAGGACGGGTCCATCGATTGCGCCACATCTGGCAATTTGTTGGAACGGCCCGGGACAAGAAAATCGGTGTTGGTTGACCTCATGGCAGTTTCAAACAGGGCAACCGCCGTGGGCGAAAGCGGCACCGTATGGGCAAGCCGGTTTTTGGCCTTCTGTTCGGGTATCGACCAGACCGCATCCGCTAGGTTGATTTCGTGCCGTTCAACCGAACAGATTTCACCGATGCGCTGGCCGGTCACAAGAGCAAGCCTCAGCGCCATCTTGATTGCGTCGGACATGCACGCATCATCAAGACTGCTCCAGAACGAGCGGATTTCGTCCTTGCTCAGAACGCGAGTGCGGACAGTCTCGGCGCCGCGGTTTGAAATGCCGGTGCATGGGTTTTGTTCGACCAGGCTTTCGCCAAGCGCCCAGCTATAGGCTCGGCGCAATGCCGCCAGTGTGCGGTTCGCCATGATCGGTGCGCCCCGGTCGCGAATGCCGTTCAGCATTGCCAGCACGTCTGTCCGCCGCAGTTCCCGCGCCTTGCAGTGCCCGATGGCCGGTTTCACGTCCCGGGAAAAGATGCGCTGATCTTCTCGCCACGAACGTTTGTGGGCCTTAGCATGGTCGGTCAGATAGATATCGAGAAGCTCCGAAACCGTTTCGGCATTGCGGGCAGCAGTCTTTTCCCCCGCAGGGTCCGCGCCTTTGGCAATAGCGACGCGCAATTCAGCCCCCCTCGCCTTGATTGCGGCCAGGCCATATTCCTCAAAACTGCCGATCGTGACACGCCGCTTTTTGCCGTCTGACTTCCGCCGATAGCTCAGGCTCCATGTCTTGGTTCCCGCTGGCGTGACACGCAAAATAAGGCCCGGCTCCCCTGGCGCCTTGAAGTCTGTCCGGGCGTCAACCTTCAGCCCCTCAATGTATTTGGTGTTGAACCGGCGTTGAGAATTTTTGCTGCCGGACATTCGGAATCTGCCTTTGGGGTTCCACTGGGGTTCCAAAATTCCGCAATTTGTTGAAACGCCATGACGGCGATTGAACGGATAGAATGCCCAGAATTCCGCTATATCTGCTGTTCAATATATTGCAACAGATTTCAGGAAAATACAATATCAATTGATTTGTAATCAGGAGGTCGGGGGTTCGAGTCCCTCAGCCGGCACCATTTTTAAATAAACGATATCAATAGGATACCAACTTTACGGATAGAACCAAACAGCTGGAATTCTCGTCCCGAACCGTTATGGAGTGCCTGCAGCTCAGCTGGATAGAGCACCGGTATCCGAAACCGAGGCTCGCAGGTTCATTCTCCGAAGCTGAGCACAACCTTATCAAGGTTGGGGTCGTGAGTTCGAATCCCATCGCCCATTCCAGAATTCCCATTAAAAACAATAATTTATGCGAATTTCTGCAAGGCGATCCGCCGTGTTTTTTGTGCTCGGGGGAGCGGCTGGGGGAGCGGGGCACGCCCTGCCTTGGGCAAAGTGCTCCGGGTCGATGCCGCTAGCCCTATCGAACGCTCGAAACAGCTGATTGCTCCCACCCGGATCCGTTTTCTATCGGCATCAATGGCCGCAGACGCCCGCACGGGCGCAAAACGGTTAGAGGATTACCCGGTTGGGCCTAACGTGCGTCAGCGGCGGATTATGGCGCTCCGAACCCATTGCAGGCAGACACAAGTGGTCATGGCTGGTTTCAGCGGACATTCGGGCGCAACCACTGGCAGCAATGACCTGCTGCCGCAAAATCGGACCACCCCATGGGGGTCGGCCAACGGCCGTTTAAACAAAAATTTTGCTCAGCGGGCGTTGCGGTCTTGGACCCATGTAGGTAACGCCGCTGGCGTTGACACCGAGATTGATCATTAATTTGGCGAGTTCAATGGAGGCGGTATAACCTTCCAAAACCGGAACGTCCCAACCCCTTTCCTTGAGGCCATCGCGGATATACGGCTGCAACCAGAAGGTCATCGAACAACCGAGCGTAATGACTTCTGCGCCGTCTTCAACGATAGCTGCTTCCGCCTGATCCACCGCGCGTTCCATGGCCACTGATGGTTCCCCTTTTGCAGCCGCCAGACATTGTGCGGTCAGCGTATCCGGATCAGTGTCGCCGGGACGCGGCAGGCTGTACCCGATATTACGGATAGAGCGGCAACGATCCTGAAGTTGGTGCGTGCGGATAAGATCGCGGTAGTAAACGTTGTGGACGCCTTCAATGTCGATGATCGAGAAGCTGTCGCCCAGAATCGTCGCCAAATACATCTGAGAAAATGCATTGGCGGTGACAACGACACCATGCTTGCGGCCGATCTCACGGGACTCCATAAACCCAGGTTCGCCACCCCCCAATAGGATGACGCCATTATACTTTCCGGATTCGCAAGCCTCACGAACGCCATCAATCCGCGCGGTCGCGGCATAAGCAAACTCTTCACGAGTTTCTACCGACCAATTGCCGTAGAGCGGTTCGGCTCCGGGATGAAGAACCCAGTCGACGTCTTCCAGATGCGAAAGGACAAAGTCGCTGTTCAGCAGCCGTTGCTCCCTGGGCGTATCCGCCGGTTCAGAATAGGCTGGCACCGTAAATTGGTCTTTGTCAGGCAGACGGAAGGGTGGGATCAATAGGAATCTGTATTTCGAAGATGCGCTCAAAATCTTTCTCCTGTTGATAGTTCTTTCAGTCGCTGGGAGCTTAGGGAAATTTATTGCCATTGATTGCGTTAGCCCATTTTGACGACGACTTTGATTGCGCCGTCAGTTTGATTTTCCGCGTGGCTGAGGGCGGTATCGGCCTGTTCAAAGGGAAAGGTGTGGGTGTGGATGGGCGTTGGATCAAAGCGCTTTTGCTCAAGCAGGCTGGCGACGCGCTTAACCGCGCTGCGGCCTTCACCGCGAATGCCGAACATGTAGATGTTGTTACTGACGACATAAGCGAGATCGGTAGGGATCAGGTCGTTGGAAAAGGCGGCCAGGCAGACCCGGCCACCGCGATTGGTCATGTGCAGCACCTGATTGACGACGGACGGTACGCCCGAGACTTCGACCGAAAAATCAACCCCTTTGCCGCCGGTAAGACTTCTGACTTTCTCGACGGGATCTTCCGCCGTTGGATCGATCACGATGTCAGCGCCGAGGCTTGTGGCCATTTCCCGCCGGTCCGCGCGAGGTTCTGACATGATCACCGGCGAGGCGCCTAAGGCTTTGGCGACCACAATAAACATCAAGCCAATAGGACCGGCGCCCGCGACAACAATACTTTGCCCGGCGATCAAGCCGCCCAAGACGTCCAAGCCATACATGGCGGTGCCTGCGGTAACAATCAAAGTTGCCGCGCAATCACTCATATGGTCGGGTACAGGCACAAGGGTGTTGATGTTGTTCACCGCATATTCGGCAAAGCCGCCATCGGTGGTGAAGCCGTTGGCGCGGTGGCCTTTGGAACGGTAACTGTAATTGTGGCATGAGGTGTACATGCCTTCCCGGCATTTCTGACAGCGGCCACAGCCCGCATGAACTTCAACCGCAATACGGTCACCGGGCTGCCACTCATTGACGCCCGGGCCCGTCTTTACGACCGTCCCCATATATTCATGGCCCATGACAAATTCCTTGTTGAAAGGTAATTGACCTTCGATCATCGCGGGATGGCCGTGATGGAGCACTTCAATATCCGTATGACAGACGGCAATGGCGCCGACCTTGACCAGAACCTCGGCCGGGCCTGGCACCGGTACCGGCTTTTCGATCAATTTCATCTCATGCGGATCGCCCAGAACCCAGGCTTTCATGGTCTCTGGAATGTCGTATTCGTGCGCCGTGGTATCATTGCTCATACCGTTTCCCCATGATTGGACAATCAAATACTGCCGCCACAACCGGACATCGCCGCCTGTTCTGGGCGGTCAGCGGGGCAGGTGCAGCAACGTCTCCGGCATCGTTCCCCCGGCAGAAAAGCCGCCCGGCACGAGGGCAGCCTTTTGCAGGTTGATTCTGGCGATGTCGCCATTGGCAAGGGCGACAAGCGCATCTTCGCCATCGCGCATCGGCAGGGCATGGAATGGCTCCGCGGGCATGTCGATGACGCGGCGGCGGGTGAGATCGCCGCTATCCAGCAGTTCCACATAACCCCGGTCGGCCGGCTCGTCATAGGTCGTCACGATCACCAAGTCGCCGTCGCGGCTGTTGAATGGCCAGCCGGGCACGCCTGTCAGCGGCACGGTTTCGACAACTTGCCGCGATGCACAGTCGATGATGTGTAGCAGCGGTCGATGGAAATCACCGACATACAGCCTTGTCCCGTCCGGCGAGACGCGGATCGCCTGCGCGCCGACCGGCACCTGAATGCGCGCGCGGACTTGCTTTGTCGCCACGTCCACCTCACAGATCACCGGATATTCCTTGGCCGAAAAATAGACAGTCGCGCCATCGGACGATGGGGCAAGGAAATGGCCAGGCACCTCCAGAAAGATCGTGCGTTCGATCTCCCAGCTGTCCGGGTCGATGACCAATGCGCATCGGTTCGATTCGACGCTCACCCACACCTTGCCGTCCGCGTCGGTCATCATGGCATGCGGTCCTGAATACAGGCCCAGATCAACATGGCCGAGGAGTTTCATTTCCCCAAGGTCAACCACGCCGAGACGGTTGTCCGGCGTATTGGGGCCGTAGTCCTTGTCGCCGTACAAAGACACGAACGCGCGCGTGCCATCCTTGCTCAGCGCGATTTCATGCGGCTTTGAAATATTCTTCTCGCCGACCGGAACAGCCGCGATCCGCTCGCCGGTGGACGCGTCGAAGACCGACAGGCTGACATTCTCCTTCACCGTCGCGATAATCAGTTCCCGCTTGCCGGGCATTTCCGTCTCCTGTTTCAGGTCGACGCCTAATTTGGCACAGGCTGGGCTACCGGTCGAAAAGCCATAGGCGATCGCGATGACGGAGATGGGGGGGAGATGGGGGATTGAGCCGTTGCCGGTAACCAGCGTCGGACGGTCTCGTCTTAAATCCGGTTGAGTTCGTCATAGGTGCGCCATCTTAAACATCTCGTCGCCGAATATCTCGCGGGCATCCTCGTGTTGCGGTCTGACCGCCTGGACGAATGCATCATGCTCCTCCGCCGTAAGCTCAACGATCTTGCAACCCTCGCCTTCGATCTCTTTTCGGGCGTCGACGGTTTCCTGTTCAGCGAGGTCGCGCTGAAAGGTGACCGCGTCCCGGACTGCCTTGTTCATGGCTGCTTTCAGATCATCGGGCCATCCGTCAACGGTGCCGCGATGAGCAAATATCGGCCGTGAAATATAGAAGTGATTTGAAAGCGTATGATGGCGATGAAACTTGTGAACGCCATAAGTCACCGTATTTGCAAGCGGATTTTCCTGAGCATCCAGGGTGCCGTTGACAACCCCATCGATGGCCTCGGTTAAATCCATTTTCAGTGGAATCGCGCCAAGCAACTTGAACGTGCGGGCCTGGACATCACTGGGAAGGACCCGGATCTTCATCCCGGCGAGGTCATCAGGCTTGTGCACCGGACGGAGGCGATTGGAGATTTGCCGGAACCCGTTCTCGAAATAACCCAGGATGCGATAGTTGATCCTCTCCTCGATTTTCTGCGTCAGATGTTTGCCCAGCGCGCCGTCAATCGCGGCGCGGGCCTGATCGTTGTTCTTGAACAAAAACGGCAAATCGACGAAGCCCAATTCCGGCACCCGGTCGGTCAGGTAGCTGCTCGATTGATAGCCGAGGGTCAACAGACCGTTCTCGACCAGCCACAAGATATCCTCGCCGCGATAGCCGAGATCCATGATGTTCCAGACGTATTTGATGTCGACGCCATCGCCAAACTGCGCCTCGAGCCGTTCGCCTACGAATTTCAAGGCTTTGCTGAAGCCGGTGGTCGGCGGGCCGTATCCTCCCATCCGGATCTGTATTGCGTCACTCAAGACCTGTTCCTTTTTAAATAGACCTCGCGAGTCTTGGTGTTGGCGCTCGCAATTTGGCCGTCCCCTTATCCCAGCGTCACGTCCAGAAACATCATCACGACCAGCCCGGCGGTCAGGCCGGCGGTCGCTTCGTTGGCGAAGGCGCGGCTATGGATTTCCGGGATGATTTCGTGGACGATGACATAGATCATCGCCCCGGCGGCAAATGCCAGGCCCCAGGGCAGCAATTGCTGGGAAGCGGTCACGGCAAGAACGCCGAGCAAACCGCCGATTGGCTCGATCATCCCACTCAGCGCTGCGATCAGGAACGACAGTCTGCGCGAATAGCCTTCGCCGAGCAGGGCGACGGCGACGGCGAGGCCCTCGGGCGCGTTCTGCAAGCCGATGCCGATGGCAATCGATGTGCCGTTGCCCACGTCGCCGCCGCCGAAACTCACGCCGACGGCCAGACCCTCGGGGAAATTGTGGATTGTGATCGCAAAGACGAACAGCCAGACCTTCTGCAAACTCGGCGACATCGGTCCCTGCCGGCCCTGGACGAAATGGGCATGCGGGATCCTTTCGTTCAAAGAGGCAATCGCGCCCACGCCCATGACGACACCCGCGACCACGACGAAGGCGGACACAATGACAGATCCGGTCATCTCTTCCGCCACCTCCAGACCGGGGATGATCAGGGAAAAGAACGACGCCGCCAGCATGACACCGGCTGCAAAGCCCAGGAACGCATCGTGGACGCGCTGCGACATCGACCAGTTGAACAGCACCGGCACCGATCCCACAGCCGTCATGGCGCCGGCTGCAAAGCTGCCGATCAGGCCCAGAAGAATGATCTGAAGGCTATTCACGGGCATTCTCCCGATGCTCAGCTCCGATCCTCGTGCTGCGGCTCAATAGGAGTTTCCCGATATAGAAGTGCTGTATGAGCGCCTCGATAAATATAGCACCAAATCATACCCAAACGGATGCGACCGGAGGTCCATGTGAAAGTCTGCGGTGGCGGCACCATTGGCGGCAAAATTGGGTCGCGGGCCGTACAATATTGTTGCCCGATCGAGCACGCCGCGAAAGCTCTGGACGAGCATTCGCGATATGCGGGTTTCGTCGAATTCGACGGCACTTTCACCCGAACACTGCCGCCGTAGGCTTCCAGATTGTCTGATCCGATACCGTCGTAGTAGCCCT
>CALZIL010000135.1:2966-21816 GCA_945787495.1 uncultured Afifella sp. | reverse complement strand
GACACCGGTTCCGGCACCTTGACCTGCCAGCGCGCGTAATTCTGCTCGATTGATTGGCAGCCAGCAAGGCCCGCCGCGATCGCCGCAAATACCGCTACAACACGGATGATTTGCATCGTGCACCTCGCCACTATCGGACGCACTCGCTCACCCGTCCGATCCCCCGCGCACGCAAGCGCACCTATGTGACGCTTAAACGTGACGACCGAATCAATTGCCGCACAGGTTTACATTTTCAACTTATTGCGTCTATCGGCGTTGGACCTTCGATTTGTTCTGGTTTTGCAAACCCTTGGATTGTGTCTTTTTAGACACTATCGGGTGCAGCGGTAGTAATCTGGATGCGCGTTTGAACATTGTTGATGCAAATACTCTGTTCCGGGAGCCCGACACGGACGTCAAAGGCGTGGCCGGTTTGCAGTGGATCCGGTGATGTCAGTCTAATGCGAACCAGTCTCCAACGCCTGCGAAAGTGGATTTCTCAGGCCGCCAACTGACGCCGCTCGGCCAGGGCAGCGGAGCGGTTCTGCTTGAAGATATCGCGACGGTTGCTTGCGAAGACCTCGAGCACCCCGTCTTCGTGATCCACGGCGCGCCAGAGGTGCTGGGTCTCGCCATTGATCCTGACGAGCACCGCGTCCTGGTGCCAACGCCATCGGGAATAGGATCGATGCCGGTGGATACGACACTTCCGGATCTCCGCGGCGAACATCGGACCAAACCGGTTCCGCCAGAAACGACGGTTTCGTGGCTAATGTCGATGCTGCGCTCGGCGAGGAAGGCGTCCAGCAGGCGACGCGATCCTAATCATGCGGATGGGTGCCGAGGCGCGAATGCAGGCGGGCGTCATGGGTCCCAAAATGCCGCGCGAACCAAGCGCCAAGCCGCTCTGACAGGCGGGCGCTCTCCGCCTCACCGACATCGCCGCCATCATCGTAATCGTCCATGATGTCACGCAGTTCATCGAGCAACCGCTCGTGGTCGCTCTTGTGGTCATCCAGTTGGTCGTAGCCATGCTCGCGCATGAATTTTTCCTCCAGCGCGAAATGGCTGGAAATGCCCTTGTAGATATCGCCGAAGATCGCCGACGCGTTGCGCCCGCCGGAATCGCCGCCGCCGCTTGCCGTGAGTTCCGCGTGCGCCGTGTTGATCAGGTCGATCAGCTCGCGGTGCTCATGGTCGACCGCCTCAATCCCGACACTGTAGCTGTCCTTCCAGTCAAGCAGCGGCATGGTTTATCTCCAGGCAGTCATCATTTGCTCAGTGAAAGACGAAACCGCCGTTCGTCGGCGAGAAATCGATGACAAGGTTTTGCCCGGCCGCAAGATTGACCTGGCGAACCTCATCATACTCGAAACCGGCGATTTGTGGATTGTCGCTCAGGGCGACGGCGATTGTGTGTTTGCCGGCCGACAGCGCGAATTTTTCATAAACCCGTGACGGTCCATCACCGGCAATCCCCGACGGCGGCAGCGTTTCGCGGAACAAAATCTCGCCATCGACCCTGAGTTCGACATCGACCGGCGGCCGCCGACGCGGGCAGATCTCCGTCCGGCGCAGGCGGCCTTGCGGTCCGAGCCATGGCTGAAACTGAGCTTCAGGACGCCGGTTTGTGGCGCGATAGTGCTGTAGGTCGGCGCGTCCGACAAAAGCACGGCTAGGGCGAAGAGGATCGTCAGCACGGCAAACCCGGCGAGGAAACGAGCCGGCGCGATCATGAAACCGGCTCCCTGGCGCGTTTGTCGGGCAGCTCTGATCGCGCGGCGCGCACCATGCGCGTCCCGGTCTCAGGCAATTTTGCCACCGTTTTTGCAAAAGCAGTCAATTCGGCGTCAAACCGTTGGCGCTCGCTGCGGTCGGCCCAGATCATCGCCAGCCGCTCGCGCGGCACCCGTGCACGCAGATAGGGATCGCGTTGGCCGGCGATCCGCGCTTTCGTCCATTCCACGCCGAGCCGGTTGTAACAGGCCCGCTCGGCGCAGCCGGCTATCACCACGCCGTCGGCAAGATCGCGACTGAGGATGAAATCGATCAGCGACGGCGGCGCCATGGCGACGCATGGCAATAGGACGGTCGCATCCTGACGTCCAGACGCCGCGCCGTATTCGCAAGCCAGAACAAGAATGCGGGCCGGCCCCTGCAACGTCTCGGCGGCGGCGATTGTTCTTTCCCGCAATTCCTTCAGTGGCAAATCCGGCAGATCGATCCCGGTGGCGAGATCACCGCTCCGTCGAAACGGCGTCGAAGACGGGCAGGCGCCCATGCAAATGCCACAGCCGACGCACAAAGCCGGATCAACGACGACCTCGTTCGGAAACGGCAGATTGTCGGTGCGCGGCACAAGCCGGATCGCCTCATAGGGACAATCGTCGACGCAGCGCGCGCAGCCATTGCAATGGGCAAGATCGACAACCGCAACCTGCGGCCGTTTCAGGGGCGGCAGCCACGGCATGACAAGGATGAGAAGGGTAAAGCCGCCGAGCAGTGCCCAGATCACGCCGGCCAGCCACAGATCGGCAAGCGGATAAAGCGGCAGGAAATACCAGTCGATCCCGACCTCGACCGTTACGCGAGAAAGATCCGCCGGGCCTTGCGACAGCGCCGGCTTCCATAACGATGTCGCCAGCAGCGCCGTCAGGATCATGGCCATCAGCGCCCGCGGCGGGTTCACCTTGGGCCGCGAAATGCGCTGGATGTGGATCCACATCATCAACAAGAGCAGCAGCGGAGCGACGATGTGCAGGAAGACCATAAGCGTGAAGAAACGCCCACTCAGACTTTCCGGCGTCAGGAAATTGCGGGCAATCGGTTCGCCGAAGATCGGCAGCCAGTCGAGCAGTTCGGTGCTGACGATGGCAACGAATTGTGCGAGCTGGTCCCAGACCAGCCAATAACCGGTGATGCCGGAAATATAGAGGAACCAGATGACCGGCACGGCGGTCAGCCAGGAGAACCAGCGCACGCCGCGATAACGGTCAAGCGCGAACTCCCTGAGCAGATGCAGCGCCATCACCACCACCATCAGATCGGAAGCGTAGCGGTGAAAGCTGCGCATGATGCCGGCGTGGTACCAGAGATCGTTGCTGATCCACTGCAGCGAGGCATAGGCGTTGACGATGCCGGTATCGAAGAAGATGAACAGATAGATGCCGCTGGCAGCAACGATCCAGAACAGGAAATAGCCAAGTGCGCCAAGCTGAGCGAACGGATTGAGGGCCGGTGAAAAGACCCGGTCAGAGCCGCGTTCAGCGGCGTCGAAGCCGCGTCGCAAAACGCTTTTAACCGACGCTGTCACGAGTCCGGTTCCTGTCGGCTTCAGCCGCGTGCAAGCCGGTCCTGAAGGCGCCGGTTGTGCCGCCAGGTCCGGAAAATGATGAAGCCGGTCAAAAGCAGCGACAGGCCGCCGATCGAAATGCCGAAGGCGATCGCGTAGTCGATCTCATAGCGCCCGGAGCCGGGATCGTAGACCGTGCAGATGAAGCGGATGCGGTCGACGAGATTGCTCATCGACAGCGACTTCAGGCCGGTTCCGAATATCACCTCTTTCAAGGGTTCCAGAAAAATCTGGATCGGAAAGGCGTCGCCATAGACCTGCCGGTGCACCCGGCCGTCGCTGTCAAGGATCGTCGTCTGGGTGACGTGGTCGAAGCCGCCGGCGCCTGCCCGATAGGAAAAGCCGAGATCGGCCATGAATTTCTCGGTTGTTGCCGGATCGCCGACGGCGATGCGCCAATTGTGAAGGTCGACGCCCTGCTCGGACATGAAGGCGGCAAGCCGCGGCGGCTTATCGCGGCGCGGGTCAAAGCTGACGGTCAATACGGCGAACCGGTCCGGCCCGAACACTTTCTGGGCGCGCGACACGGCCTTGATCAGGTGCTGCGTCGTCGTCGGGCAGATATCCGGGCAGCTGGCGTAGATTGGGCTAACCACCAGCGGTTTGCCGCGGAATTCCGCCAATGTGAGAGCATTGCCGTCGGCGTCGATGAGTGTGTAGTCCTCAATGGTCTGGCCGATCGCCGCCTCGCTCTTCGCCAGCGCGACGGCAAGGTCCATGGGCTGCGTATCGTGACCGTGGGCATCCGGTGTGTCTTCATGGGTCGCCGCTGGCGCGTCGGCAGTCGCCGCATGGTCGGCACCGACAGGTTCCTGCGCCGCAACGGGCGCGGCTAAAAGCGCAATAGCCGCAAATAGCGGGAGTGTCAGGCGAACCATGGGAAAATCCGCAGCGCGTTGTCGGCAAGCACCGCGGCGACCAGCAACGTTAGCTGCACAAGGGACGCGCCGAAATTTGCCATCGCCGTCTTTCTCGTTGGCACCCGGTAGAGCTGCCAGCTGCGCCACAGGAAATAGCCGCCTCCGGCCATCGCGCCCAAGCCATAGATCAGGCCCATACCATAGGCCAGCGGGACCAGCGACAAGGCCACCAGCACCGCCGTATGGGCCAGGATCGCCAGCGTCCAGAAACGTTGCGACGCCGTCAGCGGCAGCATTGGCACATTGGCCAGCTCGTAGTCACGCGATTTCGCCGCCGCCAACGACCAGAAATGCGGCGGCGTCCACAAAAACATGACGACAGCGAGAAGAACGGGCGCCGGCTGCAGGAGGGGGTCAATTGCCGCTGCTCCGGCTAGAACAGCGAAGCTTCCCGCCAGCCCGCCAACGACAATATTCCAGGCGCTACGCCGCTTCAGCCAGACCGTATAGATGATGCCATAGGTAAAGGCGCCGAGGAAGACGAACAGCGTCGCCAACCCGCCGGCGACGGCATAGGCGAGCACAAGGGAGGCGATCAGCAGCGCCAGGAACGAAAACGGCCAGATCCAGCCCGGCCTCAAAAGCCCGCTGGCAAATGGTCGCGTGCGTGTGCGGGCCATGTGCCGGTCAAGGTCACGCTCGTAATAATGATTGAACGCTCCGGCCGCGCCCGATGCGCCGAGCACCGCCAGCGCGAAGGCCAGCGCCTGAGCCAGCGACAGTCCCGGACCCTGTGTTGCCGCCGTGCCGGCAAGGGCGCTCACCGCGATCGCTATTCCGATCCTGAGCTTTAGAAGCGATGTCGTAATCCGGATCGCGGTGAGCATGGTTTTTCGTCTTTCTCCGGCCGGCCCTAGCGGAACAGCCACAGGTCGGACAGATACTTCCAGTTGACGAAATAGTAGAGGACGAAGGCGGCGAAGAAGATGCCGACAAGCACGATGGTGCCCGGCAGCTTGACCGTGCCTTCGCTGCCATATTCAGAGACCGTCTTGGCCCCCTGATGCAGCGGGAAGGTCAGCGGCTGCACGTCGGCCGTATCAAGGCGTTTGCCCTTCAGGACGGTGGCGACGACGACGAGGATATAGATGACCCCGCCGGCCGACGCGAGCAGTGCAAACAGGCCGTTGAGCCCCATCATCAGGAACGCTGCCGGCGGATATTCAAAGGCGTGCGCCGCATCCGTCAGGGTCAGGTCCCAGTGCCGGCGGGCGACCCCGAGCGTCCCGGCGCCCATCATCAGCAGCGAGATGCCGGCAGCGCCAATGCCGAACAGATAGGGCTGCCATTGGGCAAGCTTCGGCCAGACGATCTCGCGCTGGAAAATCAGCGGCAGCACCAGATAGGTGATCGCCATGAAGGCCAGCGTGGTGCCGGCAACGACGGTACCGTGGAAATGGCCTGGGACATAAAGCGTGTTGTGCATCAGGACGTTGAGCTGTTCGGTGCCGAGCACGACGCCTGAAATGCCGCCGATGAAGCCGAACATGACCAGCGATAAAAACATGCCGGAAAATGCCGGATTGCTCCATGGCGCCTTGCGCAGCCATTCGAAAACGCCCTTGTCGAAGCCGTTGCGGCGTTGCGCCGCCTCGATCGATCCCGGCACGGTCATGCCGTGGATCATGGAGCCCATCACCGCCAGATACATCATGTAGCTGGTGTTGACGATCTTCCACTCCGCGCTCATGCCCGGTTCGGCCAGCAGATGGTGGGCGGAGGCCAGTTGCAGGAACAGGATATACATCAGGAACGCCGTGCGACTGACCTTTTCCGACAGCGGCTTGGCGCCCAGAACCAGGGCGGCGATGGCATACCAGATCGCCACATGGGCCGAGACGTTGATCTGCTGCGAGGAATGACCCATGCCCCACCAGATGACTTTGTACATCAACGGGTCGATGTCTGAGATCAGGCCGATCGACCAGAAGAAGGTCGGAATGAGGATGATGGCGCCTGAGGCGATGGTGAAGACGGCGATGATCGCCGCTGTCAGTGCGCCGAAAGTGACCAGCGGTATAGAGCCTTCATAGGTGCGTTCGGCGCGGGCAACGACCAGCGTGCCGAAAAAGACGCCGACGGCAATCAGCGCGCCGACCGCGAACAGGATCAGCGCCAGATAGAAATGCGGCGCCGCCTTCATCGGCACATAGGACGTGAACATGACGGTGGAATCGCCTTGCAGCACGGCGATGTTGGCAAGCACCGCGCCGATGACCATCAAGGCGAAGCCAAGCCAGGCGAGCTTTGGCGTTGCCAGGCGGCAATTGAGGAGGATCGCCGACGCAAAATAAAGAACGGCCATCTCAAAAAAGATGATCCAGAACAAAAGCACATTGGCGCCGTGGCCGGTGAGGATCAGATAGAACCATTCGGCCGGCAGGAGATGCACCGCCGGCCAGCGCGTCAGCGCAACAAGCAGGCCCATCAGCCCGCCTAATAGCAGGAAGATCACCGCCGCCACGGCATTGGCCTTTATCAGCCGCTGGGCGGCGAGGTCGACCTTGAGCCCGGTATAGCCGCAAGTCCGAAATTCGGCGGTTGCGCCGGCGATACCGGCCGATCCGACGTCGATTGCTGTCATGGTCCCGCGCTCCCCTATTCGACGACGCGGATCCGGCCCGTCATCTGATGATGGCCGATCCCGCAGAATTCATTGCAAATGACTCCGAATTCACCAGCTTCGGTCGGCGTCAGGGTGATGACGTGCTCGTAGCCGGGATGAACCTGGATATTGATGCCGGTCGGCTGCAGCGAAAAACCGTGCTGCCAGTCGAGCGACGATAAATGGATGCGGTAGCTCTGGTCTTTCTTCAGTTCCAGCACCGGCCACCATTCCCACAGCCGCGCCAGCATGAAGACGTCCTCGCCGGCCGGCGGCCGGACAACGGGAACGCCGGATTCCTCGCCGACCTGGTATTGCTCGGCGAAAGCCTCAACCTTGGCCTCAAAGGCCGAGGGTTGTATCCGGTAGGTCTCCGTCGACAGGTTCTGGTCGCCGATGAAGTGCCAGGCGATCATGAAGAAGAACATAAACAGCCCCCACAGGAAGGCGATAACGATCCAGCCCAGTTCGAGGCGGTGGATCGGTTCGTTCCACCAGATTTTTTGATCGGGAGGTGTGACAGCCATTTGCGTCTCCTTGACCAGCTTTCAGTGCGCCGCGCCCCTGACGCTCTCAGGGAGCCAGCGGGATGGAGGCGATCTCCATGATCCCCCAGATGACGTAGAGAACCGTTGGAATCGTGACCCCGAGGAAAAGCAGCAGAAACGGATTGTCGAGAATCCGCTGCATGACCGGGATCCGTTCGGGAAGGTCGGTCTGGTCAGATGACTGTGCCATGGTGCCCCGTCTTGCGTGCTATTGCCGGATGCTTGCATTTTTACGTCGGCCGCCGATTGGGCGACTTGACGGAAGTCAAGTGCAGCGCGCGAAGGCTTGTTTAGGCTTTCCATCATGCGTGCCGTGTCGGCGTCACCGGGGAACGCCCCGAGGACTTGAGGATATAAGCCGATAAAGCAGCGCACCCCCTCGCTGGACCCGATGAGCGGAACCTAAATCGGACTCATGCCGACAGTTTTTTTCGGCCGAAAATTCTGACCCGGCCATCCGGTTGAGTCGCGATGACCGCCACATCCTCAAGGCGCGACGCGAGATCTCCCAGTAACTCGGGCGCAGAGACTGCAAAAGCCGTGGAAAGGGCATCGGCCGCCTCCGCCGTCGGGGCGATGACAGTGACGCTGTGCCACCAGCCGGGGCTGTCGCCGCTTCGCGGTTCGAAAAGGTGGTGGCGGCGGGCTGCGGTATCGAAGGACAACGCGCCGGGGGCGCTGGTCGCCACCGCTGCCTCGGCGAGGTGCAGGCGCAGGCCCGCCGCGGGCAGGGTCACGGGCCAGCGCTCCGGCCCGGAAAGACGCATTTCGCCGGTGTCGATAAATGGCGGCGTGAAGTTGCGCCGGGTCAGGATTTCGGTCACTCGGTCGGCGCGGTGCCCGGCGAAAGGGTGACACGTCCGGCAGCGAGGCCGATCTCTGCCCTCCGCACCCGGTCCAGTGCGGCATGCTCTGACTTCGCCGGACCTTGCGCCCAGTACTGCCACAGCGGCTGAACCGCCGGATCGAAGACGCCGCTGGTCAGTCGCTTCCAGCGTGCGGAGGCAACCAGCGCGTCGCTCAGGTCGCGGGACGGGGCATCCAGCATGCCCTGTGCGTTCAGGCGGGAAAGCTGCGAGACGGGGCGATGCAAACTGAAGATGTTCTCCAGCCGGTCGATTTCAGCCACCACCGCCGCAAGCGCCTCCTCGGCCTGGTCACGCCATCCGGTCAGCACGATCCGCGCCTCGGCCCCCAAAGCGCTGCCGCGCCATTCCCAGTGCTCGGCAGACGCTCTACCCACGAGGGCAGCGGCGGTTGCGGCCAGAAGAAAGCGTCTGCGGGTCAGTCCCATGTACTCGTCCTCATGCTGGCCTGGCGCTTGGCGCGGTTTTTCAGAACGATGCAGGTCTCCGGGTCGTGGTAGATCATCTGGCAGCGCAGGCAGAGCACGCACTCATTCGGGTTGATCCGCCCGATCGGATCGATCGCGCCGACGGTGCATTTGGTCTCGCACAGCCGGCACTCGCGACCGCATTGTGGTCGGCGGCTTAGCCAGTCAAACAGCTTCAGCTTGGCCGGAATGGCCAGTGCTGCACCGAGCGGGCAGAGATAGCGGCAGTAAAAGCGTTCAATGAACAGCCCCGCCGCCAGCAGCGCTACGGCGAACAGCACGAATGGCCAGGCGCGCGCAAAGCGCATCGTCATCGCGGTCTTGAAAGGTTCCACCTCAGCCAGCACCAGCGCCTGCTCCATCGAGTAGAAGGAGAGCGCCAGGATGGCGAGGAACAGCGTGTACTTGATCACCCACAGCCGCTCATGGATCGCGAAGGGCACCTGGACTTGCGGCACGCCGAGGCGCTGTGCCACCTCATTGGTCAGTTCCTGCAGGGCGCCGAAGGGGCAAAGCCAGCCGCAATAGACGCCGCGTCCCCAGAACAGCAATCCCAGCGCGACGAAACTCCACAGCAGAAAGATCACCGGCTCGATCAGGAATGTCTCCCAGCGGAAGCCGGACAAGAGCGCATGCAGGAAGGCCACCACCTGCACCACCGAGAGCTGCCCTCCGGCGACCCAGCCGAGCCAGACCAGCGCGAGGGAGAGATAACCCATCCGTCCCCATCGCCAGAGTTTCGGCCGGCTGGCGAAAGGCTGCTGGAGGAACAAGAAGCCGGTCAGCACAGCCAGCAATATAGCAACGCCGATAACGGATCCCTGCTTGGCTTCCCAGGCCGCCTGCCACAAAGGCCTGTCCTTGGGCAATTCCAATGGCGCGGCCGCGAGCAGATAGCCGCGTGGCAGGGTATAGTCGAGCGGAATCCGCATCGAGACCACGCCACCATCGGCGGTCGTGCGGCTCGCGGTCACCTCGATTCGGAACGGGCGGGTCGGATTGAACCCGGTTTCGCCGCGCAGACGGAAGACGCTGACTTCCTTGAGCTCCGGCGCGTCCATCGCGCGAAGGCGGTCGATCCGCCGGTAATCGTCGGCCCTCAGCGCGATGGTTCGTGCGCCTTGGATCACCTCGATCCGGCCGAATATATCGGTCTGCCGCCAAGCGGTGCCGCGATGGGAATGTAAGCCGCGCGAGGCGATGAAAAGCGCAGAGTCGCCGGACCCCAGCGATCCGGTCGCCCGGGTGAACATCTGCTGGCCCAGAAGATTGCGCCCGATCCCCGGCGGATCCAGCACTGCCAGCCAGAGATCGAGGAAAGGCAGCGCGCCCGGCGGTGGCGGGTTGCTGGCACCGGCCAGTGCGGTGTGGGCTTCGTCGAGGGTCACGACCGCGTGGCTGAGTGCGCCCTCATCCGCCAGTGCGCTCCAGGTCTTTTCGGTGAAGCTCACGCGATCGATTCGGGCGGTGGCGCCGGCGACCAGTCCCCGGCCGATGGCGATGGTGCGCGCTGTTCGCAGGATCGCGTCGCGGATCACACCTGTTGAGACGGTTGCCCGGGCGATCACCGGCGGCAGGTCGCCGCGTGCATCAAAGGCGGTGACCCGAGGCTTGGTCAGATCGAGACCGGAGAACGCGGAGACATAGGCGGCGATATCCTCGGTCGAGATGCCCAGCGTCAAAATCGGTTCGTTGTGGCGCATCAGTTCGGCGCCCGAAATTCGCCCCTCCTGCGAGACCGCAACAAGGATATCGATGGGGCGGCCGGAATATCCAAGTGACTCTGCAATCTCCCAGGTCGAAGCGATGTGGCCGACCGGACCATCCGGCCCGTGAACCGCCCAGGAAGGTGGCGAACTGTCGTCCCGGATGACGTCAAGATCGGCCGCACCCGCGCCGAATAAATGCGCAGCGAGCACCGGATCCGGCGTGGCCGGTTCGACCTTCTCGCCCGACATCAAGCCGGCGCCCACCACTTGGGACGTCATGCATGTTATTGATAATATTACAAGAATCACAGCGCAATGGAGAGCGTGAAGAAGGTGCATGGCGCACTCCCATCCTCTCTCTGCATCGTGGCGCTGCGACCAATGTATCGTGGTGCTGCAACCAATGTCGCGCTTTGACCAAAGTCAAGGAAGCGCCGGCGCGATCCCGACATTGTTATGCCTGCTTCAGGACCGGAACGGAGAAAATGGCATGAAATCCATGAGCACCATCGGGAGGCTCGCGCTGCTCGCCAGCGTTGCGCAGGACAAGCCCAAGGGGCACGGCGACACCCCCGCCGCCGCCTATGAGCCGAGCCTGAACACGCTCGGCCAGCTTCAGGTCGAAATCCCCGGCCGCAAGCCTGGCGATCCCGTGATCACTCCGGCGGAGTTCAGCAAGGCGACCCAGCTTTACTTCGAGCGCTGCGCTGGCTGCCATGGCGTGCTGCGCAAGGGCGCCACCGGCAAAGCGCTGACCACCGACATCACGCGCGAGAACGGCTACGAATATCTGAGGGACTTCATCACCTACGGTTCCCCCGGCGGCATGCCGAACTGGGGCACCTCGGGTGATATGACCGAAGACAACATCGACGTAATGGCGCGCTATCTGCTGATCGAGCCGCCGCAACCGCCCGAATACGGCATGCCCGAAATGCGGGAGAGCTGGAAGGTTCTGGTCGCGGTCGATGCCCGGCCGACCAAGCAGATGAACGACTTTGATCTCGATAACCTGTTCTCGGTCACCCTGCGTGACGCGGGCCAGGTGGCGTTGATCGACGGTGCGACCTACGAGATCGTCAAGATCGTCGACACCGGGTACGCGGTGCATATCAGCCGCATTTCGGCTTCCGGCCGCTATCTGTTTACCATCGGCCGCGATGCCAGAATCAACATGATCGACCTGTGGATGGAAGATCCGTCGACGGTCGCGGAGATCAAGATCGGCGCCGAGGCGCGCTCGGTCGAAACCTCGAAATTCGAGGGCTATGAGGACAAGTACGCGATTGCCGGGTCCTACTGGCCGCCGCAATACGTGATCATGGACGGCGACACGCTCGAGCCGCTGAAGGTCGTCTCGACTCGCGGCATGATCTACGACACGCAGGAATACCACCCCGAGCCCCGCGTAGCCGCGATCGTGGCCTCGCATTTCAAGCCGGAATTCATCGTCAACGTGAAGGAGACCGGCAAGATCCTGATGGTCGACTACTCCGACATCAAGAACCTCAAGGTCACCACGATCGAGGCCGAGCGGTTCCTGCATGATGGCGGCTTCGACAGCACCAAGCGCTATTTCCTGACCGCCGCCAACGCGCGCAACCGGGTCGCGGTGATCGACACCAAGGAATCGAAGCTGGTCACCATCATCGACACCGAGGGCCAGACGCCTCATCCCGGCCGAGGCGCCAACCTGATGCACCCGAAATACGGTCCGGTCTGGGCAACCTCGCATCTGGGTGACGAGACGGTGGCGCTGATCGGCACCGACCCCGAGAGCCATCCGGATCAGGCGTGGAAGGTGGTGCAATCCCTGGAAGCCCTTGGTGGCGGCTCGCTGTTCGTCAAGTCGCATCCGACCTCGGGTAATCTCTATGTCGATGCGCCGTTGAACCCGGACGCCGAAATCTCGGCCTCGGTCGCGGTCTTCAAGGTCAGTGAGCTCGATCAGGAGGAGCCGGAATATACGGTGCTCCCGATCGGCGAATGGGCAGGCATTGCTGAGGGCCAGCCGCGTGTCGTCCAGGGTGAGTTCAACCAGGAGGGAACCGAGATCTGGTTCTCTGTCTGGAACGCCAAGGACAAGGAATCGGCCATCGTGGTGGTCGATGACCGGACGCTGGAGCTGAAGAAGGTGATCAAGGATCCGGCTCTGATCACGCCGACCGGCAAGTTCAACGTCTACAACACCCGCTCCGACGTTTACTGAGCGCGGCCTTGCGGAGGGCGGTTGCGCCCTCCGCCCAATCCGATTGGCACCCTTCCGGCGAATTACAGATCAATTGGCTTGAACTGGTTTTCTCGTGCGCCGGTTCCATTCGCCGAAAGCGCAAGCTTAACCCGAGCAATCAGGTCAAGCCCGCCATGACGATCGCCGGACCGTCGGTCAAATATGCCGAACAGCCCGACTGCATACCGGAAGCGTCAACGGCATTGTTCGGCACATTTCCTAACTTGCTTGATTTTGGTCAAGGCCGCGATTGCCTCTTCGACGACACTGGCGGCATCGAATGTCAGAGCCGGCAAGGATCAAGACCATGCGTGCAAAAGTGTTTCTGGTGGGCGCCGGCCCGGGTGATCCGGATCTTTTGACCATCAAGGCCGCCCGCACGATCGCCATCGCCGACGTCATCGTCCATGATCGGCTGGTCTCCGACGCCATTCTCGACACGGCCCCGGCCGTTGCCGCGCGGATTTGCGTCGGCAAGCAACCGCGGCGCCATCCGGTGCCGCAGGACGAGATCAACGCACTGCTCGTCCGCCTTGCCCGCACCGGCCTCACCATTGTCCGCTTAAAGGGTGGCGATCCGTTCATTTTCGGCCGCGGCGGCGAGGAAGCGGAAGTCCTGGCCGAGGCCGGAATTGCATTTGAAGTCATTCCCGGCATCACCGCCGCGCAGGGTTGCGCCGCTGCCGCCGGCGTTCCGCTGACCCATCGCGGTCTTGCCACCGGCGTCCGCTATGTCACCGGCCATTGCCGGGAAGACGCGCCGCTCGATCTCGACTGGTCAGGCCTGGCCGATCCCGGCACAACGCTGGTTCTTTATATGGGCGTTGCACAGATCCGGCAGATTGCCGCCCGCCTGATCGAACATGGCATGCCCGCCAATATGCCGGTGCTTGCCGTCGCCAACGGTACCCGGTCCGACGAGCGCCGGCTGGCATCGACCCTTCTCGGCATCGCCGATGCCGTTACGGCGGACGGCCTTGCCAATCCTGTCTCCTTCATCATCGGAGACGTAGCCGGCCGTGATTTGGCCGTCGCGACGGAAAGAGCCGTCCCGCATCTCGTCGAGCCGGTCCGGGAGGTCGCCCATGCTTAGGCTTTTGCCTGGCATCCTTGTCATTGTCGCCCTGTTCGGCGGTAACGCGCGGGCCGGCGGCGACCTCTCTGCCGCCGAAATCGCCCGGCTGTCAAACATGGTCCGCCAGGATTGCGGCTCGTGCCACGGCCTGACGCTCAAGGGTGGCCTTGGCCGGCCGCTCACCGTCGACCAACTCGCCGGCATGGACCGCGAAACGGTCAGGGACATCATTCTTTTCGGCATCGACGATACACCGATGCCCGGCTGGCTCGGTTTGTTGAGCGAGCCGGAAGCCGACTGGATCGCCAGGGCGCTGAAAACCGGAGCGATCCAATGATGCGGGCGGGTCTTGGCATTGTTGCTCTGGTTTTTCTGACCGCCGCCGCTTTTGCCGCCGAATTGCGCGGCACCGGCGATCTTGGCGTCGTCATCGAGCGGGCATCCGGATCCGTGTTAATCGTCGATACCAGCACCCACAAGCGTCTCGCGCGGGTCGAGGGGCTTGGCGATATTTCCCATGCCTCGGTCGTGTTTTCGCGCGATGAGCGCTACGCCTACGTGTTCGGCCGAGACGGCGGCCTGACCAAGATCGATGTGCTTGAAGCCAGGATCGTCAAACGCGTCGTCCAGGCCGGCAATTCCATCGGCGGCGCGATTTCCGATGATGGCGCACTGATCGCCGTTTCCAACTACCAGCCCGGCGGCGTCCGCATCTTCGATACGCGAAGCCTCAACCTGGTGGCCGACATTCCGGCGGCCTATGGCGGCACGAATTCCGACGATGGCGCGCTTTCCAAGGTGATCGGCCTGGTCGATGTGCCCGGCCGGCGTTTCGTCTTTACCCTGTGGGATGCCGGTGAAACCTGGATCGCCGACTTTTCCGGCGGCGATGATCCGGAGTTGACGAAGATCGGCGATGTCGGCGCCAATCCTTATGACGCGCTGGTCACGGCCAATGGCCGCCACTACATCGCCGGCCTGTTCGGCGAGGACGGCCTCAGCCATATCGATTTGTGGCAGGCTGATCCAAAAGCAGAGCGCATCCTTGCCGGCTATGGCCGCGGCGAGGCCAAGCTGCCGGTCTACAAGATGCCGCATCTGGAAGGCTGGGCGGAAGCCGACGGCGCCCTCTTCCTGCCGGCGATCGGCCGCCATGAACTGCTTGTCGTCGATTCTAAGACCTTTGAGGAAATCGGCCGGATTGCGGTGCATGGCCAGCCGGTCTTTGCCATGGCACGGCCCGACGGCCGCCAAATCTGGGTCAATTTCGCACTGCCGCACAACGATACGGTGCAGGTGATCGATGTGCCGACCCGTCAGATCGTGCGAACGCTCAAACCCGGGCCTGCCGTCCTGCATATGGAATTTGCGCCGCGCGGCCATGAGGTCTGGCTGTCGGTGCGCGATCGTGACCGGCTCAAGGTCTACGACACGATGACCTTTGAGAGGGTCGCCGAACTTCCAGCGCAAAAGCCGAGCGGCATCTTCTTCACCGCCCGCGCCCACCGGACGGGGCTGTAATATGGCACCCGCCCTTCAAACCACGGCCAAACTGGAGTTGGTCGATCAGCGCCTGATCGAAGGCTGGCAACGGAATTTTCCTATTCTCAGCCGGCCGTTTTCTGTCATCGGTGAATCCGTGGGTCTTGCCGAAGACGCCGTGATCCACCGCTATGCCGCCTTGCGCGAGACCGGCATCATCAGTCGGATCGGCGCTGTGGTTGCCCCAAACACGCTCGGCGCCAGCACATTGGCGGCGATGGCGGTGCCGCCGGAGCAACTGGATGTCGTTGCCCATCTGGTCAGTGCCGAACCCAGCGTCAGCCACAATTACTGCCGCGAAAATCCGATGAATCTCTGGTTCGTTGTCACCGGCCCCGATGCGCAAGCCGTCGAAGCCACGATCACCGGCATTGAAAAGCGGACCGGCCTGCCGGTCAATGATCTGCGACTCGTCGAAGCCTATCACCTCGATCTTGGATTTGCGCTCGATGACGCCGTCGGATCCGGCCCGCGTCAAGTCCTGCGCAAACCTGATCCGGCGGCAATTCGCCCCGGCGACCGTGAGCTCGTGGCGGCGATCGAGACCGGACTGCCGCTCGCCTCACGGCCATTCCTGCCGATCTCCGCACTCACCGGCATGACCGAAGATGCAATCCTTGAACGTCTCAGCGCGCTGGTAAAGGCCGCCGTCATCAGCCGCTTCGGCGTGGTAGTGAAACACCGGGCGCTCGGCTACCGCACAAACGCCATGGCCGTCTGGGATGTTGCAGACGAAGCGACGCTCAGGCTTGGCGAGGCGTTTGGCGGCGAACCCGGTGTCACCTTGTGCTATGCCCGCCGGCGGACCGAGTCCTGGCCGTTCAACCTTTACTGCATGGTCCATGCCCGCCGGCGCGAGGACGCCCTGGCGGTGATTGACCGGCTGAACGGCATCGCCAGCAAGGCCGCCGGCGTAAATCCGCGCAACCATACCGTGCTTTTCAGTACACGCTGTTTCAAGCAGACCGGCGCGAAACTGTCGCGGCAGCTTAGTACGGTGGCGTGATGGACCCGCTCGACCGCATTGATCGCCAGTTGTTGCAGCGTCTGCAGGACGGAATCGCCGTCGAGCAGCGCCCGTTTCGCGCCATTGCCCGCGACCTCGGCGTGTCGGAGGAAATCGTGATCGCCCGCATCCAGCGGCTCCTGGATAACGGCACGCTGACCCGCTTCGGACCGCTGTTCAACGCCGATAAAATGGGCGGGGCCTTCTGTCTGTGTGCCATGGCGGTGCCGGCGGCGCGTTTCGAGGCGGTCGCCGGCATGGTCAATGGCTTCCCGGAAGTGGCGCATAATTACGAGCGCGCCCACCGTCTCAATATGTGGTTCGTGCTCGCCTGTGAGGAACCGGATCGCATCGAAACGGCCGTCGTCGAAATCGAAGCGGCAACCGGTCTTGCGGTTCTGCGTTTCCCAAAGGAGGCAGAATTCTTCGTCGGCCTGCGGGTGCCGACCCACGCGTCGTCGCCCGATACAGCCGAGGCGCGGCAGGCGGAAGGCCGGGAGGCTTTCATATGACCCGGCTCGACCCCGCCGATCGCGCCCTCGTCGCCGCCTTGCAGGACGGCCTTCCGCTTGACGCCGATCCCTGGCCGGTTGTGGCTGAACGTGCTGGTCTGCCAGTGGAAACGGTGATGGCGCGCCTCACGGCAATGCAGGAGACAGGTATCATCCGCCGGATCGCGGCGCTGCCCAATCATTACCGTCTCAGCCTCAACGCCAACGGCATGACCGTGTGGGATGTCGATGATGACACCGTCGATGCGCTCGGGGAAAAGATCGGCGCTCTTGAATTTGTCTCCCATTGCTATCGCCGGCCGCGGCGCCTGCCGGACTGGCGTTACAATCTGTTCGCCATGGTGCACGGCATCGATCGCGCCGAAGTGGAAGCTAAGGCCGCCGAAATTGCCAGGCTGCTTGGCCTGGCGAGCCGCGCCGGCGACATCCTTTATTCCGTCCGGATCCTGAAAAAGACCGGCCTCAGGATCGCCGCGTGAAGGGAGCGTTCGATGTTTCGCCTCACCCATTATCTGAAGGAAATTGCCGATCCCTCGCCGCTCGGCCCGGTGCGCGCGCCGGCCGGCCCGGTGGTGATCTGGAACCTCGTTCGCCGCTGCAACCTGAAATGCAAGCACTGCTATTCGATCTCCGGCGACGTCGATTTCCCCGGCGAATTGACGACAGACGAGGTCTTCACCGTCATGGACGATTTGAAGGCGTTCGGCGTGCCGGTGCTGATCCTGTCCGGCGGCGAACCATTGATCCGCCCAGACATCTATGAAATCTCAGCCCGCGCCAAGGCGATGGGCTTTTATGTCGGCCTGTCGACCAACGGTACGCTGATCGACGATGCAGCCGCCGACCGCATTGCCGCGATCGGCTATGATTACGTCGGCATCAGCCTTGACGGCATTGGCGAGGTGCATGACCGCTTTCGCGGTATGGATGGCGCTTTCGAAGCCTCGCTTGCCGCCGTACGGCGGCTCAGGGCGCGCGCTGTCAAGGTCGGCTTGCGCTTCACCATGACGATGGACAATGCGCGGAATCTCGAGCCTCTACTTGACCTCGCCGCGGCCGAGGATGTCGACAAGATCTATCTGTCGCACCTGGTCTATGCCGGCCGTGGCAACAAGAACCGCGGTGACGACGCCCATTGGCACGTCACCCGCAGCGCCATGGACAGGCTGATCGAACGTGCCTGGGCTGATGTCATGAACGGCGTTTGCCGCGAATATGTCACCGGCAACAACGATGCCGATGCGGTCTATCTGCTGCACTGGGCGCAGCGCGAGCATCCTGACAAGGCCGATCATGTGGCGGCGCTGCTGCGCCGCTGGGGCGGCAATTCGTCGGGCGTCAACATCGCCAATATCGACAATCTCGGCCAGGTCCATCCTGACACCTTCTGGTGGCATTACACGCTCGGCAATGTGAAGGAGCGGCCGTTTTCAGACATCTGGACCGATTTGTCCGACCCGGTCATGGCCGGCCTGAAGGCGCGGCCGCGTACCATCAAGGGCCGCTGCGGAGTGTGCGCCCACAAGGATATCTGCGGCGGCAATACCCGCGTGCGGGCGCTGCAACTGACCGGTGATCCCTGGGCGGAGGATCCGGCCTGTTACCTGTCAGATGGTGAAATCGGCATTGAAAGCGACGCCGACCGCCTTGTCGTCACGCCGTTCAGGGGCGCGCGCCATGAAGCGCCGCATCGCTATGTTTAGCCGCCATGCCCTGGCGAGCCTGACGGTTCTGGCCGGGATTGCAGCGGCTCTGACCGGGCCGGCTCTTGCCGGTTCCGCCGCCGATCCGGCCGCCGGGCCGGAGGCGGAGAAGCTTTTCGCCGAACATTGCGCTGCCTGCCATGGCAAGGACCGGCTCGGCGGCACCGGTCCGGCGCTGATTCCCGAGACGCTCGGCCGCAAGGGCGCGGAGACGGTTCTGGCGACGATCAGCCAAGGCCGGCCGCAGACCCAGATGGCGGCCTTCGGCGAGCAGTTGACGGCCGACCAGATCACCGCCCTTGCCGCCTATGTCCGTACGCCGCTGCCGATGGT
>CALZIL010000135.1:0-2960 GCA_945787495.1 uncultured Afifella sp. | reverse complement strand
GCCGACCCGCTCAACCTGTTCGTCGTGGTGGAGACCGGCGACCATCATGCGACGATTCTCGACGGCGACCGGTTTGAACCGCTGACGCGCTTTGCCACCCGTTACGCGCTGCATGGCGGTCCCAAATTCACACCCGACGGCCGCTTCGTCTTCTTCATGTCGCGCGACGGCTGGGTGACGAAATACGATCTTTGGAGTCTGCAGATCATTGCCGAGGTTCGCGCTGGTCTCAACAGTCGTAACATCGCGATCTCGAAAGACGGCAGGCATTTGGCCGTGGCCAACTATCTGCCGCGGACGCTGACGATACTGTCCACCGCCGATCTTTCGGTCGAGAAGATCTTCAAGGTGGCGGATCGCGACGGCAACCCCTCACGTGTCTCCGCCGTCTACCAGGCGCCGACCCGCGACAGCTTCATCCTCGCGCTAAAGGACGCCCCGGAGATATGGGAGGTCGCCACGGATCCTGACGCACCCCCGGTCTACGAGGGTTTCGTTCACAGTCGCGAAAAAGGAATGGTTGAGGGTATACCGTCCTCACAGGGCCTGTTTGCACTGCGCCGGATCATGGTTTCGGAACCGCTGGACGATTTCTTTTTCGATCCCGACTATCGCAATCTTATCGGCGCCGCTCGCGACGGCGCGCGCGGGGTGGTGGTCAACCTCAATGTCGGCCGCGAGATCGCCGAACTGCCGCTTCCGGGGATGCCGCATCTGGGGTCCGGCATCTCCTGGACACGCAACGGCCGGCCGGTCATGGCGACGCCGCATTTGAAGGGCGCCAAGGTCAGCGTCATCGACATGACTGACTGGTCGGTCGTCAAGACGCTGGAGACCCTCGGCCCCGGCTTCTTCATGCGCAGCCACGACAATTCGCCCTATGCCTGGACCGATGTCTTTTTCGGGCCCAACAAGGACGTTCTTCATTTGATCGACAAGGCGAGCCTGGAGGTCGTCAAAACGATCCGTCCGGCGCCCGGCAAGACGGCCGCACATGTCGAATTCGACCGCGACGGCAGCCACGCGATCGTCTCGGTCTGGGACGATGATGGCGCCATCGTCATCTACGATTCGAAGACCCTTGAAGAGGTCAAGCGGATTGCCATGCGCAAACCCTCAGGGAAATACAATGTCTGGAACAAGATCACCTTTGAGGCCGGAACAAGTCATTGAACTGGGCGGCAAAAGGCCGGCTCTGCTGATCGCCGCCCATGGTGATATCGGCGGCGCGGCGCAGAACGCAGCACTGCACGCTCTGACCGGAACGGTTCGCGCGCGCCTAGCGGGTATGCCTGTCACCTGCGGAGTCCTGAATGGCGGGCCCGCGCTCGAAGCCGCCTTTGCTGAACTCGCTGGTCACAGGATTCTGGTGTTTCCGTTCTTCATGAGCGGCGGCTATTACGTCGAAAAGGCACTGCCGGCACGGCTTGGGCTGGAGACCACAGGTGGGGCAGGCCGTAGCGAGGTGGCGATCCTGCCGCCGCTCGGCCTTGATCCGGCGCTGGCGGCGCTGATCGCCGGGCGCGTCCGCGATGCCGCGCCATGGATCGGTCAAAAGCCCGCAATCGCGTATAGCGGCCGAGACCTTTGCGGACGGCCTGCGCCAATGCCTGAATATTAGGTCGGTCCAGACCGCCTATCTGGAAGAGGCACCGTTTGCCGAAGATGCCGTTGCCGGGCTTTGCGCCCGTTCGGTCGTGATCAGCTTCTTTGCCGGCGAAGGCAGTCATGGTGGCGAGGATGTGCGAAAAATCCTGTCAGAAGCCGGCAAGGGCTACGTGCCGGTCATCGGCCCTGTCGGCACCGAACCGAAAATCGCCGGCCTCGTCATAGCAGCCGTCCGGCGCGAACTGGCGGGAGAACTTAGGGCTGCCTAAGCGGAAATACTGCCCTCGCCACACATCACACTGCCCCTAGCTGTCCTTCAGCCCCAACACCCCGGCGGCGCCTGACAACACCCTCACCAGAACATTCACAGAGATAATGATTAAAACCAGAAGCAACGTGACTGTGCCCGAATGCTGGGCCATGTCTTGCTCCTGATAGGCAAAAAATACACCGGCCGGGACTGTTTACTAACTTATTCACAGTGCCAAAGACCGCACGACCAAGCGCAACAATACCCCGGCGACTTCCGAATTGGGTTAAAAGCGGACCTGGAGGGCATCTGCCGCTGACGTCCGTTTGTCTTCAATAGCGGACCATAATCTAGGAAAAGCGGATATTGGCCAACTGATGGCCGCCGCGAATTTCAGCTTCGCGAAGTCATCCGGAACGATGCGCCGGGATGGATCAGCCGGACCCAGGTGATCGTCTGATCGGCCAGCCAGGTACGGCGCTCAATGACGAACAGGGCATCGTGTGATGCCAGGCCGAGCAGCGCCGCTTCGTCTTCGCTGGCATTGGTCGCCAGGAAGGTGTGTTCGGCTTCAGACAGCGGTTTTTCGCGAACCAGCCACTCATTCGGGCTGATTTCTTCAAATCTTTCCGTGCGGGCGCTTGGGACGGCATCCAGATTGATCCAGCGGTCTTCCAGCTGATAGGGCGAGCCATCGGCGAAATGCAGGCAGCGCAAGTGCAGCGCTTCCATGCCGGATTCTATCGACAGACGCGCCCGCGCTGTCTCGGGCGCAACGAGGATTTCGCGGCTCAATAGCACGTAGCGATAGGCGCCGCCGCGTTCTTCGACCTGGGTACGGATCAGCGGAATTTCAATCCGCGCCGCACGTGTGCGGCCCTGGACGACGCGGGTGCCGGCCTTGCGTTTGCGCTCTACTACGCCCTCTGCAGCAAGCTCGCGCAGAGCGCGGTTGACGGTGACACGAGCACAGCCGAATTCCGCCGCCAAGGCCTCTTCGCCAGGGATGATCTCGCCGAGCGGCCACAGTCCGGTGCGCACGCGGTCGAGAATCTCCACCTTGACGTCGCGATAAGAGTGCGATGGCGAAATTGTCATAGCG
>CALZIL010000134.1 GCA_945787495.1 uncultured Afifella sp. | reverse complement strand
ATTGTGGCCACGACGGGCGAAGTTGCGCAGCGCCTGCTCACGCTGGGAATCGTTCTGGATTTCAAAATCGCGGTATTCAATCCCGGCCTCGGTCTTGAAGCGCTCCGCACCCGTGTAAGCGGCTTCGTTGAAGCTCTTGTCGAATTTGCCGCCCAGATCATAGACGACGGCGGGCTTCACCTCTGCGGCAAAGGCCGGACCGGCGAAAACCAGCGCCGCGGCCGCGGCAAGCCATTTCAAACGCATAATCTGCTCCCTGCTTTTCGATACTGCTTGTCTAAAATTTGTTTTGCACAGTCGTTTTGCACAATCGGGGCGGATGCCGGCGGCAATGCCGTTCGGCCCGCCCGTCTGGCGTCAGATTGGCATGGCTGGCGCGGCGATGCATCAATTTTGTCCGCAGCCCGGCGGGCGGGCGGCTATGCCAGTTCGATGCATGGCCCACCTGCTGCCCTGGCGTCGACGGCGTCATGGGTGACCAGAAGCACCGGCAGGCCGCGCTGGCGGGCCTCGGCGAAGACGAGATCGCGCACTTGCCCGCGGCGTGCCGTATCGAGCTTGGAAAACGGCTCGTCGAGCAGCAGCGCTTCGGGTTTCGACAACAAAGTGCGCATCAGCGCCACCCGCGCCCGCTGGCCACCAGACAAGGTCGCTGGATCGCGATCAAGGAAATCATCCATGCCGACATAGCTCAATGCTGCCTCGACGGCTTGGTGGCGCGCCGCGTGGCCTTTGATCGCCGGCGTCAGGCCAAACATCAGATTGCCGCCGACTGACAGATGCGGAAACAGCAGCGGGTCCTGGAACAGCAGGCCCATGCCGCGCCGCTCCGGCGGCAGTGCGGTGACGTCGAGACCGTTGAGCCGGATGCGGCCGGTGGCTGAAAAGACCGGGTCGAGAAAACCCGCGACATAGGCCAGCAAGGTCGATTTGCCGGAGCCGGACGGTCCCATGACGGTGAGAATTTCACCCGGCGAAATGTGGGCATCGACCGCGGCCAGACGATCGCCATTCAAGGTGATCTCGGCCTTGTCCAGAGTCAGCCCGGTTTTAGCGCCGGCGGTGTCCATGTCACTCATGCTGCCGGCCGCATGGCCCGGCGGTCGCGGAAAAGCAAGGCCGGAATACCCAGCGCCAAGGCAAAGCCGGCAAAGGGCAGCAGCGCCTGCAACAAGGCCGTTGCGCCAATAACGCGCCGGTCACCGCCGGCCGCCAGCGCCACGGCTTCCGTGGTGATCGTCGGCCAGCGGCCGGCACCGATCATCAGCGTCGGCAAATAAAGGCCGATGGAGACGGCAAAGCCGACGGCAGCGGCGGTCAGCACCGGACGCAGCAGCATTGGCAGGCGAATGCGCCAGAAGACAGCGTCGGGGCCATGACGCAGCGCCCGAGCCATCAGGCCGTAGCGTCGGTCCCAGGCGCGCCACGGATCGGCCAGCGATAAGAGCACGTAGGGAAAGACGAAAACCAGATGGACAAGCACCAGCGCAACCAGACGGCCGTCCAGATAAGCCCAGGTGAAAACCACATTGAGGCCGAGCAGGAAGGCGATCTGCGGCACCAGCAGCGGCAGATAAAGCGCCACAAGCGCGCGGATCGTCGGTGTCACACCGGCGCGGGCCTCATATTCCAGGGCGCCGAGTGCAATCGCCGTCGCGGCAAGGCTGGAGGAGATGCCAATGACGACGGCATTGATGAGCGGCGAGGTCAGGCCGGGCAGTGACCGCATCCAGACCCCGAGGGTTAAGCTGTCGGGCAAGAGATCGGGATAACGCCACAGGCCGGCAATCGACCACAGCGCCAATAGCGCAATGCCGGCAAGGACGATAAAGGCCGATGCCGACATCAGCGTGACGGCAAGGCGCCGCCAGACCTTGTCATCCTTGCCGCGCCGGCCGGTCGCATAGAGGACTGCGCAGAGCCGCGCCGTGGCTTTTTCGCCAAAAACCCAGACAAGCAGGCCGAGGCCGGTGACCGCCAGCTGCAGCAGCGCGCCGGCAGCGGCAACAAAACGCATGGCAAGGTCGGGATCGGCCTGCCATTGAAGAACGCGCACCGCCAGCGGCGGCGGTGTCGTCGGCCCGAGGATCAGCGCTACATCGACGACGGAGGTGGCATAGGCGAGAACGGCGAAGACCGGCAGGCGGATCTGGCGGTAAAGCGCCGGCAGAACGCCAAATACGAAACCGGCGATACGGCCATAGCCGAGACTGGCGGTGACATGGCCGAATTGCGCGGCTCGGATCTGCGGCAGCGCCGCCAGCGAGACCAGCAGCAGGAACGGGATTTCCTTGACGATAAGGCCGGCCATCATGGCCAGGCCGAGTGAATCATTGACGATCAGGAAATCTGGCGGACGGTCCCAGCCTGTCAGCCAAGGCGAGACCAGCCGGACCAGAAAGCCCGACGGCGCAATCAGGAAGGCAAGGCCAAAGGCGGCGGCGGCGTGCGGCACGCTCAACAGCGGCGAAACCAGGCGTTCCATGGCGCCAAACAACCGGGTGCCGCGCCAGCCGGCGATGAACAAAACGACGATTGCATAGGAAATCACGGTGGTGATCAGGCCGATGGCCAGGCTGAGCCCGCAGGAGCGCAAAAGCCCTGGCATGGCGGCAAGGTCGCCAAACGGGCCGAGCGACAGATTTTTACCGCCGATCGCCGGCAGATAGCCAAAAGCCGGCAGGGCGGCGCCCAGAAGCCCGGCCAGAACCGGGCCGATCAGAACAAGAAATGCACCTGCCGGCACCAGCCGCAACACTTTTCGCACCCCTGCCCGGACCTATTCCCGTAAGGCAGCGCCTACTGGTTGACGCCGTAGCGGCGCGCCCATTCGATCTCTAGCCGTTTCAGCCACGAGGTATGCGGTTCCAGCAAAGCCAGGCCAAGCTTTTCCGGCGGCAGAGTCGCAATGCCGAGATCAAGTGCTTCAAAGCGCTTGCGGTCGTCGCCGGCCAGGGCGGCGACATCAAGCACCGTCGGGTCGCCCCAGACATTGGGATCCTGTTTGCGGGCCTGCGCTTCCGGCGACATCATGAAATCGGCCAGCACCATGGCGCCGGCCTTGGCGTTGGCATTGAACGGGATGGCGAGAAAATGGCTGTTGGCGATGGTGCCGGCATCGAAAACATAACTGCGAACGGTGTCCGGCAGTTCGTTGTTGGCGATGGCATTGGAGGCATCGGCCGGATTGAAGGCGAAGGTGATGTCGACTTCACTGTCGGCAAGAAGCTGACGCATGCTGCCGTAATTCTGCGGATAGGCGCGACCCTGCCGCCACAGATGCGGGGTGAGGTCGTCGAGATAGGCAAAAAACTGCGTGGTTGCCTTTTTAAACGTTTCATCGTCGGTGGGCCGGGTAAGAACGGCGGGGTCGGGTGCCAGTTCATAGAGGACCTGTTTGAGGAAGGAGGAACCGACGAAATCGGGCGGCTGCGGATAGGTGAAACGTCCCGGATTGGCCTTGGCCCAGTCAAGCAGCGCTGCCGCGGACTTCGGCGGATCGGCGAGAACGGCCGTATCATGGAAGAAGACCAGCTTGGCCATGCCCCAGGGCGCTTCGCGGCCGTCGACCGGTACGGTGAAATCGGTCAATACGGTCGGCTTGCCGGTCTCGTCGACAAAGCGGTAATTGGGCAGTTCGCTCGCCCAGGGTCGGTCGAGCAGCATGCCGGCGTCTTTCAGTGCGACGAAATTCTCACCATTGATCCAGACCAGATCGACAGCACCGCCCGCCTCGCGGCCAGCGGCCTTTTCAGCCAGTATTTTCGAGACAACACCAGCGGTGTCAGTCACCTTGACGTGGACGACGCGAACGCCATGGCGCTCCTTCACCGTGCGGCCGGCCCAGGCGATGTAATCATTGATGCGCGTCTCGCCGCCCCAGGCATGGAAATAGACGGTCTGGCCCTCTGCCTCGGCCAGTACCGCATCCCAGTTTTTCGGATCGGGATCGGCTGCATATGCAGGCAGGGCGGCAGCGGCGAGCATAATGAGACTGGCGGACAGTGTTTTCAGCACGATCTATCTCCCTTTGGTGCCGTGATGCCGGGCCATCCATCACGGATCAATCGACAATTTCGTGATTACGGCGCGCCGGCCTTCAACTGCGGTACGGGCGCGCCGGCACGATCATCGAATGCAGGCGGTGATCGGATCGCATTTCAACGCCCCTTGCCCGAATACTGCGCCCTCGCGGCGGGAATCAGCACCACCGGCGAGATAGGGCGAGCCGCTTTCAAGGACGGATATATCCGGCACGTCATCGCCCCAGAGCGCAATCCCATGGAGCCCGGAATTGAGATCGCGAACATTCACCTTGTAGCCGAGCGCCTCGAGCGCCGGCGCCATCGCTTCCGCCGCCGTGCCTCTTTCCAGATCGTAGGTGCCAAAGCGGTTGACCAAATGGGGCATATCGATCGCCGTCTGCACGTCAAGCCGCCAGTCCAGAATGGCGATCAGGGTCTTGGCGACATAGCCAATGATGCGGCTGCCGCCGGGCGAGCCGATGGCCAGAACCGGGACACCGTCCTGCAGAACGATGGTCGGTGCCATGGACGAGCGCGGCCGTTTGCCGGGTTCGACACGGTTGGCGATGGGCACTCCGTCACTGTGGCTGCGGAAAGAGAAATCGGTCAGTTCGTTGTTGAGAAGAAAACCGGCCACCATCAGCCGCGAGCCGAAGCCATTCTCGATGGTGGTGGTCATGGATGCGATGTTGCCGTCGGCGTCAACAATGACGAAATGGCTGGTCGACGGCAGTTCGATCGCCTCGTCGTCGGATAAATTCAGCGCATGATCCCACTCCGGTTTACCGGGTTCGACACTCTCCAGCGCCCGTTCGCCACGCAGAAGCTCGGACCGGCTGGCCAGATAGGCCGGATCGAGCAGACCTTTGACCGGCATTGGCACAAAATCCACATCGGCCATGTAGCGGCCACGATCGGCAAAGGCGAGACGAGACGCATCGCCGATCAGCCGCCAGGTCCCGGCGTCGTCAGGCGACATGGCGCTGATATCGAACGGCTGCAACAGCCCGAGAATCTGGCCGACTGTCAGACCACCAGACGATGGCGGACCCATGCCACAAACCTGGTAGTCGCGATAATCGACGCAGACAGGCTCGCGTTCGATCACCCGGTAGCGGGCCAGATCGTCGCGCGCCAGTAAACCGGGATTTGCCTCCGCACCACGAACCTTTTCGACGATCGCCTCAGCCAGCGGGCCGGAATAGAACGCATCCATTCCCTGCTCCGCCAGGATTGCCAGAGTGCCGGCATAGGCCAGGTTCCTCAGTATGGCGCCGGCCTGAAGCGGTTCGCCGTCGCCGGTAAAGAAATAGGCGCGGGCGGCAGGATCGGTTTTCAGTCGGTCACCGTCGCCGGCAATCTGCGCGGCCAGCCTTGGCGAGACGGCAAACCCTTGGCGCGCCTTGGTGATGGCAGGCTGAAACAGGTCCTTCCATGGCCGTTTTCCCCAGCGGGCGTGCAGTTCGGCCAGAAGCCTCGGCGTTCCCGGCACGCCGATGGAGCGCCCGCCGACAACAGCATCGAAGAATTTCAGCGGTTCGCCGTTCTCGTCCTGAAACAATGTTGGCGTGGCAGCGCGCGGCGCCGTTTCGCGGCCGTCGAGCGTCGTCAGCCTTTTCTCCGCGGCATCCCAGTAAAGCACAAAAGCGCCGCCGCCGAGACCGGAGGACTGGGGCTCGACGAGGCCGAGCATCAGCTGGACAGCGACAGCAGCATCGGCGGCGGTGCCGCCGTTGGCCAGGATCTGCGCGCCGGCTTCGACGGCCAGATGATTGGCGGCGGCGATCATTGCGATCTCGCCACGGACGGGTTGCCGCTCGGCCTGGGCAGCAAGCAGCCGGGTCGCCGCTTCCGGCGCGACCGTATCAGCAGCTTCCTGGGCATAGGCCAAGCCGGTAAAGGCGACGCCGAGGGTAGTTGCAATAATCCAGCGCTTCAAAAGGGCCATAACGCTCTCCTATCCCCGCTCGGGCGCCAGTCTAGGTCATGAGCCAGCAAATTTCGCGGCAAAAGAAAACGGCCCGGCAGAACCGGGCCGTTTCGTTCATTCGGCTCTGCCGGCGCTCATACGATCGTCGCGCCACCCATATTGGCGACGGCGCGGCCGGCCATGACCTTGATGAGATTGGCGCGGTAGTCTGCCGAGGCGTGCAGGTCCGACATCAGGCCGCCGGCATCGACTGGCAGCCCCGACAAGGCATCGGCGGAAAAGCTACTGGACAATGCGCTTTCGGCCTCGCTCCAGCGGAAAACACCGCTGTCGCCGGCGCCGGTGACGGCGACCCGGACAGAGCCATCGGCGTTCCGGGCAACGAAAACGCCGGCCATCGGATAGCGCGAAGCGGGATTGCGGAACTTGCCGTATCCCGCTTCGGCCGGAACCTTGAAGGTGATCTTCGTTACGATTTCGCCGGGCTCCAGCGCCGTCTCGAAAAGACCGGCGAAATAATCGTCGGCCGCAATCTGCCGCTTGTCGGTGTGGATCGTCGCTGCCAGCGCCAGCACAGCTGAAGGGTAGTCGGCAGCCGGATCGTTGTTGGCGACGGACCCGCCGATGGTGCCGCGATGGCGGACATGCGGGTCACCGATGTTGCCGGCGAGATCGGCGAGCGCCGGGATCGCGCCGCGGACTGCATCGGAGGCGGCGACTTCGGCATGGGTGGTGGCCGCGCCGACTGTCACGCTGTCGCTGCCGGCCTCGATGCCCTTCAAATCAGACAGGCCGGAGATATCAATGAGATCGGAGGGCGCGGCAAGCCGCTGCTTCATTGTCGGGATCAGCGTGTGGCCGCCCGACAGATAGGCCGCATCGTCAGCGCCCGAGAACAGGCTGGCCGCTTCGGCCAGGTTTGACGGCCGGTGATAGTTGGTCTGGTACATGTCGTCTTCTTCTCCCTGAAACCTTATTTACGGCCGTTATTCGGCGGCTTGGGCGACGGCGCCCGCATTGAGCGCCCGCCACACCTTTTCCGGTGTCGCCGGCATGGTGAGATCGTTGTTGCCGATGGCGTCGGTGATGGCGTTGATCACCGCCGGCGGCGAACCGATGGCGCCGGCCTCGCCGCAGCCCTTGATGCCGAGTGGATTGTTCGGGCACAGGGTTTCGGTCGTCGAGACGTCGAACGAGGGCACGTCATCGGCGCGCGGCATTGTGTAGTCGTTGTAGGTCGCCGTTACCAATTGACCGGTCTGCGGATCGTATTGGCAGCCTTCCAGCAGCGCCTGGCCGATGCCCTGGACGACGCCGCCATGGACCTGACCTTCGACGATCATCGGATTGATGATGCGGCCGAAATCGTCAGCGGCGACGAACTGCACGATGTCGGTGTGGCCAGTGCCCGGATCGACCTCGACCTCGCAGATGTAACAGCCGGCCGGGAAGGTGAAATTGGCAGGGTCGTAGAATGCCCCCTCCTTCAACCCCGGCTCCATGCCTTCCGGCAGGTTGTGGGCGGTATAGGCGGCCAGGCACACTTCGTGCCAGCCGAGCTTCTTGTCAGTTCCGGCGACACGCACCTCACCGTCGGCGATCTCGATATCGCCTTCGGCCGCCTCCATCAGATGGGCGGCTATCTTCTTGGCCTTGGCTTCCACCTTGTCGATCGCCTTGGAGATCGCCGACATGCCAACCGCGCCGGAGCGCGAGCCGTAAGTGCCCATGCCGAACTGCACCTTGTCGGTGTCGCCGTGGACGATCTGAACGCTATCCAGGCCGACGCCGAGGCGTTCGGCGACAAGCTGGGCAAAGGTCGTCTCGTGACCCTGGCCGTGCGAGTGGGAGCCGGTCAGCACCTCGATCGTGCCGACCGGATTGACCCGCACTTCGGCCGATTCCCAAAGCCCGACGCCGGCGCCAAGCGAGCCGAC
>CALZIL010000133.1 GCA_945787495.1 uncultured Afifella sp. | reverse complement strand
GACGGCCCAGCCGAGCGCCAGATAAAGTCCGACCGAGACGCCGTCGAGCCGGCCCGGCATGAACAGCTTCGCCGCGGCTGCCGACAAGGCGACGATCCACACCGTCCCGAACAGGCCGGCGCCGACAACGCCACCGATCTCCAACAGCGCAAACGGCGTATAGGTGCCGGCGATCTTCATGAAGATGGCGGCCTGGTCACAGCGCCGCAGCCGGTCTTTCCAGCCCGGCGCCGGGATCAGGTTGTAGGCGGCGGAAAAGCCGAACATCGCCAGGCTGGCGACGGCGTAGAGGGCGAGGCCGGCAACAGCGGCCGCCGACAGCAGCGGAATCGCCATCACAATCAGGATCGGCAAGGCGACAAGGCTGGCAGCAATACCAAGCCCATGGATCAAGCCATCGGCCAGGCGTTCGCGCGAGGTGTATTCTGGATGCATTTGGCAAGTGATAGGAACCGCCGGCGCAAAGGGCAAATCAAACCGGGGTGTAGAGATAATGAACCATTATCTGCGCAATCCGGGAAGTCGGCACAGTGACGTCCGACCACCGGTAACCGTGCCGTTTATCGGCGCAATCGCGCCCTCGCCACCCGGTCAGATCGCCGGCCCCATCAGCCAGGTGGGAAGCCAGGTGGCGATGCCCGGCATGAGGCACAGCAGGATGATGCCGACGATCATGCACAGCACATAGGGAACCGATCCGCGCAGGACTTCTCGCAGCGGGATTTCGGGCGCGATGCCGTTGATGACATAAAGGTTCAGCCCGACCGGCGGCGTGATCAGGCCGATCTCCATATTGATGGTCAGGACGACGGCGAACCAATAGGGGTCGAAGCCGGCCTGCAGGATGATCGGCAACAGGATCGGCGCGGTCATCAGGATGACGGCGACCGGCGGCAGGAAGAAGCCGGCGATCAGCAGGAACACGTTGATGATCGCCATCAGAACCCATCGGCTGATGTCCAGCGAGCCGATCCACTCGGCGATCGACTGGGTGATGAACAGCGAGGACAGGGTGAAGGAGAACAACTCGGAGGCGCCGATGATCATCAGGATCATGACGCTTTCCTTCAGCGTGTTGCGGAATACGGCGTAAAGCGGCTTGAACGACCATATCCGGTAAATGACGACGACAAGAATGATGCAGAACAGCGCGCCGACGCCGGCGGCCTCCGAGGGCGTCGCGACGCCGCCATAGAGCACATAGAGGATACCGACGATGATCAGCAGGAACGGCACGACACGCGGCAAGGCGGCAAACCGTTCGGCCATGGTGAAGCGCTTGCCGAGTTGGTCGAGCCCGATGCCGCGGCGATGGCAGGAATAGACCGTCCAGGCCATGAACAGCCCGGTCAGCATGGCGCCGGGAAGGAGGCCGGCCATGAACAGCCGGCCGATCGAGGTTTCCGTGGCGATGCCATAGACGATCATGGTGATCGACGGCGGAATCAGGATGCCCAATGTGCCGCCGGCGGCGATCGACCCGGTGGCGATCTCGTTGGGATAGCCGCGCTTGGTCATTTCCGGGATGCCCATCTTGCCGATCGCCGCGCAGGTCGCCGGCGATGAGCCGGACAAAGCGGCGAAGATGGAGCAGGCGCCGATATTGGACAGCACCAGCCCGCCCGGAACCCTGTTCAGCCAGCGGTCCAGGGCCTCGTAGAGGTCCTTGCCGGCCGGCGAGGAGGCGACGGCGGCGCCCATTAAAATGAACATCGGGATCGACACCAGGCCGAAGGAGGCCAAGCCGCCGAAAAAGGTCTCGCCGAGAATGGAAATCGAGTCCCAGCCCTCCACGACAAGCAGCGTCATGACGGAGACAAAGCCGAGCGCGAAGGCGATCGGCGTGCCGACCGCCAGACAGGCCAGAAGCGCAAGCATGACAAAAGAGCCGGCGACAAGCGGCGTCATCAGTCGTCGTCTTTCAGTTTGATGAGTTCGGCGACATATTGCAGGCACAACAGCCCGATGCCGGCCGGCAGCGGCAGCAGCGGGATCCACAAGGGCAGCGCCCAGACGGTTTCCGTGGTCCACCGTCCCGCCCATGCCTCATGGAAATAAACCCAACCGGACCAGGCCAAAAGGGCGCAAAAGCTGAGGCCGATCAGGCCGGCAATAATTTGCAGCGCCAGCGCCCCGCGCGGCGGCGCGGAGGTGATGAGGATGTCGACATTGACGTGGCCCTTCTCCATCAGCACGAAGGGCGAGCCGATGAAAGTCGCCGCGACCAGCGAATAGATGACGAATTCGGTCTGCCAGATCGTCGAGGCTCTCAGCACATAGCGCATGAAAACCATTTCGCTGACGACCAGGACCGCAGCGGCCATCAAGGCCAGCGCCAGAACGGCTGCCGCGCGCGAAACCTGCGACACGGTCCGGACATAGGCTGATGTGGCGGCTGACATGGCAGATGATCAGTTCAGATTTGCGAAAACGCAGGCGGCGGCGAAGTGCTCGCCGCCGCCCGATGAACCGGCAGGGCCGGTCTATTCGACGGCCAGGGCCTTTTCGATCAGTTCGGCGCCGCCCGGAACTTTCTCGGCGAAGATCTTGTAGGAACTATCTTTTGCCACCGCGAGCCAGGCAGCGTGTTCTTCACCGGTCAATTCGGTGACCTCGACGCCGGCCTGTTTGTAGACGTCGACCAGCTTGTCATCGATATTCTTGGCCTCGCCGGCGAAATAGTCCTCCGCCGTCTTGCCGGCAGCCTTCAGCGCCGCCTGTTGGTCCGGGTTGAGGCTTTCCCATGACTTTTTCGACATCAGGATCGGCTCGTACATGAACCACAGGGCATTGGCGCTCGGCGCGGTCAGGCACTTGACCTGCTCGAAGATGCGGTACGACACGAAGGATCCGGACGAGGTGTTGGCCGCGTCGAGAACGCCGGTCTGCAGAGCCGTATAGATTTCCGAGGACGGCATCGATGAGATCGAAGCGCCGGCAGCGGCCAGCATCTGCTCGAATGCCGGGCCGGCAGCGCGTGTCACCTGGCCGGACATGGTTTCCGGACCGCGAATGCAACCCTTCTTGGAGGCGAATCCGCCAGCCAGCCAGGCATCGGAAATGACGACGACACCGGCTTCATCGATGATCTTCTTGATGTCGTCCATGAACGGCGAGGCGTTGAGCCGTGCGGCATGGGCGTGGTCGCGCACCAGACCCGGCATCAAGGTGGCGGAAAACTGCGGGTGACGGCCGGAGGCGTAATCCAGCGGGAAGGCCGAGATATCGAGCTGCCCCTTGGTCATCGCGCCCCATTGCTCGCGCGGCTTGAACAGGGATTTGCCGGGATAGACCTGGATTTTCAGGTCGACACCGGCCTTTTCGACCTCGCGCGCCAGGATCTGCACCATCTCGTCGCGGACGTCGCCCTTGCCGCCCGGCCATTGATGCGACGCCTTGAGCACTGTTTCGGCCATTGCCGTCGATGAAACCGCGCCGGCAAGCACGGCTATAGCGATGTGTTTAAGCATATTTTCCTCCCTTCGGCCGTTTCCTGGCCGGTCTCTTGAAACAGCGGCCAAACTTGTCGGTTCACAATGATATGTCAACTGTGCCGCATTGGCGCGGCAACCGGCGCCGGTTCAGTACTCCCGGCCGCTTTTCGCCAGCCATTTTTTGTAGGCCGCCACGCCCCAGGTGGCGGTGACGCCATGCAGGAGGATGGAGAGGAGGATCGTCATCGCGGCGATGTCGGTGATGCGGCCGGCGGCGGCAAAGCCTTCCCGGTCGACGACGAGGACCAGATAGAGGATGGAGGGTATACCGCGCGGCCCGAACCAGCCGATGAAGGTTTTTGACGGCGCGGCGAGGCCGAGCCCGGCCAGCGAGACGGCGACCGGCGCCATGCGCAGGACCGTCAAGGTGAGGACGCCATAAAGCAGATAAAGCGCGGCGCCGGGGTCCATGATCTGTGGCACGATCATGGCGCCGAACAGGACGAAGCTCGCCTGGATCAGCAACTGGCCTTCGGCGGCAACGAAACGGGTCAGCGGTTCGCTCGCCTCCTTGTCGGAGTTCAGCCCGAAGACCAGGCCGGCGGCCCAGGCCGACAAAAAGCCGTTGCCGCCGAACAGTTCCGATCCGACGAAGGCGATGCCGGCAAGCGCCAGAATGGACAGCGAATGCCAGGTCTCGCCGATCTCGCGGCGCGACCGGCAGGTGGCGATCAGCCTGGCGCCGATAAAGCCGATGGCGGCGCCATAGACCGGCGCCATCACAAGCTGGCCGAGAAAGACCCGGCCCCAGGCCGAACCTGAGAGCATGTCGAAGCCTTCCACGGAGATGGCCAGCGCCATCAAAAGCAGCGGCAGGCAGATGCCGTCATTGAGGCCGCTTTCGGCGTCGAGGGCATTCTGCACCGGTCCGGGCAGGCCCTTGGCGGCAAACACCGGCTGCGATAGGGCCGCATCGGTCGGTGCCAGGACCAGCGCCAGCACGAAGGCTTCGGCCCAGGCGAGATCGGGGAAGACGAGCTTGCCGATGATTGCGCCGGCAAGGATGGTAACCGGCAGGGCAAGACCCAACAGACGGGTCGTGACGCGGCGCATCAGGCTGCGGCGTTCAGCCCCCTGGAACTTGATGGAAGCGGCGTCCTCAAACAGCACCAGCGCCAGCGTCGTCGTGGCGACGACTTCAAGCAGAACGCTGTCGCTGACATCGATCAGGCCAAGGCCGAGCGGGCCGATGGCGATGCCGGTCGCGGTAAAGATGATCGGCGCGGAGAGCGGCCCGGCCTCAATGCGCCGCGAGACGATCGCAAAGGCGAAGCCGACCAGGGCGACTGCGAAGATTGCTGTCTCTTCCATCGGTGGAGTGTGGCCGGACGGACGGCCGAGCGCAATGTGGAAGGGCGGTCAGGCGGCTTCGTGATCGTCTGATTGTGCCGGCAGGACCTCGGTCGGTTCGGTATCGGCCCCGGCGTCGACCGCCGCCTCGGCATCCGCCACAACAGTTTCCGCCTCGTCCGCCGATTCGTCATGCCAGTTGATGCCACGATAATCGAATCCGCGCTCGATGGTCGGCTTGACCACGGCGAAATAGGGTGAGAGGTCGAAATCGCGCGGCGAAAACAGCGAATGATGGCGGATGTAATAAATCTCCTCGCGCCGCCGCCGCATTTCACGACTGCGGCGGTTGCGGCGGTTGTTGTTCTCGATCTTCGGCAGGATCGGATAGCGCACCGACTGGAACGCCTGGGCGATCAGGCTTGAACAGATCGCCCGCGTCGGGTCGCCCGAACCCAGCGAAATCGCCCGCCGCCGCCAGCGCTGCGGGATCGGAACGGGCAGGAAATAGCGCAACATGTCGAGGATATTCTTGTTGTCGTATTTCAGGCCGATGCGGCCGACCATGAAGGTCACGACGATTTCGCGGTCCTTGTGGGCGAGGCCTACGGGGCGGCAGATGCGAGTGTTGTAGGTGCAGTATTTCGACAACGGCTTGGAGACGCAGCCCTCGCCGAGATTGACTTCGATCAGCATATGCGGCTCGCCGTTCTCGCTTGCCGCGCCGTCCACCGGACCGACGAAGATCGCCGAATGCGACCAGGTCGACATGGTCAGGTACTTGATGACCTTGGAAATGTACTGGTTGCCCTCAACCAGCAGCACGTCGCCGGGCCGTAACAAGGCCCGCAGGGTTTCCGGGTCGGACGGCGTATAGGGCTGGTAGCCGGAGACTTCGTGTTCAAGCCGGCCGGCCAGCCAACGGCCGATGCGGTCCAGTATCGTGTCGGTCTGTTGCGTCATGGCGAAACCTTCGCCCCTAAGTTCGCTCCGCAAAGGCGCCGATGCAAGCCGGCGGGCCATTCGGCCGGGTCAAAAACCGGTGAAGCCGCCGTGTCGTCACGGCTTCTGAGGATACGCCACGCCTTGATGAACGGCGGCTCAGCAAGCCTGCAAACATCGAAATCCATGCTTTTGTCCTAGCCGGTTTGGGCTAAAAGACCGTTTACGGCGGCGGCCGCATTTTCTTGAGCCGGCTGCGGGCGGAACCAAAAACGGAGCTTCATATGATTCCGGGCATTTCCAGTCGGCGGCGGTTTTCGGACCTATCGGAACAGGAGATTCTGGCCCTGGCGATCTCGGCCGAAGAGGACGATGGCCGCATCTATGCAAGTTATGCGGAAAAGCTGCGCGCCGATTTTCCGCAATCGGCGAAACTGTTCGAGGAGATGGTGGCCGAAGAGGACCAGCACCGCCACCGGCTGATCGCCGAACACCAGCGGCGCTTCGGCGACGTCATTCCGCTGATCAGGCGCGAACATGTCGCCGGCTTTTATTCGCGGCGGCCGGTCTGGCTGATCGAAAATCTCGGCCTGGAACGGATCCGCGAGGAAGCGGCCAATATGGAATCCGCCGCCCACCACTTTTACCTGAAGGCGGCGCAGCGCACCTCCGATGCCGGCACCCGCAAGCTGCTCGGCGATCTCGCCGCGGCCGAGGCCAGCCACCAGCAGACGGCCGAGCGGCTCGAAATGGAGCATCTGCCGGCCGATGCGCGCGCCGACGAGGACCGCGAGGCGCACCGCCGTTTCATCCTGACCTGGGTACAGCCGGGTCTGGCCGGCCTGATGGACGGCTCGGTGTCCACCCTGGCGCCGATCTTCGCCACCGCCTTCGCCACCGGCGACACGTCGACGACCTTCCTTGTCGGCCTCGCCGCGTCCGTCGGCGCCGGCATTTCCATGGGCTTTACTGAAGCGGCGTCCGATGACGGCGAACTCTCCGGCCGCGGCTCGCCGGTCAAGCGCGGTTTTGCCTCCGGCATCATGACGACGATCGGCGGCCTCGGCCATGCCTTGCCCTATCTCATTCCCGATTTCACCACGGCGACGACGCTGGCGATCATCATCGTCTTTATCGAATTGTGGGCGATCGCCTGGATCCAGAACAGGTTCATGGACACGCCGTTCCTGCGCGCCGCTTTGCAGGTCGTGCTCGGCGGCTCGCTGGTCTTTGCTGCGGGAATTTTGATTGGCAATGCGTGAGGGGCTGTTGCTACAAGAGCACGGCAATCTTTTTTTCACCGAATCGACACTCACGCCGCCGCTGCTCATCTGCCGTTCATATTTGCCGCCTATAATTGCACCTTCGAATTTCAACGCTGATCACGAGAATCCACCATGCGCTTCAACAGGGCATTTTTCAGAACCGTTTCCCACCTGCGCGGCCTGTTTGCGCCGCCCTATTATCCCGAGCGCCACTACATGCGCGGACCCGGCCCGGCCTGTGCGGCACGCGCGCAGCGCAACGACACCGGCATCCTCTGACCGGCGATCAGCCGGTTTGCCAGAACCGGCTTTACCGCAAAACCACAACTGCGCCCGCTCGCTTCGGCCGGCAATCACCACAAATGCGCGATTCGAACACGGTTAGGGGCTTGACACCATATAACTAGATAATTAGTTATATGGTCATGAACCAATCTCCACTCAACGAGCAAGCCGCCGCCGATGCGCTGGCGGCGCTGGGAAACCGGACCCGCCTGCGGCTGTTCCGGCTGCTGGTCAAGGCCGGGCATGACGGCCTCAATATCGGCGAAATCCAGGCCCGGCTTGATGTTCCGGCCTCCACGCTCGCCCATCATATTGCGGCGCTGGCGCAGGCCGGCCTGATCGAACAGGAGCGGCTGGGGCGCGAGACCCGCTGCCGGGCCGGCTATCAGCGGATGCAGGACCTGCTCGACTATCTGAGCGATGAATGCTGCGCCGGGCTTGCCGACATGACCGACGACGCGGCCGCGTGATTTCTGCGCGCCAGAGGAACGAACGATATGAGCGTACAATCTCCCGGCCTTGCAAAGACGCCCTGGCGGCTTCCGGACGCCCTGGCGGCTTCCGGTTCCGGACCGGGTGTGGCTCGCCATCGCCGTGATCCTGCTCCTGACCGCGCTCGCCGACTGGCAGCAGGCGGAGCAAAGCGTCGCCTTTACGCTTGCCAGTCTGCTCTCCGTCGCGCCGTTCCTGCTCGCCTCGGTCGCCTTCACGGCCGGCGCCCAGGCCAGCGGCGCCGATGCCCTGATCGCCCGCGCCTTTTCCGGCCGGGTGCTGACGATGATCGTGCTGGCGGCGCTGATCGGCGGCCTGTCGCCGTTTTGTTCGTGTGGCGTCATTCCGCTGATCGCCGCGCTTTTGGGCATCGGCGTACCGCTCGCCCCGGTGATGGCGTTCTGGCTCGCCTCGCCGGTCATCGATCCGGCCATGTTCGTAATGACCGCCGGCTTCCTTGGCTTCGGTTTCGCCCTGGCCAAGACAATCATCGCCGTCGGTCTCGGCCTGTTTGGCGGCTTTGCCATTGTCGGGCTGACGCGCGCCGGCCTGTTTGCCGATCCGTTGCGTCCTGGCATCGGCAAGGGCGGCTGCGCGGCTAAGAGCGTGCTCCAGCCCGAGCCGGTGGCGTGGCGGTTCTGGAGCGAGGAAAGCCGCCGCCGGACCTTTGCCGCAAGCGGCGGCAAGGCGCTCGGTTTCCTGGGCAAATGGCTGACCCTGGCCTTCGTCCTGGAAAGCCTGATGCTCGCTTATGTGCCGGCTGAAAGCATCGCCACGCTGGTCGGTGGTGACGGCATCGTGCCGGTCGTCATCGCCACTTTGGTCGGCGTGCCGGCCTATCTGAACGGCTATGCCGCCCTGCCGCTTGTCGACGGGCTGATCGACCAGGGCATGGCGCCCGGCGCCGGCATGGCGTTTCTGGTCGCCGGCGGCGTCACCAGCCTGCCGGCGGCGATCGCCGTCTTTGCGCTGGCGCGGCTGCCGCTGTTTGCCAGCTATGTCGTGCTGGCGCTGAGCGGCTCGCTGGTCGCCGGGCTGATCTATGGGCTTGTCGTATGATCAGCCGTCCAGCACCTGCTTTTCCGCCACGGTGGTATCGGCGTTGAGGCGGTAGACCAACGGTATGCCGGTGCCGATCTCCAGCTTGACGACCTCGTCGGTGCTCAGCCGGTCGAGCACCATCACCAGAGCGCGCAGCGAATTGCCGTGGGCAGAGACCAGCAGCCGCTTGCCGGCCATCACGTCGGGCAGGATGCGGGTCATGTAATAGGGCCAGACGCGGGCGCCGGTATCCTTCAGGCTTTCGCCGCCCGGCGGCTGCGTGTCGTAGGAGCGGCGCCAGAGATGGACCTGCTCGGCGCCCCATTTTTCCCGCGCATCGTCCTTGTTGAGACCGGCCAGATCGCCGTAATTGCGCTCGTTCAGCGCCTGGTCCTCAAACCGCGGCAGGGCACCCTCGCCACTCACCGGCAGACCCAGTTCGGCCAGCATCAGGTCGAGCGTGGCGTGGGCGCGCGACAGCGCCGACGTGTATGTGACGTCGAAGTCATAGCCGCCCGCTTTCAGCTTGCGGCCGGCGGCGCGCGCCTCGGCGATACCCTGTTCGGTCAGGCCGGGATCCTTCCAGCCGGTGAACAGGTTCTTAAGATTCCATTCGCTCTGGCCGTGGCGCACGAGCACGAGAAGGCGGTCCATCTGGTCGTTCCCTGGTGAAACCATGCGGGGTTTCCTTAGGGCGCGGAAAGGCGGTGCAGGTCAAGCCGCTTCCCTCTTCGATTGGTGGTTTTGCCATGCCGCCGATCATCTGGAAATGCCGGCGCCGCTTGCCGAGCCACGCAATCCGGCCGCCAATCTTGACCTGAATCAATGCCGCCGCGCCGGCAATCTATAAGGGATACGCATGGGGACGACCAATTCTAACGAACAGTCCAGGAGTCCACCATGTTGACGAATATCTCGCTTGGAAGAATCGCAGCGGCGGCGCTGGCGCTCACCATCACGGCGGCGCCGGCATTCGGCCATGGTCCCGGTCCGTCCGGGCCGAATCAGGGACAACGCGGTCCCGGTGCCGGCATGATGGGTCACCATATGATGGGGCCGGGCATGACGCCTTACGCTCAAGGCTGGAGGGGGCATGGCGGCATGCACCATGGCGGCATGCACCACGGCCCCGGGATGTCTTTCGGTCAAGGCTGGATGGGACAAGGCGGCATGCACCACCAACCCGGCTGGGGCCCCGGCTGGACCGGTCGCGGCATGGGCGGAAGCGGATTCGGCCGCGGTGCGTTGCGGCAGGATCTTGCCGTCGACGATGTGAAGCACATTCTGGAGCATCGTCTGCAGTGGCAGGGATTCACCAATCTGCGCGTCGGCGACATCGCCGAAAAGGACGACGACACCTTGACCGCCGACGTCGTTACCGGAGAGGGGACACTCGTCCAGCGCTTTGAGGTGAACCGTCACACCGGTGCAATGTCACCGGCACAATAGACAGGCTCCGGCCGGTTCTGCGTGGTCCGCGCGACCGCCCGGAGCCGGCCGGTATCACCGCTCAGTGCAGGCCGAGCACATCCGCCATGGTGTAAAGGCCGGGCTTCTTGTCAAAGCCCCACAGAGCCGCCTTGACGGCGCCGCGGGCGAAGATCGAGCGGTCCTGGGCGCGGTGGGCCAGTTCGACGCGTTCACCCTCGCCGGCCAGAATGACGGAGTGCTCGCCGACGACGGAACCGCCGCGCAAGGTGGCAAAGCCGATCGTGCCCTCCTGACGCGCCCCGGTGTGTCCATCGCGCACGCGCACCGACGCCGCATCCAGATCGACGCCACGGCCTTCCGCCGCCGCCTGGCCTAAAAGCAGCGCCGTGCCGGACGGTGCGTCGACCTTGTGGCGGTGGTGCATTTCCAGCACTTCCAGATCATAGTCCGGGCCGAGCGCGGCGGCGGCGCGGCGCACCAGAGCGGCCAGCAGATTGACGCCAAGGCTCATATTGCCGGATTTGATAATGCGGGCATGACGGCCGGCGGCGCGGATCTTCTCCTCATGGGCGGCGTCAAAGCCGGTCGTGCCGATGACATGGACAAGCCGCGCCTGGGCGGTGAGTTCGGCATAGGCGAGGCTGGCCTCGGGCACGGTGAAATCGAGCACCGCGTCGCACGCCGCAAACAGCGGCAGCGGATCGCTGGTGATGGCGATGCCGATCTCGCCAAGGCCGGACAGGGCGCCGCAGTCGCGCCCCAAAACCTCTGCGCCGTCGCGATCCAGGGCACCGACAAGGTGGGTATCGGGGTCGCTAGCGACCGCGCCGATGAGCGCCTGGCCCATCCGGCCGCCTGCGCCGGCCACTACAACGCGCAATCCGTCCATGCCCGCCTCCTTCTTGCCGCCCCTATAACAGGAGCCCCTATAGCAAGGGGAGGGCGGCAAGCAAATCGGCTTGCAGCCTGCCGCGGCTCGCCGCTATGACACTTTGATGGCGCGCGTCTTCAATTCGGCAATCGGCGAGATCGGCACGCCGGCCAGCCTGGAATATTCCGGCCGCCGGCTGCGGCTGTCGACCCTGATCCGGCTGCGCTGGCTGGCGGTCGTCGGGCAGACGCTGGCGGTGGCGGTGGTCGGTCTGTGGTTCGAGTTTCCGCTGCCGATGGCTTTGTGCCTCGGGCTGATCGCGCTTTCGGCCTGGCTCAACATCTCGCTCAGGGTCGGCTTTCCCTCGGCGCAGCGACTGAGCCCGTTCTGGGCGACGGCGCTTCTGGCCTATGACCTGTTGCAGCTTACCAGCCTTCTCTATCTGACCGGCGGCCTGCAAAATCCGTTCACGATCCTGCTTTTGGCCCCGGTTATGGTGTCGGCGACGACCATGCAGCCGGACAAGACGTTTGCGCTCGGCGCCCTTGCCCTCATCGCAGCGTCACTGCTGGTTTTTTACCACCAGCCGCTGCCGTGGTTTGAAGGCGGCACCTTCCAGGTCCCGTTGCATTATCTCGGCGGCCTGTGGATCGCGCTGGCCTGCGCGCTGATCTTCATGGCGTTCTACGCCTTTCGTGTTGCCGAGGAAGCGCGGCAACTGGCCGACGCGCTGACGGCGACCGAACTGGTGCTGCAGCGCGAGCAGCATCTTTCGGCGCTTGACGGCCTGGCGGCGGCGGCGGCGCACGAACTGGGCACGCCGCTGGGGACCATCGCAATCGTTACCAGGGAGATGGAAAAGGAGATCGCCGGCAGCGATCCGCACGCCGAGGACATTCGGCTGCTCAGAAGCCAGTCGCAGCGTTGCCGCGAAATCCTGGCAAAACTGACTTCATTGTCATCGGAACCGGAAGAGCATTTCGGCCGTCTGCCATTATCGCATGTCATGGAGGAGGTCACCGCGCCCTATCGCGATTTCGGCGTCGAACTCAAACTGACATCGGATGGCGCCGGGCCGGAGCCGGTGGCGCCGCGCAGTCCCGGTCTGGTCCACGGTCTCGGCAATCTGGTGGAAAATGCCGTTGATTTCGCCAAGTCTCAGGTTCACCTGCACAGCCGCTGGGACGACAAGACGGTTTCGGTCGTCATATCGGATGATGGTCCGGGCTTTTCGGCCGACATTATCGACCGTCTCGGCGAACCCTATGTGACGACGCGGCGGGCCGAAGCGCGCCCGCCCCAGCGAGCGCATGGGGGCGACCATGGCGGCGAACACGGTGGACTGGGACTTGGCTTCTTCATCGCCAAGACGCTGCTGGAGCGTTCCGGCGCCAGGCTGTCGCTGACCAACCGGCGGACGCCCGAAGGCGGCGCCATGATAACCGTTACCTGGAGCCGGATGGCCTTCCAGGGCGATACCGATCCAGGGGTGACTTGACCGGTGCCATTGACAGACCCCTGCAGATATGTTCGCCACTGACCGATTGTAATCGTTCCAGAACACGAGCGGCGCGAACGGGAAGAAATGATATAGAACTGATGATGAAGACAGACGGGTCAAAACCGGGCGGATCATTGCCGGACGAATCAACACACGACGAATTGCTGACAGGCGAGGACGTTTCGCTGTTGATCGTCGATGACGACGCCCCCTTTGTGCAGCGGCTGGGGCGGGCGATGGAAAAGCGCGGATTCGCGGTTGAAACGGCCGAATCCGTCAGAGAGGCGAACGCCAAGGTCGAAGCGGCACCGCCGGCCTATGCGGTGGTCGACATGCGGCTTGACGATGGCAACGGCCTGACTGTGGTCGAAAAGATCCGCAAGAGACGGCCGGAAGCGCGCACTGTTGTTCTGACCGGTTACGGCAATATCGCAACGGCGGTGACGGCGGTGAAGCTCGGCGCCATCGATTATCTGTCCAAACCGGCCGATGCCGACGAGATTTATGCCGCCCTGACCCAGTCGCCGGACGAAAGGGCCGAGCCGCCGGAAAACCCGATGTCGGCCGACCGGGTGCGCTGGGAACATATTCAGCGGGTCTACGAATCGCAACGTTTCGGAAACCGCGCGCCGCCTCAACATGCACCGCCGCACCTTGCAGCGCATCCTGGCCAAGCGCGCGCCGCGCTGACGGCAGACTAAAACCACCTTCAGCCGGCTATTGCCGGCTGGCTCCATCCCTTAGAGCCGGCTGCCGCCGGACGAATCTATCCCTTAGAGCCGGCTATTGCCGGACTCGGGGTCCTCCAGGTCATGCAGCCGGCGGGCGCCGGCACGGGCCAGGCGGATCAACATTTCCTTGCGCGTCGCCGCGGCGATCTTTTCCAGCGGCGCTTCGCGCAGCACGTCCGCGCCGAAGGCGTCGGCGACGATCAGCCCGGCCGATTGCGGGAAGATTTTGGCCGGCACATGCGGCGCCGTGGCGAAATAGAGCCGGTCGGCATGGCGGCGATAGTCGGGCCACTTGGTATCGACGCGAAAGTCCTCCACCGACGACTTGATCTCGATAATGGTGATTTCGCCACTGCCGGCGAGCGCCACCAGGTCGGCGCGGCGGCCTGATGCCAGCGTCACTTCCGCGATCAGGGCAAGGCCTTCGGACCGTAGCCGCCGGCAGACGCCGCGGCGGATCATCAGCGCGGCTTCCGACTGGCGGCCGTCAACCGGCATGCCGGTCTCAGGGTCGGTGTTTGGGCCAATGCCCTCGATCTGGATGCGTGGCATGGCGAGGTGGGCTTTCGCATGTCGTGTTCGGGGGCCGGCATTTCCGCCGGCTGCCATGACTGTGCCCGATTGCGCCGGTCAGGGTCCAGACCCACGAATATCAAACGGTTCAATATGAACGCATCTTGCTCTAGGCGCGCAGATTTTGTCGTCCCAGCCGCGTTGCCTATGCGGCGGCGGATTTTGCCGCCGGCCTGTGATCCGGCAGAAAGACCCGTTCCGGCGGGAAATGCAGCCGGACCGTCGTGCCGGCGCCCTTGGCGCTGTCAATGACGACGTGGCCGCCATGGGCGCCGATATAGCCGTTGACGATGGCCAGCCCCAGGCCGGCGCCGTCACTGTTGCGGGCAAGGTCGGTATCGGACTGGAAGAATGGCCTAGTGACTTGATCGAGCGCGTCGGCATCAATGCCGATGCCGTCATCGGCGACGACAATCTCAAGATCACCGGACGGCAGCAGAACCGTCCGAATCTCGATGCGGCCGCCTTCATCGGTGAATTTCAGCGCATTCGACACCAGGTTCAGCACCATCTGGCGAACCAGCCGCTTGTCGGCGTGCAATTGCGGCGCCCCCCGATCGGTCCTGATGATGACATGACGGCCCTCCGCCTGCGGCGAGCCTGCAACGGTCCGCACAATTGTTGAGCAGAAGTTGTTCACGTCGAACCGTTCTTCGTTGAGTTCGTGGCGACCCGTTTCGATCCGTGAAATGTCGATCAACTCGTTGACCATGGCGAGCAGGCTGTGGCCACTCTCGTTGATATGCTGGCAGTATTCCATGAACTCGTCGGGAATCTGATCCCGGCCCATCGTCGTGATGACATCCGAAAAACCGATAATGGCGTTAAGTGGTGTGCGCAGTTCATGGCTGATGGAGGCAAGGAAGTTCGATTTGGCCTGGTTTGCGGCGATCGCCTCGCGCGCCGAGACCTGCGCCAGCAGTTCCGCCTGGCGGCGCGCCGTCACATCGCGGAATGTCAGGGTGATGATGGTGCGCGGACCAGCGCCGGTCAGATCGGAGCGTGTCGCCGTCAATTCGACATATTTGGAATTGTCGCCATTGCCAACCTCGACATCGCGCACTGCGGCGCTGCCGGAGCGTTCCGCGGCTTCTTCCAGCGCCGGCAGGACCGCCCCGGTAAAAGCCGTCGGAAGTGCTTCTCCAAGATGGCAGCCGACCAGGTCCTCGACCGGGGGGGCGTCGAAGATGATGCGGTATCCGGCTGGATTGCAGGCCAGAATGCTGCCGTCGGGTTCGGCGATGATGACGCCGTCAAAGCTGTCATCCATGATCTGGGCGAGGATCTGTTCGGTGTTCTGGGTCTTGGCTTTGGCCAAAGCAGCCGTCAAGGCGCGCATATTCAGTTCGCGTATCGTCGCCAGACCGTAATAGACGATCAGCGCCAGATGCCAGGCGGCGGTCGGTAGCGCGACGGCAAATTGCTGTTGCAGCACAAAGGCAATGATTTCGATCGCCGGCAGGAAAAGCAGCACGCTGCCGCGCTTGCGCCGCCAGCGCGGGATCGGCGCGGCAAAGGAGAAAAACAGGATGATTGCGACAAGCCCGGCAGCCTGTGGAATCGGGCCGCTGACCCTGACCACACGGTTCTGGATCAGGCTTTCCGTCGCCAGCGCCTGAAGCGCCGGACCGGACAGGATCGCGTAGCCGGGGACGGTGACCTGATCGCGCAGTTCGATCGCCGTGGCGCCGACGATCACCGTCTTGTCGGCAAGCGCCGTCAGGTCGGCACTGCCGCTCAAGACATCAGAAAAGGAGATGCTCTGCAGCGAGCCGGCATCGATGCTGAAATCGACGCCGATGCGATGATTTGCCGAATAGGCCGCGCCTGCGAGAAGTTCGGCAAAGGCCGGATAATGCTCGCCTTCATAGTCGATGCCACCAAAAACACCGCGCGCCGTGCCGCGGCTGTCGATATCGGCGTTGACCAGGCCGGTCCAGGCCTGGGCGGCAAATCGCTCTATCGGTCTGGTCAGGACGACCTGGCGATCAGCCGCGCCGGTCGAGTTGAGCTGCAGGAAGGCCGGCAGGATCGTCGCGCCGCCGGCGCGGCGCAGGGCCGCTTCGAGCGCGGCATCGTTTTCCCGATCGGATGCCTGGCTGAAGTCGATATCGAAGGCGACCTGGCCGGCGCCGGCCGCCGTCAGCCGATCGAGCAGGTCGCCATGCAGGCGCCGCGGCCACGGCCAGACGCCGATTTCCTCAAGGCTCCTGGCGTCGATCTCGACGATGACGACATCGCCGCTGACCGGCCGCTTGTCGAGGCCGAACCGATAGGCATCGAGAAGGCCGTCAAGGGTAACGACAAGGCCGCTCAGGAACGCAACGGCTAGGAAGACGAGAACTGTAAGCGCCGTCTGGATCCGCGTCATTGTCGATTATCCCCGGGGTTTTCGTGTCCGGAACGTCCCGTTTCCGGCGCCGGACTTTGTGATGTTGCGGCCTATTGCTGGTTTTCGCCCTGATCGTTTTCGCCCTGGTCGTTTTCGCCCTGGTCGTTTTCGCCCTGGTCATTTCCGCCCTGATCGTTTTCGCCCTGATCGTTTTCGCCCTGGTCATTTTCGCCCAGGTCTTTTCCGCCCAGGTCTTTTCCGCCCTGGTCGTCACCGTCCTGGTCGTCATCACCGGAGTCGGAATCGTTGCCATTTTCATCCGCGCCCTGGTCATCATCGGCACCGCGGTCGTCATTGCCACCGCGGTCGTCATCGCTACTGCCGCTATTGGTGCTCGAGCTGGAGCCGCTTCTACCCGGTGTCGTCGCGGCAACGGCCATGCCAGACAGCTTGCCGTCGGCCCTGGCCTCGGCCGCCACTTCAGATCCCGCCGGCACATCGACCGTTTCACCGGTATTAACGTCAACGACGCCAACCATCCCTTCCGAGACGGTTACGCGCGTCCGGTTCTTTTTGACCTCGACATCGAATTCCGTTCCCTTGACGACGGCGGCCAGATACGGCGTCTGGATGGAGAAATGCCGTTTGCGGCGCTTGTCGACCTCGGCCGACACCGTGCCATGGGTCTGGAACAGCACGCTGAAATCACGCGGCAGCGCCTGCGCCGGGATCTTGACGAGGCTCTTGGGCGCCAAAAGCACCGAGCCCTGATCATTCATCAAGAGGATGCGGCCATTGCGGCCGGTCCAGATGGAATCGCCGGCATTGAGAGCGCGGCCTTCATCCAGCGTGACCCAGGACTCACCGTCGTGGATCTGGACATTGCCGGACATGCGCTCGATCCACCATTCGGCGGCCCCGGCGGTCGCGGCGAGGAGCGGCAGGGCCAGAACACCGGCCAAGCCCGCTGCGAAGATTTTGCGAAACCCCATCATTTGCCTTTACCGCTCGACCCGATGGCGTAGTAACGATATCGGGCCGGGACGCTCCTTTAATATTCACGGCGAAGAATCCCAGATCAGGTCATAAGGAGTCCTTATTAATGCAGTTAAACTTCTCAAGGTGATTGACAAAACATTACGTCAAACTGTGAATTTTGATGTTTTAGTTCAAATTTTTGTTCAGACCGCATTAACCAAATGAAAATACCGCTGGCCGGCGCCGGATATACCGGCCAGCATGGCGCCGGCCTTGCAGGCACGCCGGCGCCAGTGACGTGGCGGTCTATTGCTCGTTATCGCCCTGGTCGTTGTCGCCCTGGTCGTCGTCGTTTTCGCCCTGACTGTTTCCGCCGCCGGAACCACCGCCGCCCGAACCGCCTTGGCCGCCGCCGCCACCGCCGCCACCGCCTGGGCCGCCTCCGCCGCCGCCGCCACCGCCTTGGCTGCCTGCGCCGCCGCCGCCGCCAACACCACCGGTGCTCGAACTGGAGCCACCTTCACCTGATGCCGCTTCGGCAACGGCCTGGCCGAACAGCCCTCCGCCGGCCTTGGCCGCGGTTGACACTTCAGAGCCCGCCGGCACATCGACCGTTTCGCCGGTATCAACATCGACAACACCGACAAGGCCTTCCGTGACGCTCACGCGCGTTTGTTTCCTTTTGATCTCGACATCGAATTCCGTGCCCTTGACGACGGCGGCCAGATACGGCGTCTGGATGGAGAAATGCCGCTTGCGGCGCTTGTCGACATCGGCCGACACCGTGCCATGGGTCTGGAACAGCACGCTGAAATTGCTCGGCAAGGCCTGCGCCGGGATCTTGACGAGGCTTTTGGGCGCCACGGCCATTGCGGCCGGTCCAGATGGAATCACCGGCATTGAGTTCGCGGTCCTTATCCAGCTTGACCCAGGACTCGCCGTCATGGATCTGGACATTGCCGGACATGCGCTCGATCGACCATTCGGCGGCCCCGGCGCTTGCGGTGAGAAGCGGCACGGCCAAAACGCTGGCCAAACCCGCTGCGAGGACTTTGCGTATACCTGTCATGTGCTTTTACCGCTCGGCCCGTTTGCTTGTCGACGGCATCGGGCGAGGCGCTCCTTTAATATTTACGCCCGAGAATCTCAGATTAGGTCATAATGAGTCCTTAACAGGGCGGTTAAACTTGTTAATCTGATTGACAAAGTATTGCACAGATCTACGAAACAAGGCATTTTAGTTCAAATTTTATTCAGACCACATTAACCAAGCGAAAATACCGCCGGCCGGCACCTGTTGCGAACGGCGATTTGGTGATACCGCGACACGTCCCGCGGCGAGCGGCGATTTGCGGAGATGGGGATGACAGAAATCCGCTTTGGCGTTGTCGGCACGGGCTATATGGGCAAGGCCCATGCCCTGGCGCTGAAATCCGTGGCGACGGTTTTCGACACGCCGTTGCGGCCGGTCTGCGAGATGGTCTGCGCCACCACCCAGGAGGGCGCGGCGGAAAAGGCCCGGGCCTTTGGCTATAATCGCTGGGCGGCGGACTGGCGGCAGCTGGTCGACGATCCGAATGTCGATGCCGTTTCGATCGCCTCGCCGCAATGGACGCACCGCGACATCGCGCTGGCGGCGTTCGAACGCGGCAAGCCGGTGTTCTGCGAAAAGCCGCTGGGCGAAAGCCTCGATGATTCGCGCGCCATGGTCGAAGCGGCCGCGAAGGCCGGGCTCGCCAATATGGTCGGCTTCAACTATATCCGCACGCCGGCAAGCCAGTTGGCGCGCGACGTCATCGCAGCCGGCGAAATCGGCCGCATCATCAATGTCCAGGCCGAACACAGCGAAGATTTCCTGGCCGGCGAAATGACGCCCGCCGACTGGCGCACCGAACACCTTTCAGCCGGCACGATGGGTGATCTCGCCCCGCATATCATCAATGCGGTGCTGCGCCTTGTCGGGCCGATCGCATCTTTGGTTGCCGATATTGCGACAATGTTCCCCGAGCGCCCCGGCCCGGATGGTGCCGTTGCGGTCAACAATGACGATCAGGCCAATATGCTGGTGCGGTTTGAAAACGGCGCCATGGGATCGCTGACCGCCAGCCGTGTCGCGACCGGCCGCAAGATGGGTTATGCCTATGCCATCACCGGCACGAAGGGTGCCGTCCGTTTCGACCAGGAGGATCAGAATGCGCTGTGGCTTTATGACGCCGCCGCGCCGAAGGGGCGGCAAGGCTTCACCAAAATCCTGACCGGGCCGGACCATCCGGACTATCTGCCGTTCTTGCAGGGTCCAGGACACGGCACCGGCTACAATGAGCAGATCACCATCGAAATGCGCGATTTTCTGAAAGCCATTGCCACCGGCGAAGCGGTCTGGCCGACCTTCCGCGACGGCCATGAAGTGAACAGGGTCGTGGAAGCGGCGCGCCTCTCGCACGGCCAAGCGCGCTGGGTGAAGATGGACGAACTGGCATGAGGAATGTGATTGGCTGGGGCCTGATCGGCGGCGGCGAGGACAGCCAGATCGGCGAGGCCCATCGCATCGCCGCGCGCCTCGACAATTGCTTCGCGCTTGCAGCCGGCGCGCTCGACATCGACCCGCAGCGCGGCCGCGCCTTTGCCGGCGAATTGGGTATTGCGCCCGAGCGCGCCTATGGCGCCTGGCGCGACATGCTGGCGGGGGAAAGAGACCGGCCGGACCGGGTTGGCCTGGTCACCGTGGCGACGCCGAACGCCACGCATTTTGAAATCTCCAAAGCCTTCCTGAAGGCCGGCTTCCATGTGCTGGTGGAAAAGCCGATGACGATGACGGTCGGCGAGGCCGAAGCGCTGCAGGCGATCGCACAGAAAAGCGGCCGGCTGCTGGCGGTCAATTTCGGCTACACCGGCTATCCGCTGGTCCGCCAGGCGCGCGCCATGGTGCAAGAGGGCGATCTGGGCGCCATCCGCATCGTCGTTGCCGAATTCGCCCACGGCTTCCACGCCGATGCCGCCGATGCCGGCAATCCGCGCCTGCGCTGGCGTTATGACCCGGCCCAGGCCGGCGCCAGCGCCGTGCTCGCCGATGCCGGCATCCATGCCCTGCACATGATCGGCTATGTTACCGGCCAGACGATCACGCGGTTGTCGGCGCATTTTCAATCCTGCGTTGAGGGTCGGCAGCTGGAAGACGATGCCTTGCTGGCGCTGGACTATTCCGGCGGCACCACCGGCCGGCTGTGGACCAGCGCCGTCGCGGTCGGCCAGATGCATGGCCTTTCTATCCGGATCTTCGGCGAAAAGGGCGGGCTGCGCTGGCACCAGGAGCAACCGAACCAGCTGTTCTGGACGAAGCTGGGCGAGGCGACGCGCATTGTCGAACGCGGCGACGCAAAGCTTTATCCCGACGCCGCTGCCGCCTCACGCCTTGCGATCGGCCACACCGAGGGGTTGCCCGTCGCCTTTGCCAATCTTTACCGCGACATCGCCGCTGCGATCCACGCCGGATCAACGGCGCCACAAGGCCTGCCGCTCGCCGCCGACGGGCTGGAAATGGCCCGCGCCGTCGATGCCGCGGCGCGCTCGGCGGCCGAAGACGGGCGCTGGATGGCGCTTTGACGTTCCGATTCAGGGTCGAGACCGCAATACGCCGTCGCATTAGCGACTTGTTCAACATAAAATACAATTCTTGGTTGCATTAATGCATCTTGAAGCGACCGCGCGATAGGCATGGAGCGTTGATTTGAACGGCGTGGATGCAAACCGACGGCTGGAATTCAATGATCGAATGCGACATCAAAAATGAAAAAGAACGCCTCGATGCGCTTTATCGCATGGAGTTGGAGGACACGCCCGCCGAGGAGGCGTTCGACCGGATCACCCGTCTGGCCAAGAGCGTGCTTGAGGCCCCGATCGTGCTTGTTTCGCTGATCGACTCCAACCGCCAGTGGTTCAAATCCAACCAGGGCCTGGATGCCGACGAAACGCCGCGCGATGTTGCGTTTTGCGATTACACGATCCGCAATCCGGAGCCCATGGTCGTCGAAAACGCCCTTCTCGACGAGCGCTTTGCCGACAATCCGCTTGTCGTTGGCAAGCCGGGTATCCGGTTTTATGCCGGTGTCCCCCTGCGCACCCGCGACGGTCAAAATATCGGCACGCTTTGCGCCATCGACCTCAAGCCACGCGAGATCAGCGAGAAGCAGCTTAATGTGCTTGAAGACTTGGCGCGGCTGGTCGTCGATGAAATGGAACTCAGGCTGATTGCAACCACGGACAGCCTGACCGGCACATTATCGCGGCGCGCCTTCCGTGAGGCAGCGGCGCGCGACCTGGCGCGGGCCAAGCGCAAGGGATTTGCTCTGAGTTGCGCCGTTCTCGACATCGATCATTTCAAGTCGGTCAACGACACCGTTGGTCACGCCGGCGGTGACCTGGTTTTGCAGGAAGTCGTTGCTGTATGCCGGCGCAACTTGCGCAAATCGGACTATATCGGGCGAATTGGCGGCGAGGAATTCGCCATCATATTGCAGGACACCGACGAAAACGCCGCTTTGCATGTCGCAGAGCGGATGCGGTTGGGCATCCAGGAACTGGCCGTTGAGTATTCCGGCAAAGCGGTTCCGGTCACCGCCAGCTTCGGCGTTGTCGGCTTGACGCCTGCAATCAGTTCGCTCGAGGAGTTGCTGCAAGAGGCCGACACCGCGATGTATGTGGCCAAGGCCGATGGGCGTAATCGGGTCGTTGGCAGTGACGAATTCGAGCAGGCCGTGAATGCGGCCTGAGTGCCATGCTCCCTGGTATCAAGCCTTGACCCGGACAGCGCCCGGATCATGGAGCGGCTGAAGATGGATCCTCGCCGGTACAGGCTTTGTGGCGACGACGAGTTCGTAAGAGCCTTCGCGCAGATAGTCGTCGGTGACGCCCTTAGCGTTGCGGACATAGCCGTAGCCGATGGGCTTGCCGATCGTATAGCCGAAGCCGCCGCTGGTCAGATAGCCGGCGAATTCGCCGTTGCGCATGATGGTCTCGCGGCCGAGCAGCACGACTTCCGGGTCATCGGCCGTGAAACAGGCGAGCTTCTTTTTGAGCGGTGAATTGGCCGCCGACTCGGCCGCGCCGCGGCCGATGAAATCGATGTCCGACTTGAGCTTCACCGCCCAGCCGAGACCCGCCTCAAAGGGTGAATCGTTGGACGTGATGTCGCTCCCCCAGGCGCGGTAGCCCTTTTCCAGCCTGAGCGAGTCAAGTGCCCGGTATCCGACCGGCGCGATGCCGTGCGCCGCGCCGGCCTGCATCAGCGCATCGAAGACATCGCCGGTCGCGGCAAGCGGGACATGCAGCTCCCAGCCGAGCTCGCCGACATAGGTGACGCGCAACGCCCGTACCTTCTGGCCGGCAATGTCGAGGGTCCGGACATGGCCGAACGGAAAGGCGGCATTGGAGATATCCGCACCAGTGACGCCGGCCAGCACGTCGCGCGCCCTCGGCCCCATCAGCGACAGCGTGCCGTATTGCTCAGTGACGTCGCTCAGAACGGCGTCCAGACCGGGGCCGATATGATCGCCGATCCAGGCACCGTCATGGGTGCGAAAGCCGGTGCCGGTGACGATGTAGAAAAGGTCGTCGCTGAAGCGCGCCACCGTCAGGTCGCATTCGATGCCACCGCGCGAATTGAGCAGTTGGGTGTAGGTCAGCCTTCCGGCCGGTTTCGTTACATGATTGGCGCAGATATGGTCCAGCGCCGCGGCGGCGTCCTTTCCGGTGAGTTCGAACTTGGCGAAGGAAGACTGGTCGAAGACGCCGACGGCCTGGCGCACAATGCGGTGTTCCTCGCCGACCGGACCGAACCAGTTCGGCCGTGCCATTGAGGGGACATCGCTGGCCTCCATGCCCGGCGGCGCGAACCAGTTAGGCCGCTCCCATCCGAGTTTGGAACCGAACACGGCGCCATGCGCCTTCAGCCGGTCATAGAGCGGCGAGACGATGCGCGGGCGGCCGCTTAAGTTTTCCTCATGCGGATAACCGACGGTGTAGTGCTTGCCATAGGCTTCCAGCGTGCGCGCGCAAACCCAGTCGCGATCCTCGTGCAGCCCGGAAAAGCGGCGGATGTCGACGACCCACAGATCCATCGGTGCCTCGCCGTCGATCACCCACTGGGCCAGCGCCCAGCCGGCGCCGCCGCCGGCCGCGATGCCGAATGCGTTGAAGCCGGCGCCGACGAACATGTTGGCGCTTTGCGGCGCGGCGCCGAGAATGAAATTGCCGTCCGGCGTGAAGCTCTCCGGCCCGTTGATCATCTGTTTGACGCCGGCATTGGCCAGCGCCGGCACCCGGGCGATCGCCTGCTCCATATGCTGTTCAAAATGATCCCAGTCGTCATCGAACAGCCGGAACTGGAAATCATCCGGCACATCGCCGCTGGTCCAGGCGATCGGGTCTTGCTCATAGCCGCCCATGACAAGGCCGCCGACTTCCTCCTTGAAATAGGTGAAGCGGTCGGGATCGCGCACGGTCGCGACATCTTTGCTCAAGCCCTCGATCGCTTCGGTGATGATGTATTGGTGTTTGACAGGCTGCAGCGGCACGGTGATGCCGGCCATGGCGCCGACTTGGCGCGCCCACTGGCCGGCGCAGTTGACGACCGTCTCACAGACGATCGTCCCGTCAGTCGTTTCCACATGGGTTATGCGGCCGGCGTCGATCGCAAAGCCCGTCACCTGAACATCTTCGACGATTTTCACGCCGTGCATGCGCGCGCCCCTGGCCAGCGACTGGGTGATGTCGGAGGGGCTTGCCTGGCCGTCGGTCGGCAGCAAGGTGGCGCCGACCAGGTCGTCGACCTGCATGAGCGGCCACATCGCCTTGACCTCGCCGGGCGAGAGCAGATGCATGTCCATGCCGAAACTCCTTGCCGTCGTGGCCAGGCGGCGAAACTCGGTCCAGCGATCGTCGTTGCAGGCGAGCCTGAGGCAGCCGGTCATCTTCCAGCCTGTTTCAAGGCCGGTCTCGGCTGCCAGCCGCTCATAGAGATCGACGGAATATTTCAGCACCTGGGTGATCGAGGCGGAGGAGCGCAGCTGGCCGACAAGGCCGGCGGCATGCCAGGTCGAGCCGCAGGTGAGCTTGCCCTGCTCGACGAGCACGACATCGGCCTTGTGGTCGCGGGCCAGATGATAGGCGGTCGAGCAACCGATGATGCCGCCGCCGATGACGACGATCTGGGTGTGCGAAGGTATCGGCATCAGGTTCCAGGCCTTTCCGTTGCCGGACTGGTCGGCATTGGCGTTTCCCCCTATCGCTGCGGACGTATCACGATTACCAACCGCAGACGGATGACTTCAGTTTATGGACGATGGAATAGCACCTGACGATGACCGCCGCACTGCAAGACATCACGGCGACGATCGAGGAAGCCCTGGACAAGGCCTCGACCGTCATACTGCGCTATTTTCGCACCCCTGTTCCCGTCAGCATCAAGGATGACGATACACCGGTAACCCTGGCCGACAGACAGGCGGAAGAGATTGTTCGCGCCGTCAT
>CALZIL010000132.1 GCA_945787495.1 uncultured Afifella sp. | reverse complement strand
GCCCGAGAGTGAAGGACTGGAAGCCCAAAACCGCCGCAACGGGGCGCCGCAAGGCGCACGTTTAAAGTTCGGCAGCGTCTTTCGGCGCCCCGACCTCTCGCAAAGCTCCGGGCCGAAAGGTCGCGGAGGGTTTTGGCGTGGGGTGTTTTCTTCTCCCTCCCCCATGCGGGGAGGGTGGTTTGCGCGCCAGCGCAAAGCGGGTGGGGGATCGAGCGAGCGGGGCTCACCCCGTCCGGCTGCTGCGCAGCCACCTCCCCCGTCAAGGGGGAGGAAAAGGGGTCTCATGTGCCGGGCCGCCCTCTGCCGCCGGGAGAGGGGAGCCGACGAATTAAAGTGAGGAGAAGCGGAAGAATGATGATGAGGAAAGGTGAAGGATGACAATGGAGAAGTGGAGGGTTTCGGCGCATGGTGCGCTCTGCATGGCGCGCTCTATCAATCGATGATTTCAGCCTTTATCGCCGCCTGGTTCTTGCGGGCCTTGTAAAGGCCGGCAATGCCCAGGCCGATCAGCACCAGGCTCAGCGCCGGCCTGACGATGCCGCCCATCATGATCAGCGGCAGCGCCAGCGCCAGCAGCAGCGCCGGGGTGTAATAGAGCGTCCACGCCTTGGCGCCGCGGTCGCGCTGATAGAGCGTGAAGAGCAGCGAGAAGACGCTGAGGATGATGAAGAACAGCGACCAGGGCTGGGTGATGAACAATTGCGCATCGGTCGAAATCGCCAGCGCCCGGGCCAGCCACCTCTCGGCGATCGGGCCGAGCACGACGCCGAGGATCATCGGCGCCAACGGGAAGCCGAGATTGCGCATGGTGTAGCCGATGACGCCGAAGACCAGCAGGGTCCACATGTCGTTGACGATATTGTTCAGCGCGAACACGCCGATCCCGCAATAGGCCAGGATGATCGCCGCCAGCACATACATCTTGACCTTGGTGACCAGCACGAAAAGCCGCAGGCCGCCCGATTGCAGCGTCAGCACGATGAAATTGGCGACGAAGAACGAGATGAAGATCGAATAGGCGAGCACCGGCGTCTCGCTGATGAAGCTGGGGCTCGGCACGACGTCGTGAATAAGCAGCGCGCCGAGCATGACGGCGGTGACGATGTCGCCGGGAATGCCGAGCGCCATCATGGTGATCAGCGCGCCGCCGGCGGTGGCGTTGTTGGCCGATTCCGGCGCGATAATGCCGTCCTTGAAACCGGTGCCGAATTTGTCCGGCGTCCTGGAGGCTTTCTTGGCCTGATCATAGGCGAGGATATTGGAGATCGAGCCGCCGGCGGCCGGCAGGATGCCGGTGAATACGCCGATCAGCGAGGAGCGGATGAGGTTGGTCCAGCTGGCAAGGACGGAGCCTATGGCCTTGCGGTGCTCGATGCGGATATTGACGTCGCCCATCTGGGTGAGCGCCCGGGTGGCGGTCTTGCGGTCGCGCACGTCGGTCATCAGCTGGCTGAACGCGAACAGGCCGATCAGCACCGGCAGGAAGGCAAAGCCCTCCTGCAAATAGTCGATACCGAAATCGAAGCGCGGAACACCGGAAAGGTCCTCTTCGCCGACAGTGGCGACGAGCAGGCCGAGCGCCCCGGCGATCAGGCCCTTGATGAGGTTCTCGCCAGCCAGGCTGGCGGTAATCGTCAGGGCGAAGAAAACCAGCGAGAAGTAGTCCCAGGGCTGAAATTCAAGGCCGATGCGCGCCAGTTGCGGCGCGATCGCCATCAACAATATCGCCGAAAATACGCCGCCGAAAAACGACGACCAGACGCCAAGCCCCAAGGCGAAGCCGGGCTGTCCCCGGCGCGCCATCGGGAAGCCGTCGAAGGTCGTGGCGACGGAGGACGGCGTGCCCGGTATGCCGGTCAGAATTCCCGACATCAGGCCGCCGGACAGGCCGCCGACGAAAACGCCCATCATCGTTGCAAGCCCCTGGGCCGGCGGCATGCCGAAGGTGAACGGCAGGGTCAGGATCACCGCCATGGCGATGGTGAAGCCGGGGATGGCGCCGGCAAGCAGGCCGGCGACCGAACCGATCGCCATGAAGAAAAAGGTCTGTACGGTCGCCAGTTCTTGGATGGCCGCTATGATGTTGTCGATCAGCATGCCGCCCCGCCGTCCCTAAAGGATCGAAAAGATCATGCCCTGGGGCAGGATGACGCGCAGGCCAAAGGAGAACAAAGCCCACATGGCGCCGATCGAGATGACCGCGATGGCGGCGTGCAATGCCATCTTGCCTGGCGTTCCCCCTTCAAGCGCGGTGAGCAGCCCGAAGACCAGAAGGATGCCGCCGATCAACGCCCCAAGAATAGGCAATGTCGCCAGGAAGACGAAGTAGACGACATAACACCATATCGGATTCTGGTATTTGCGCAGCCAGCCGCGAAAACCGGCATATTGGGCCTCGTCCGCTTCCGCCGTCACTTGGTCACTGGCGGCGGGCCGCAACGACTGGGTCAAAAAAATCAGGCTGAAGACGGCAAGGACAGCCAGGACGGCGCGCGGCCAGGCGGAGGGCAGGAGGATGCCATAGTCCGGGCTGCGGATATCGAAGCTCACCCAGAACAAAACGCCGCACAAAAAGAGCAGCACGATCGCGGTAATCGTGTCGCGATTGGGAATGCCCATATCGACCGTCGGGATTGTTGCGGTGTCGGAGGCCGCGGCCGGACCCGCCTGGAGTCCGGCCGTCAGACCGTTACCGGGTCAGTTCTTTTTGAACATGCCGATCTTGACCGCGACTTTCTCATGGTCGGCATAGGATTTTTCAAACCAGGCGCGATAATCGGCCGGACCGACCCATTCCACATCGGTGCCTTTTGCTTCCAGCGCGGCGATGAGCTCAGGATCCTCGGCCGCTTTCTTGAATATCTGCGCCCATTGCTCAACGACGTCGGCGGGCGTGCCCTTCGGCGCCATGATGCCGCGGTTGAGCGCATAAATGAGGTCGACGCCAAGCTCTTTAAGCGTCGGGACATCGGGTGCATATTTGGAGCGCTCGGCCGCCGCGATGGCAAGAGCCTTCATTTCGCCGCCCTCAACGAATTTTCGAGCGGTTGCGACATTGGTGGAGCCAAGCTGGATCGTATTGGCCAGCAGCGCCGTATTGCGCTCCGCCGTGCCGTCGAACGGCACATATTTGAACTTCAGCCCCATCATGTCTTCCAGGATCAGCCACATGAACTGGCTGGTCGAACCGAAGGTGGCGCCGACCGAAATCTCGCCCGGCTTGGCCATGACCTCGGATTTCATGTCCTCTAATGTTTTCCACGGCGTCTTGCCCGATGCGCCGAGCATATCGGGCGTGCTGGTCAGTTGGGCGACCGGCTCAAAGGCGTCCCATGTAAAATCGATGCGGCCGTTCAGATAGCTGGTGATGGCGCTTTGATGGATGGCAAACACCGTGCAGCCGTCGGGCTTGGCCTTGGCTGCCTCCTTGGCGCCCTTGTTACCGCCTTGCCCGGGGATGGTCACCACCTGGACTTTTGGCTGCACGTCGAGACGGTTGATGGTTTCCTCAAACAGCGAGAAAATCACATGGGTTCCGCCGCCCGCGCCCCATGGCACAATCAGCTTGGCTGTCTTGCAGGGGATTTCGGCCGCGCCGGCACCTGAAATCGTCGTCGCCAGCATCGCCGCGGCTACCGTGACGCCAAAGCCTGTCCTGAGTTTTTTCATCTTTTCCTCCGTTATTTCAATCTTGTGCTACTGAAAGATTGTTCGCGGCGACCCTACCATGGCGTGCTCGGCAGACAAGCCTGCGCGGTTTCAGGATGTGATTTTGACGCAGTCAGGCACAGAAAAATGAGCTCTGAATTTTCGGAAGGCGAACCGCTCCGTCTCGCCATTGCCGGGCTTGGCGCGATCGGTCTGGAAGTGGCGAGCCGGGTCGATGTTGGTGCCGTTGACGGCATCGTACTCAGCGCCGTTTGCGCGCGCGACCGGGACAAGGCGGCCGGAAAGCTGAAGGATTTCAGCACGGTCCCGGATATCGTTCCCCTGAACGAACTGGCCGAACACGCTGACATCGTTGTGGAATGTGCTCCGGCATCCTTGTTCCTGGATATCGCCAGGCCGGCGATCGAACGCGGCCGGATATTCATTCCGCTCTCCGCCGGGGTGCTGCTCGACCATATGGATCTCGTCGAAAAGGCCCGGAAGACCGGCGCCCGGATCATCGTCCCGACCGGTGCGCTGCTGGGGCTCGATGCGGTCAAGGCGGTCGCCGAGGGTGATGTCAAAGCCATCCGCATGGTCACGCGCAAACCGCCGGCCGGGCTGAAGGGCGCGCCCTATCTCGTCGAGCAGGGCATTTCGGTCGATGGTCTTGAAGAGGCGAAAAAAGTCTTCGCCGGAAGCGCCAGGCAGGCGGCGCGCGGCTTTCCGGCCAATGTCAATGTTGCGGCAGCGCTGGCGCTTGCCGGCATCGGGCCGGAACGGACACAAGTCGAGATCTGGGCGGATCCAGCCGTTACCCGCAACACCCACACGATCATTGTTGAGGCCGATGCCTCGAATTTCACCATGACGATCGAAAACGTTCCGACGCAGGAAAACCCGCCGACGGGAAAGATCACCGCGCTCAGCGTGATCGCGACATTGCGGCGCTTGACCGAACCGCTTGTTGTCGGCACGTAGAGCCGTTCCGGCGTGACAATGATGAAATGAGGCAGGACGATGCTTGGCGTGACGACACGGCCTGAAATCCGCGGCACGTTCGGGGTCGCGGCCTCCACTCACTGGATCGCCTCGTCTGTCGCGATGGGCATTCTGGAGCGCGACGGCAATGCCTTCGATGCCGCCGTTGCCGCGGGATTCACCTTGCAGATCGTCGAACCGCATCTGAACGGTCCGGGCGGCGATGTGCCGATCATTTTTCAGTCGGCATCTGAGGACAAAGTGCGGGTCTTGTGCGGGCAGGGGCCGGCGCCGCGCGGCGCGAGCATCAATCATTACCGCGGCCTCGGCCTTAGCCTTGTTCCGGGCACCGGGCACCTGGCGGCGGTGGTGCCGGGCGCCTTCGGTGCTTGGATGAGCCTGGCGCGCGACCATGGCACCATGACGGTGTCTGACATGCTGGCGCCGGCCATTTTCTATGCCCGCAATGGCTGCCCGATTGTGCCGCGCATTTGCGAAGCGATTAAAAGCGTTCAGGATCTCTTCCAGACTCACTGGAAAAGCTCTGCTGCCGTCTACCTGCCCGGTGGCGCGGCTCCAGAGCCCGATGCATTGCTCAAGAATCCCGTGCTGGCCGATACCTATGAGCGGATCGCCAAAGAGGCTTCGGCGGCCGGTTCGCGCCAGGCGCAGTTCGATGCGGCCATCGACATCTTCTATGAAGGCTTTGTCGCTGAAGAAATTGCATCGTTCTCAAAAACACCCGTCTTTGACGTATCGGGCCGCCACAATACCGGCGTTTTGAGCGCCGACGACCTTGCCGCCTGGCGTCCGGCCTATGAGGACCCGGTCAGTCTGGATTATCACGATGCCCGGATTTTCAAATGTGGACCGTGGAGTCAGGGCCCGGTTTTCCTGCAGCAGCTTGCCCTGCTTGCCGGTTTCGACCTTGCCGCCATGGACAGTACCGGCGCCGATTTCGTCCATGTCGTGACCGAATGCGCCAAGCTCGCCTTTGCCGATCGCGAGGCCTATTACGGCGACCCGGATTTCGTCGATGTGCCGCTGGGCGTGCTCTTGAGCGACGATTACAACGTATCGCGGCGCGCGCTTGTCGGGGAACGCGCCAGCCTTGAGCAGCGACCGGGAACGATCGAGGGATATGCCGGACGTCTGCCGGAAGACATCGCTCCGGACGAGACAAGTCTTGCCCAGGGGACCGGCGAGCCGACAATGGCGTCATATCCCGCCAGCGCTGTGCGTGCCGCGCAGGGCGACACCTGCCATATCGACGTTGTCGACAAGTTCGGCAATATGGTTGCGGCAACGCCGAGCGGTGGCTGGCTGCAATCGAATCCGGTTATCCCGGATCTTGGTTTTGCCTTGGGCTCGCGCGCCCAGATGTTCTGGCTAGAGGAGGGCCTCCCGGCTTCTCTGGCGCCGGGCAAACGCCCGCGAACGACCCTGACCCCGTCGCTGGCCTGGCGCAACGGCAAGCCCTATATGGCTTTTGGGACGCCCGGCGGCGACCAGCAGGATCAGTGGTCGGTGACCTTCCTCCTGCGCCATCTTCATCATGGCCTGAACTTGCAGGAAGCGATCGACGCCCCGTGTTTCAACAACAAGCATTTCCGCTCCTCGTTCTATCCACGGGGCTCCCAGCCCGGCGTCGTGGAGATCGAAGACCGCTTCGGCGAAGTCGTGATCAGCGAGCTGAAATCACGCGGCCACAAGGTTTCGGTCAATGACGGCTGGTCGATCAGCCGCCTGTCGGCGGCAGCGCGCCAGCCCGATGGTATGGTGCACCACATCACCCTGGTGGGCGCTGATCGGCAGACGTCCATTGACTTCTGGGAAGGCGTGCTCGGCATGCCGTTCGTCTTTGAACAGCCGAATCTCGACGTCGCATCGGAGAGCCATCTCTACTTCGATCCCGGCGACGGCAGGTTGATAACGGTCTTCACCGACGAGGCGCGCAAACCGGAACCGGGCCGCACCCCGACCGATATCGGCTGCGTCCATCACGTCGCCTTCGCCGTTTCGCAGGCGACCTTCAAACAGGCGGTCGAACGGCTTGACGAGCGGGGCATCAAGCACAGCGGCGTCAAGGACCGTGGCTTCATGGATTCCATCTATTTCAAGGACCCGCTCGGCCTGCTGATCGAACTGGCGTCCTACCGCTTCGAGCCGCCCTGGGGCTGCACGCATGCCGACGTGCTGATGGAGGCGCACACGCTCAGGGTCGAGCGCGGCGATTACGCCATTGCCGAAATCCACCTGGCCGATGCGATCGAGCGGCTAACAGAGCGCAACCGATCGACCCTGTCCGATGATCGCTCGCCGAAGAATCCGTATTGATTTTTTGGGCGGCCGACTGAGATTAGGCCGTCACGCGCCGGTGAGCGGCGTTATCTGGATTTCCACCCGGCGGTTGGCGGCCTTGCCGGCGGCGGTGGCATTGGAGGCGATCGGCTGGCTCTCGCCATAGCCGCGAATGACGAAGCGGCGCGAATCGATGCCGGAGAAGGACAGGAAGTTGGCAACGCTCGTCGCGCGGCGTTGCGATAGGCCGAAATTATACTCGTCCGAACCGTCGCTGTCGGTGTGGCCATAGACATCGACAAGCGTACGGTTGAATTTCTTCAAAACCAGGCTGACCGAACTCAGCACTTGGTGGAATTCCGGTCTGATGGTGTCCTGGTCGGTGTCGAAGGTGACGTTGCTCGGCATGTTGAGGACGATGTTGTTGCCGACGCGGGTGACGCTAACGCCGCTGCCCTGAAGCTGGGCGCGCAGTTCAGCCTCTTGCTGGTCCATGTAAAGGCCGATGCCGCCGCCGGTCAGCGCGCCGATGCCGGCGCCGAGCAGCACCGATTTGCGGGTGTCGGCGCCGGTCGCCTCGCCGACGATCAAACCGCCGAGCGCGCCGGCTGCCGCGCCGAGACCGGTGCCGAGCGCGGTGTTGCTGGCCTTTTGCTGGCCGGTATAGGGATCGGTGGTGACACAGGCGGTCATGGCGAGCGACGCCACGGTGATGACTGCAAGCTTTTTCATAACGACGATCCCTTCAGGCTAGTCAGTGCGTTTGTGTAGTCAGGCGGACGGTTTCGCTCAAGAGGCTTGTTGCGTGATGCAATGGCTAAAAGACGGCGAACTTGCCCGATGCCGCGCACTTCGTCAGGCCAATACCTCAACCCAGGCGCGCTCCTTCGCGGCTGTCAGGATTGCATCGATCACCGCCTGAATGCGCGCCGCCTCGCGGAAATCCGGAAAGGCCTTGCCGCCATCGGCGACGGCGGTCAGGAAATCGCGCATCTCGATGGTCTTCAAGTCGTTGAAACCGAGCTGATGGCCGGGTGCCGGGCAGAATGCGGCGTAGGGCTCATGCGCCGGACCGGCGATGATCGTCCGGAACCCGGCGGTTCTGGCATCGGCGCCGTCCTGAAAAAGCCGCAGTTCGTTGAAGCGCTCCTGGGTGAAGCCGATCGATCCCCTGGTGCCGACGATCTCATAGGCAAGCTGCATGGACTGACCGGCCGCCAGCCAATTGGCCTGAAGGGCGCCGGACGCGCCGCCGGCAAACTCCAGCAGCGCGTGGCACTGGTCGTCGACCGTGATCTCTACTGGCGCACCGTCGGGATCGGGCCGGGTCGGAAAGACGGTCCTGGCGTGGGCGTTGACGCGGGCGATATCGCCGATCAGGAAGCGCGCCAGGGAGACGACATGGCTGCCCAGATCCATTGTCGCGCCGCCGCCGGCCGGATCGAGGCGCCAGGACCAGGCGGCGTCCGGATCGCGCATGTAATCCTCGGCATGGATGCCGCGAAACGAAACAATCTCACCGATTTCGCCGGCGGCGATCAGGTCGCGGGCCAGCACTCGGCAAGTTCGTTGGCCTCGGCAAATGAGTTGGCCAGCGGCTTTTCGCAATGCACCGCCTTGCCAGCGGCGATGGCGGCTTTCGCCATCGGCACATGAAAGCGGTTGGGCGCGGTGATATGGACGACATCGACGGCGGCATCGGCGATCAGCGCTTGCCAGTCGGCGGTGGCGCGGGCAAAGCCGAAGCGCCGGGCGGCGTTTTCGGCCAGTTCCGCGTTGGCATCGGCGACGAGCTCCAGGCGCGGATTTTTCGGCAGGTCGAAGACCTGACCGACGGCGGCCAGCGCGAAGGCGTGGCTTGCCCCCATGAAGCCCGACCCGATCAAGCCGATGCCCAAAGTGCTCATTGAGTGCTCATTGTCGCGGTTCCGCAGGTGCTCAGACAGTCAAGGCCGCTTCGGGCTGCGGCTGGACATCGGAGCAGCCGAGCACCGTCTGGTCCATATCGACCAGCGAGCCGGTCATCATGCCGGACTCATCGCTGGCCAGAAAGGCGATGGTTCTGGCAACTTCGCTCGGTTTCAAAAGCCGGCCGAACGGCTCCCCGGCTTCCGCCTTGGCCAGCCAGTCCTCGTCGGCATCGTGATAGAGCGTCTGGATGCGGTGCTCGCCGGGCGTATCCATCCAGCCGATATTGAGGCCGTTGACGCGGATCTGATTGCGCATCAGCGAATAGCCGGCGTTGCGGGTCAGGGTCTGCAAGGCGCCCTTGGAGGCGCAATAGGCGGTAATGAAGGACTGGCCGCCATAGCCGGACATGGAAATGATATTGACGACCGTGCCCTTGATCGCCTCGCGGATCATGATTTTCGCTGCGTCCTGAATGAGAAAGAAGGGCGCGCGGATATTGACCGCGAACATGGTGTCGAACAGCTCCGGCGAGGTGTCGAGAATCGTACCGCGGTCGGTGATTGCCGCGGCGTTGACGAGCGTGTCGACCCGGCCGAAGGTCTCGTCGGCCACGGCGACAACCGTCCGGCATTGATCGAGATCGCCAAGGTCGGCCTTGACGAAGACGGTTTTGCAGCCTTTGGCGGAGATGTCGGAAGCGACCGCTTCGCCGTGTTCGGCGTTGCGGCCGCAGATCACCAGACCGCCGGAGCCGCGCTCGGCGAAGAGGCGCGCCGTTGTTTCGCCGAGCCCCTGAGTGCCGCCTGTGACGACGGCGATCTTGCCGTTCATTGAAGCCGCCATGCTTTTGTCTCCCTAATCCGCGATCTCGTAGCCGGCAGCGGTCAACGCCACCGTCATCGTGTTGAAGCCGATGCGCGAGTAGTCCAGCGGATTGGCCTTGGCCGGGTCCTGCTCGGCTTCGACGATCACCCAGCCTTCATAGCCAATTTCCGCAAGGGTCCGGGCGACCTCCGCAAAGTCGATCATGCCGTCGCCGGGGACGGTGAAGACCCCTTCCAAAACCGAATCAAGAAATGACCATTTGTCTTTGTCAATCTTGGCTAAAATGTCGCCCCGGACATCCTTGGCGTGAACATGGTTGATGCGCTGGCCGTGATTTTTCGCCATGCGGATCGGATCGCCGCCGGCAAACAGCATGTGACCGGTATCAAACAACAGGCCGAGCGCCTCGCCGGTATGGTTCATCAGGAGATCGACTTCGCGCTCGCTCTCGACCGCGGTGCCCATATGATGGTGGAAGGCCAGCGCGACGCCGTTTTCGGCGCAATGTTCGGCGAGCGCAGTCATCCTGCGGCCATAGGCGGGGAAATCCGCGTCGGCCAATTTCGGCCGTGTCGATAAAGGCGCGTCGCGGACGTTCTGGACCGTGCCGGCGGTCTCGCCGTAAAAGATCACCGGTGCGCCGCATTCGCGGAACAGGGTGAGTTGCGGCGTGATCCGCTCAATCTCGTTTTCAACATCATTTGTCAAAAGCGTGCCGGAGAACCAGCCCGACGCGAGCGCCAGGCCGTGATGATCCAGGATCGGCATCAGCTCCGCACTGGTCGGCGGGAACTTGCCGCCGGTTTCTACCCCGCAAAAGCCGGCAAGCTTGCTTTCGCTCAGGCAGGTTTCCAGGCTGGTATCGCCGCCGAGCTCTGGCAGGTCGTCATTCGACCAGGCGATCGGCGCAACGCCGAGACGGACTTTCATGGCCGGTGTCCTTTTTCTGTTCAGCGCTTAAACGCCGATACGCTGGGTCTTGCGGCCTTCGTCGTGGTCCTTGCGGGCCTGGCGCACTTCGGCACGCTCGGAGACCTCCGGCACGCCGACGTCCCACCAGGCATCGCCCGGCGTCCAGACAAAAGCGTCGGTCTTGATGGAAATCACCGTGGTGCGATCGGTGGTCTTGGCCCATTTGAAGGCGTCCTCCAGATCAGCCAGGCTGTCCACGTGCCGGGCCTCGGCGCCCATCGATCTGGCGTGGGCGGCGAAATCGACCTCCACCAGGTCCTTGATTCGGCTGTCCTTGATGAGATTGTTGAAGGAGGCACCGCCCTTGAAGTTCTGCAGCCGGTTGATGACGCCGAAGCCGCCATTGTCGCAGACGACGACGATCATCTTGTGGCCGGTCAGGACGGTGGAATAGATGTCGGAATTCATCATCAGATAGGAGCCGTCGCCGGCAAAGACGATGACGTCGCGGTCCGGGTCGGCCATCGCCGCGCCCCAGCCGCCGGCGATCTCGTAGCCCATGCAGGAAAAGCCGAATTCGCAATCAAACGTGCCCGGCGTCTTGACCTGCCAGATCTTGGCAAGTTCGCCCGGCAGGCCGCCGGCGGCCGACAGCGCCAGATCGGTCTTCTCGCAGGCCCGGTTGATGATGCCGATCACCTGGGCATAGGACGGCACCGGCGCATTGGTGGGCCTGGTGACGTCGGCGACGGTATCGTTCCACTTGGCATATTCGTCTGTGCCCATCTTCGTCCAGGCGGCGTCGGCCTGCCAGCCGGCAAGCAGGCCGGCAAGTTCGGTGAGGCCCTCGCGGGCATCGCCGATAACGGACAGCGCCCGGTGCTTGGTGGCGTCGAAGCGGGCGGCATTGAGCGCGATGAAGCGGGCATCGCCGGCAAAGGCCGACCAGGAACCGGTGGTGAAGTCCTGCAACCGTGTGCCGATCGCCAGGATAACGTCGGCGTCTGCGGCAAGCGCATTGGCTGATGAGGAGCCGATGACGCCCATCGGCCCGGCATTGACCGGATCGTCGTGGGTGAGCGCGCCGCGCCCGGCAATCGTCTCGACGACCGGCAGGCCGTGGGTTTTGGCGAATTGCGCCAGCGCCTCCTCGGCGCCGGAATAGCGCACGCCGCCGCCGGCGATCATCAGCGGTTTTTTGGCGGACTTCAAAAGCTCTGCCGCCGCTGCCAGCCGATCCTTGTCGGGCCGCGGCCGCGGAATGTGATGAACCGTCGGTTCAAAGAAGGCCGTTGGATAATCAAAAGCGATTTCCTGGATGTCCTGGCACAGGCCGATGAAGGCCGGACCGCAATCGGCCGGGTCGAGCAGCACGGCAACGGCCTGCGGCAGGGAGGAGATGATCTGTTCGGGATGGGTGATGCGGTCCCAATAGCGGGTCACCGGCTTGAAGGCGTCGTTGACGGTCGTCGTCGGATTGCTGAAATTCTCGACCTGTTGCAGCACCGGGTCAGGACGGCGATTGGCGAAAACGTCGCCGGACAGGATCAGCAGCGGCAGCCGGTTGGAATGGGCGACGCCGGCGGCGGTGACCATATTCGTCGCGCCCGGTCCGATCGACGATGTCGCGATCATGAACTGGCGCCGTTTTTTGGCCTTGGCGAAAGCGACCGCCGCCAATGCCATGGATTGCTCGTTCTGGCCGCGCCAAGTCGGCAGCGTGTCCTGAACCGCCTCCAGCGCCTCGGCCAGACAGGTAACATTGCCATGGCCGAATATGCCGAACACGCCGGCGAATAGCGGCACCCGCTCGCCGTCGATTTCGGTGAACTGATTGCACAGATAACGCACGACGGCCTGCGCCATCGTCAGACGGATCGTCGTCATGACTGCCGATTCCTCCCGGTCGCCCTCACGCCTGACAGCGCGAACCCACGATTTTGCATAAACAATATTGACACGGCGAGGCCGCGGCAACATTCCTTGCGGCACCGGCGTTTCGGTCGCTTTGAACCGAAAACAATGGCGGTGCAAGACTGAATAATTGACGAGGAGGGCCGGCGGTGAAATTTGCGCTCTTTGGTTGCGGCCGGATCGGCCGGATGCATGCCGACAACATCGTCGCAAATCCGCGCGCTATGCTGTTGTCGGTCTACGATGTTTTTGGCGATGCGGCGTCCGAAGTCGCCGCCAGCCATCATTGCAAGGTGGCCAGTTCGGTCGATGAGGTGCTGTCCGATAGTGCAGTCGAAGCGGTGCTGATCGCTTCACCGACCGACACCCATGCCGATCTTCTGGAAGCTGCCGCGAAAGCCGGCAAGGCGGTTTTTTGCGAAAAGCCGATCGACCTCAGCCTGGAGCGGGTCGATCAATGCGCCGCGGCGATCGCCGGACTGGATGTGCCGATCCAGATCGGTTTCAATCGGCGCTTCGATCCCGGCCATCGCGCTGCCCGGCACGCGCTGGAGGCGGGCGAGATCGGTGACCTGCACCAGGTCATCATCACGTCGCGCGATCCGGAGATTCCGCCGCGCGCCTATCTGGAATCGGCCGGCGGCCTTTTCCGCGACATGACGATCCACGATTTCGACCTTGCCCGCTTCATGCTCGGCGAGGAGCCGGAAGAGGTCTTCGCGATCGCCGGTCCGCTGGGCGACCCGGAACTTGGCGCGGCGCTTGATGAAAACGACACGGCGATGATCATCATGCGGACCGCGTCGGGAAAGATGTGCCACATCAACAATTCCCGGTCCGCCGTCTATGGCTACGACCAGCGCGTCGAACTGCTTGGCAAAAAGGGCATGGCGATTTCCGACAATCGCAAGCCGCATGAGCTGAGGCAGTACACGGCAACGCAGACCGAAACGGCACAGCCCTATCTCTATTTCTTCATTGAGCGCTACCGCGAGGCCTTTATCGCCGAGCTTGATGCGTTCATCGACGCGGTGGAACAAAGTCTGCCGTGCCAGGCCGGGTTTGAGGACGGGCGCCGCGCCCTGATGTTGGCCGACGCGGCTTACCGGTCGCTGCAATCGGGTGCGATGGTCAGGGTTTAGAGCGGCTGGATAAACGGCAACCTCAGTCTTTTTTGTGTTTTTTGCCGGCATTGCCGGTCAGTTCGGTCGCGACCGGGATATACGGCTTGCCGGCAGTTTCCGGCTGCAGTGCGCTGGCCAGACCAACCGTCAGCGCCTGGGCCAGGCACATCGGCGCGGCCAGTGAACGCGAAAAGGTATATTCGTCCTCGCGGATCGTAAACAGCACGCTTGCCGATTTTGCCAGCGGCGAAAGCTGGCTGTCGGTGATGGCGACAATCGGTGTACCGGTCTCGGCAGCGGTCTCCGTAATCGCCACGACTTCCTTGGCATAATACCGAAACGAGATGGCGATCAGCACATCGTCGGGGCTGAGTATCCGGGCCGATTCCGCCGCAAGGCCGCCACTTGAATCCAGCAAGATGACCTGCCGGCGCAGCATCGTCAGGACATAACGCAGGAATATCGCAACCGGCTCGGAACGCAATTGGCCGGCGATATAGATCGTGCGGGCTCCCTTCATCAGCGTCACGGCCTTTTTCAGATCGGTTTCGCTGACGGTATCCAACAGGCCTTCAAGCGAGGCGATGTCGCGTACGACAAGGTCGCGCAAGAAGCCTTTGATGCCCTGTCCGCTGTGCTGCCGGAGTTCTTTTTCAAGCGCGCCGATGCGCTCGTTGAAGCCGGGAGCGGCCGTTACCAGCCGGGTCTGGAAGACCGATTGCATCTCCTTGAAGCCGGAATACCCCAGATGCTGGGCGAAGCGGACAAGGCTTGAGGGATGAACATCGGCCTGTTCGGCGATCCGGGTGACCGATTGCAGGGCTACGATATTGGGGTTCTGCGTCAGATACCGGGCGATCTGCCGGAACCGCTTGCTGAGCGAGGGATAGTGCTCGGTGATCTCGTTGGTCAGTTTCTCAAATGTGCCCGGTAACGTTTCCTGGCTGGCCATAACATGTCCTGACGGCGCTCACATTGACGTGAACTCATGATTCTGTTGGGGAAATGGTCGTCCGCATTGGTCATTGAGTCAAAGGGCCGAATTGATCGAAAAGCCGGGAAATTGCGGAAAATCGCATAATAAATACGCCTTTCCGGTCAATTCGGCGGCCTAAAGGCATGATTCCGTCAAGGTGCTGAAGCGCTTCACATCGTTAAGGAAATCCTTCGGCAATTAAGACGATTTGCCGGCGTTTCCTTCAACGGCCCTCAATGTTCATGAGGTACCGTGTGTTCAATTCGGCAAACGCCGAAAAAACCGCAGCGGAGTCGGTGATGAACAATATCGTCGAAAGGGTTGCCCGCGCGCTCTGCGCCGAATGGGGCGATGATCCCGACGCGCCGGTGGATTGGGGTCCACTCGGCCGCAGCCCGGGCGCCAAATGGGAAACCTTCCAGTCCGACGCGATTGTCGCCATCAAGGCCTATAACGAGGCGCTTGCGGCGGAAGGCTTCTTCATCGCCCGCGAAGCTCCGGTTGCCGCCGGACGGCGTCGCCGAAACGCCAACGACCTCGCCGATATCGACCGCAGCAGTCACGGCCTCGCCAACTGACCGTTTGTGCCGCTTGCGCCTTATCAATAAGTCCGCAGTTTAAAGAACGACGACCCGCGTGCCGGCCGGGGCGCGATTGTAGATATCAACGATATCGTCATTGAGCAGGCGGATGCAGCCGGACGAGACGGCCTTGCCGATGCTCCACGGCTCGTTGGTGCCATGCAGCCGGTAAAGCGTGTCGCGGTCGCCCTGATAGAGGTAGAGCGCGCGGGCGCCGAGCGGATTGCCGATGCCGCCATCCATGCCGCCGGCATATTTTGCCAGTTCCGGCTGGCGGGCGATCATCGAGGCGGGTGGCGTCCAGCGCGGCCATTCCGCTTTGCGCTTGATCGTCGCCGTGCCGCTCCAGGCAAAGCCCTGGCGTCCGACGCCGATGCCGTAGCGGGTCGCCTTGCCGCCGTCTTCGACCAGATAGAGGTGCCGAGCTTCCGTATCGACGATGATCGTGCCGGGGGATTCGGCGGTCTGGTAGCTGACGACCTGGCGCTTGTATTGCGGCAGGATTTTCCAATTGGCGCGTGAGAATTTCGCGCTCGTCGTGCTGGCGGTTTGGCTGGTGCTTGTGCATCCGGCCAGCAGACCCGTTAGCGCGCCGCAAAGCACAAAAACCGTCAATACCGATCGGATTGAAAACGCCATGAAACCCCCACTGATTGCCGCCGTTTCACTTAAAAACGCAGTTGAAACGGAATGCGCTGATGTTTTGGGTAGCGTGAAACGCCCAGTCCATCAACGGGTTCGGCAGCGTTGCGCCGACAATTGCCGGCGAGAGGTGGCGCTTTTGCACCACCTCGTCTAAGCGCTCACCTGGCAAGCCTGACCTGCCCTGTTTGATACGCGGAGACCGAAATGGCGGACCTTATCAATCTGGAGAACCTGTTCACCCTGGCCATGCTGATCCTATTGCAGGCGGTGCTCGGTTTCGACAATCTTCTTTACATCTCCATTGAATCCAAACGCGTCGCGCCGCAACACCAGGCGATGGTACGGCGTCTCGGCATCGGCCTTGCCATCGTGCTGCGGATCGTTCTGCTGTTCGTCGTCATTGAGGCGATCGATGCTTTCGGGGAGCCATTCGCCGGCCTGCACATTCCCGGCGTGGTCGAGGCCGGTTTCACCATCCACAGCATCATCGTGCTTTTGGGCGGCGTGTTCATCATCTACACGGCGCTGAAGGAGATCTACCATATGCTGTCGGTGGAGGACCTGGAGGATCATGCCGGCAGGGGCGGACGCTCGGTGGCCGGGGCG
>CALZIL010000131.1 GCA_945787495.1 uncultured Afifella sp. | reverse complement strand
CTTGATTTGCCTCAATCCGGTGCAGCGTCCAGTTGTGCTATAGTGTTGACATCGCAAACGATCAGGGAGGCAAACATGAAAACGATCATCTGTGGCGATGTCGTTCCCGGCTGTCACACCATGATCCGCGCCGAGACCGAAGCCGACCTTCTGCACAAGGTGTCCGACCACATCCGCACCGCCCATCAGCTTAACGTCACGCCGAAGCTGCTGGAAAAGGCGCGCGGACAGATCCGCGACGCGGCACCGTCGGACGCCGGTTCGCAATAGCGGCCGGCCACAAGGCCTGACAGGGCCCAATCAAAGCGCAATCGCCCGGTCATCACCGGTGGCCGGCAGATGTTGAATGTCGGTCTGATCGTCATTGAACCAACGCGAACGCCCAAACTCATCCCTTGGCCGAATGTCGATCGCATAATGCAACTTATGCGAGAATATTTACATCTTGTAATTGTATTTTGACTTATGCCCGGTTAAAAATGGCAGCGACTTATCGGGATTCGGATTTTACGGGACTCACAGGCAATGGATGGATTGGCGATTTGGGCGGCGCTGGGGATCGCCGCCTGCGGTTTCGGCGGCACGATCTGGGCGATCTTGATCAATCGCGAAACGCTGCGGACGCAAAATACTTTGATGCTTTTTGAGCGTTACGCCCGCTTTGACGAAACCGCGCCGAGCGAATTGACGGGCAAGGGTTCGCAGCTTCTGGCCAAGCTGACGCCGCAAAAACGCCGCCAGGTTCTGGCCAGCGCCCGCAGCTATTTCAACCTGTGCAGCGAGGAATATGCGCTTGGCGACAAAAACCGCATCGACCAGGATTTCTGGCGGATCTGGCTCGACGGGTTGAAAACCCGAATGGCGCAGCCGATCTGGCAGGACTGCTGGCGCGAACTGGAAGCCGGCTACCGGGCGCAAACCGATTTCTGGGATTTCATGTCGATGGGGACACCGGAATTCCGAAATGCCGTTCCACAATATCGCAGCCAAGACGAGCTTGTCGCCAGTCCGGCGACCTGAGGCCACTTGATCGTCCGCAGCTCCGGCCCTCAGTCGTTTTCGGAAAGCTGATCCAGTAGCGCCTCTCTGTCGCCGGCAAAGCCACCCTCCACCCAGGCCTCTTCAAGCGCTTTCAGCCGCTTGCCGACCGCCGGTCCGGCTTTCATTCCGGCCTCCAGAAGGTCATTGCCCTTCAGCGGAAAGACCGGCTTCTGCCATTCATCGGTCATGGCGATCTGCTTGCGCAGCGCCGCCGCTTCGGCCCGGTGGCCGCCTTCCGCCTCACGAGCAAAGGCATGCACCAACCGGTCGCGCACCGCTTCAACGCCTTGCCGGTAAAGCCTTGCGGCGAGCGCTTCCTCGACAAGCGCCGGATCGGCGTCCGGCGCTTTCGCCCAGGCGTTCAGCCGCTTTGCCTCCGCCTTGGAAAGCTTCAACCGCTTTGCCAGCCCTCTGACCTTGCCGGCGTCCGGCGGCAATATCGTCTCAAGCCGCAACAGCGGATCGGCCGGCCAGCCTTCGGTGCGTTCGGCCGCCATCAGCCGGTGAATGGCGTCGATCCCCCAGCTTTCCGGCAGGACGCGTTGAATAATGTCGGTCGTCCGCATCCATAAAAGCGCCCGTGCCGGATCCGGTGCCGCCAGCAATTGCTTGAGCTCCGCCCAGACCCGTTCAGCCGACAGGCCGGCAAGTCCGTCTTTCAGCCGCGTCACCGCCTTCAAGCCGCTCGGATCGGGCCGGCCATGTCCGTACCAGGCAAAAAACCGGAAAAAGCGCAGGATGCGCAGATAGTCTTCCGAGATACGCTCGTCGGCAGTGCCGATGAAACGCACACGGCGGGCGGTGACATCCGGCAGGCCGCCAAGCGGGTCGAAGATCGTGCCCTCGCCGTCGCAGTAAAGCGCATTGATGGTGAAGTCGCGGCGGCGTGCGTCTTCCAGCCAGTCCCGGGTGAACGCCACGACTGCCCGCCGGCCATCGGTCTCCACGTCGGCCCGCAATGTCGTCACCTCAAACGGCGTGCCGTGGGCAATCACCGTCACCGTGCCATGATCGATGCCGGTCGGCGCCGTCTTCAGCCCACCCGCCTCGGCGCGCTTGATCACTTCGGCCGGAACGAAGATCGTCGCCAGGTCGACATCTTTGACCGGCTCGCCAAAAAGCGCATTGCGCACGGCGCCGCCGACAATACGCGTCGCACCGTCTTCAGCATTGAGGGCGCCCAGCACCGCCTGCAGGTCCTTGTCTTTCAGCCAGTCGGCCCCGGCAAGGGTCCCGGCGGAGGAAGGATCGCTCACCGTTCGTCTCCATAGAGCTGTTCGTAGAGCACGCGCAGAATGCCGGCGGTGACACCCCAGATATACCGATTCTGATAAGGCATCTCGAAAAACGTTCTCTCCACGCCCTGCCAGATACGGCTGCCGCGACGATGATTGGCCGGGTTCATCAGAAACGAAAGCGGCACTTCAAAGGCATCGGCGACTTCGCCGGGATTGAGCGTCAGATCCGCGCCGGGCGCAACCAGGCCGAGGACCGGAGCGATATGGAAGCCCGATCCGGTGAGATAGTCAGGAGCCCGCCCGAGCACGTCAACACGCGCCGGCAACAGCCCGATCTCCTCTTCCGCCTCGCGCAAAGCCGCCGCTTCCACACTCTCGTCAACGGCATCGACCTTGCCCCCCGGAAAGGCGATCTGGCCGGGATGCGAGGGCAGATCGTGGGTGCGCTCGGTCAACAGGATCGTCGCTTCGCGCTCATGCGCGATGACCGGGACAAGAACGGCCGCCGGCTGCCGCTTGATGGTCTTGAAAAAATCCTCAAGGCCGGGATTGAATCTGTGGTCGCCGAATTCGCGCGTATCGCCATCCGTGAGCCGGGAGAGCGCTCGCTGGCGAAACTCATCGGCCGAATAAAGCGCCGCCATCACGCCGGTCCTTCACCGCCGGGAAAGGCAAAGAACGCGCCGCCGGACCACACGCCTTCTGCACCTTCTTGATGACCGGCAAGCGCGACAAGTTCGAACATCACCGGCCGGGTGGCCAGCGCCTCAAGGCCATTGCGCACGCCAAGATAGGGCTTCAGGCCGCCGGTGACCGATTCGCTCCGGAAGATCAGCGGATGGTCCGCGCCGCAGCGCACCACGTCGCCGACATTCGTCCGAAAAGTCAGAATTTGGTCAATCCCCGCCCCTTCGCCATGCAGTTCAACGGCCAGAAACGGCGCATCATCGACTTCGATGGAGAGTTTTTCCAAAGGCGTGACGAGCACATAGCCGCCATCCCTTTCGCGCCTGAGGATGGAGGCGAACAGCCGCACCAGCGGCTCGCGGGTGATTACGCTGCCAAGATGGTACCAAACGCCGTCCAGACCGATCCGCATGTCGCTGGCGCCGGAGGCCGGCGGATCCCACTGCGCCACCGCCCGCACCGCCGCAGCCCTCCCGGCCCGTGCAATCAGCGCATTAAGCGCCGGCGGAAAATCGTCCGTTCGGTCCTCGCCGGTTTGCAATTCGGCCATATATAAGGTTCCTGTCTGGATCAAAATGTGGCTCGACATGAACCGATTGTGATTTCCACATTGCCGCCGGAGTGACACAATCCTCAGTTCCAAGCCTAAGTTCCAAGTCTGCGGCGTCGGGATCAGTCCGTATTGGCAGAATCGGCTACCCTATCTAAGCCCTCTAAGTATGGATCACACATTATGAGCGCAATCGACAGCAAAGCCATCAACCCGGCCGCAACCGACGGTGACGCCATTCTTGCCGAGGCCGAACAGGCCACCGCGGCGCTGGCCGACGTCAAGGCGGCGATCGGCGAGATTATTTACGGTCAGGATATCGTCGTGGAGCGGGCACTGACGACGGTGCTCTCGGGCGGCCACGGCCTGCTCATAGGCGTGCCGGGTCTGGCCAAGACCAAGCTGGTGGAAACCATGGGCACGGTGCTCGGCCTTGACGACCGCCGCATCCAGTTCACGCCCGATCTCATGCCGGCCGACATTCTCGGCACCGAGATCCTGGAAGAGACAACTGACGGCAGCCGCGCCTTTCGCTTCGTCAGGGGGCCGATTTTCGCCCAGCTCCTGATGGCCGATGAAATCAACCGCGCCAGCCCGCGCACCCAGTCGGCGTTGCTGCAGGCGATGCAGGAACAGCATGTGACGATCGCCGGGCAGCGCTACGACCTGCCACAACCGTTCCACGTTCTCGCCACCCAGAACCCGCTGGAGCAGGAAGGCACCTATCCCCTGCCGGAAGCCCAGCTCGACCGATTTATCATGCAGATCGACGTGCTCTATCCCGATCTCGAAGCCGAACGGCGCATGCTGTTTGAAACAACCGGCGCCAAGACCGCCGAATCGCGCAAGGTGTTCGATGCCGACGCGCTGATGCAGATTCAGTCGCTCATCCGCCGCATGCCGGTCGGCGACCAGATCGTCGACGCCATCCTGCGGCTGGTCCGCTCGGTCCGTCCTGACGAAGCAGAGGAAAATCTCGCCGAGAAAATCGCCTGGGGTCCCGGCCCGCGGGCAAGCCAGGCGCTGATGCTGACGGTGCGCGCCCGGGCGCTGCTCGATGGCCGTCTGGCGCCCTCGCTTGACGACGTCGCGACACTTGCCATTCCGGTGCTGCAGCATCGCATGGCCGTGACGTTCGCCGCCCGGGCCGACGGTGTCAGCGTCCGAGACCTCGTCGATCAGGCGCTGGAAAAAGCCCTCTGACGCCATGAAAAAGCCGGTCAACCGCATTTCTCGGCCGGCCGTTGAAGGCGCCCGCGCGCTTGCCGCCCGGTTGCCCGATCTGCTTGTCGATGCGCGCCACATCGCCGCCAGCGTCCTGCTCGGTGTCCACGGCCGCCGCCGTCCTGGCCCCGGCGAGACGTTCTGGCAGTTCCGTCCCTATGTTCTGGGCGAGCCTGCCAGAAGTATCGACTGGCGGCGCTCGGCGCGCGACAGTCAGCATCTATATGTCCGCGAACGCGAATGGGAGGCCGCCCAAACCGTCTGGCTGTGGGCCGACCTGTCCCCCTCCATGCTGTTTTGCTCGCAACTGTCGCAAGTCGCCAAGATCGACCGGGCCATCGTGCTGTTGCTGGCGCTGGCCGACCTTCTTGGCCGCGGCGGTGAACGGGTCGGTGTGCCCGGCCTTGTCGAACCGCGGCTGGGCAATGACGCGGCGGAGCGTATCGCCGCCGCCCTCATGCACCACGGCGGCGAGGTCGAATGGCCGTCTTTTGCCCGCGCCGGCCGGTTTTCCGAAATCGTCGTCATCAGCGATTTTCTCAGTGATTTGGAGGCCCTTCGCGACCGCCTGCAGCGTATTGCCGGGCGCGGCACACGCATGCACATGATGCAGGTCTTCGATCCGGCCGAGGAAAGCTTTCCCTATGATGGCCGCATGGAGTTTCGCGATCCCGAATCCGGCGAGACCTGGCTGGCCGAACGCGCCGGCGACATTCGCACCGGCTATCAAGACCGCCTTGCCGCGCACCGCGCCGAAATTTCAAGCCTCGCCCGCCGCGCCGGCTTTTCCTTTGCCGTCCATCATACCGACCGGCCCGCCGCGGAAGGCCTTTTGTTCCTTTACAGCCGGCTGGCCGGCGAGCGGGCGGCGCCCGATGCAGCCAATGTTGCGGCAACCGGCCCGGCGCCGGTTTCCCAGCCGGTTGCCGGCATTGGCGCCGGTTTTGGCGCCAGCCTGTCGGCCCGCGTGGCGTCCGCCGGGGAATCACAATGACCGGCGCGCTTGGCTTTTTATCGCCCTGGATGCTGATTGCGCTGGGCATTCTGCCGCTGCTCTGGCTGCTTCTTCGCCTGACGCCGCCGCGGCCGATGCGGCTCGATTTTCCGCCCACACGCCTGCTGATCGGGCTGGAAGAGCGGCAGAAGACCCCGGCGCGGACGCCGTGGTGGCTGACGCTTTTGCGGCTGCTGCTCGCTGCCCTGATCATTCTGGCTTTGGCCGAGCCGGTCCTGCGCCCCGATGCAAGGCTGACGGCGGGATCGGGGCCGCTGCTCATCGTCCTCGATAATGGCTGGGCCTCGGCCGCCGATTTTGACACCCGCAGGGCTGTCGCCGAGGTAGCGATCGCAGAGGCCGGACGCGACGGCCGGCCACTATCATTGGTTGCGACCGCCGACCGGCCCGCCGACGCCCTGCCGCCGGGCGCCGCCGCCGATGCCGCCGCGCTGCTCGGCGCGATCGAGGCAAGGCCCTACCCGGCGGGCCACGGTGCCATCGCCGAACGCCTGGCTGGACTCTATACAGATCGATCAGTGGAGGTTTTGTGGCTTGCCGGATCGCTCGATCATGGCGGCGCGCCGGATCTGGCAGCCGTCCTGGAGCGGATCGGCGCCAGCGGCCGGCTGGTTTTGTCGGACCGGCCGCTGACCGTGTTGCGACCGCCTGAAAACGCCGCCGACCGGATACGCATCCCCGTCTCACGCCTTGGCGCCATCGCCTCGGCAGTCACCATCGTTGGCTTTGACGCCGAAGACCGGCGTATCGTTGAAACCTTGCTCGACATGCCGGCTGGCGGCGATGCTGTCGCCGAGATTACGCTGCCGGCCGAACTGCGCAACGAACTGACACGCTTCGTGTTGACCGACGAGGCATCGGCCGCCGCGGTGCAACTTCTTGACGGCCGCTGGCGGCGCAAGAGCGTCGGCCTTGTCGTCGGCGAAGCGGCCAATAATGCACAGCCGCTTCTGGAGCCGCTCACCTATGTCGACCGGGCGCTGGCCGGCCGCGCCGACATTCTGCGGCCGGCAACGGCCAGCACCAGCGATGCGCTTGCCGGTCTCATCGACCGCCGCGCCTCGATGATCGTGCTCACCGAGACTGGCAATCTGCCGCCTGAAACCGGCGGAAAGCTGCTCGCCTGGATCAATGCCGGCGGCACGCTTGTGCGTTTTGCCTCATCGCGGCTTGCCGCCAGCAATGAAACCCTGCTGCCAGTGCCCTTGCGCGAAGGCGAGCGGGCGCTTGGCGGCTCGCTGTCCTGGGCCGAGCCGCAGGCGATCGGCGAATTTGCCGAGACCGGACCGTTTGCGGCGATTGAAATTCCCCGCGACGTGCGCATCAACCGTCAGATCCTGGCCGATCCCAATGGCCTGATCGGCGCCGAAATCTGGGCCGAACTCACCGACGGCACACCGCTGGTCACGGCCCGGAGCACCGGCAAGGGACGCATTGTTCTGTTCCATGTGACGGCCGATCCGCGCTGGTCGAATCTGCCGATTTCCGGCGCCTTTGTTCAGATGCTCACAGCGATCGCCGATTCGGCGCAGATTGTCACCGCGGATGCCGCAGTTGTGGCCACAGCTACAACGCCGGGGGCTTCGGCCCAGGATCAACCAGCGGCGCAAACCGCGCCACAAACCGCGGCGCCTTGGAAACCACTCAGCCTGCTCAATGGCTATGGCCGGCTGACGACGCCTCCCCCGGGTGCCGTCCTTGTCGCCGACATTACCGACGCTTCACCGAGCCTTGAAACGCCGCCCGGCCTTTATGATCGCGCCGGCACGGTGCGGGCGCTAAACACGATCAGCGCGGCAACGCCGCTGACGCCGCTCACCGCTTCTAGCCTGGGCTGGTCGGGCACCGTGCAGAGCCTTGAACCGCGCCAGTCGACACCACTCTGGCCGCTGATCCTGGCGCTGGCGGCGACGCTGGCGGTTTTCGATGCGCTCGCCGTCCTGTTCCTCTCCGGGCGGCTGCTGCCCGCCCGCCTGCCTATCCGCGCCGCCACCGCGGCTGCAATAATCGTCACCCTCGCGCTGCTCGCGCCACAGCCTGCCGCCGCCCAGGATCAGTCGGCTGATGAATTCCTCGCCGCGGCGCTGAAGACACGCCTTGCCTATGTGCTGACCGGCGATGATCTCATCGACGAGACCAGCCGTGCGGGTCTGATCGGCCTGACCACTTATCTGAGGGAGCGCACCGCGCTGGAGCCCGGCGAGCCGGCGGCGGTCGACCTCGCCAGCGACGACCTGGTGTTTTATTCCTTTCTGTAC
>CALZIL010000130.1 GCA_945787495.1 uncultured Afifella sp. | reverse complement strand
GTTGGCGATCCCCATCTCACCCAGGCACAAAAGGTCGATGCCGCCGGCGACCGCTTCCATGCCATAGGCGATGGTCGCCGTGCAGGCCGCTTCGTCAAAAGCATCGGCTTCAGCGATATCGGGTGTCGGCAAGTCCAGCGCCAGTTCGAAAACCTTCAATCCGAGATCATGGCCGATGCAGAATTGGTTGATCGCCGCGCCGCCGGCGGCGAAATTTTCCACCATCTGACGGGTGACGTCCTGCGGAAACGCCGAGACGCCGCGATCGGCAACACCGTGGTTGGTGGCAAAAACCGCAACAAGCGGCCGCCTCACATCGGGCCTGGGATTGGCCTGCCAGGCGGCAAGCCATTCCACCAGCTCTTCCATCCGGCCAAGGCTTCCGGGCGGCTTGGTCAATTGCGCGTCACGGGCGCGAACGGCAGCGAGCGCATCGGCGTCCGGGCCGGGCAGCGTCTCGACAAGCCGGCGGATATCATCGAACGGAAGGCCGGTTGCGGTGGCTGTCATAATGAAGTCTATCCTTGAAACGGTCATCCGCCGGCGGCGAGACCGACTGTTAGTGGGTTGACCTAGCGCCTTGTTGACCGTGCCGATGCGGTTTAGGTCATGAATTCACAGATAACGCTCAATTTGCAACGCCGCCAGCGAGGCCAACATGAACAGCGATCTTGGTGATCTTGGCGGCCGGCTCTCCCGCCTGCCCGGCGACATTGTTGATTGCCTCGGCTTTTTTTCACGGATTCCGATCCGGCCCGCCGAGCGCGCGACAGAGTTCCGGCTTGCCGCCGCCGCCTGGCCGCTGGCCGGGCTGGTGATCGCGCTCGCCCCGGCTGGCGTCTTGCTTCTTGCCAGCCTTGCCGGGATTCCGGCGGTCATCTCGGCGATGCTGGCCGTGGCGCTTCTCATTGTGCTGACGGGCGCCCTGCATGAGGACGGGCTGGCCGATGTCGCCGACGGGTTCGGCGGCGCAAGCGACAAGACGCAGAAACTGGCGATCATGCGCGACAGTCGGCTTGGAACCTATGGCGCGCTGGCGCTTGTCGTGACGCTCATCGTGCGGACCTTCGGCCTTGCCGCAATTCTCAGCGTCAGCCTGCCGGCGGCATTCGCAGCGGTCCTGACTGTTGCCGTGGCATCACGATCACTGGCGCTGGCGCACTGGCATGCGCTGCTGCCGGCGCGCGAGGATGGTCTTGCCGTGCGCGCCGGGCGACCCGACTGGCAGGCCCTGTTGATCGGCCTGGCGATCGGCGCGTTGGCGCTTGTCCTGCTGTTGCCATTTGCCGGCGGGGCCGTGTTTTTTGCCGCAGCACTCGCAAGTCTCGGAGTTGCGGGATTGACCCGGTTGGCGCGCGCGCAGATCGGCGGCCATACCGGTGACACGATTGGCGCCTCGCAGCAGATTGCCGAGGCGTTGCTGCTGGCTGGTCTGGCGGCGCAGTGGCACGGATCAGCATAGGCAGACGGATCGCTAATGGAATCGCAAACCTTCGCACTTTTTGGCCTGACGGATGAAGGCCTTGCCCGGCTCGTCTATCTGGTCGGGCTGATGATCCTTGTCGGCGGCGGCCTCAGGGCCTATCGGCACCGGCTGCCGCAGGCGCTCAAACATGCCGGCATCTGGGTCCTCATCTTCCTGGTCATGGTGACGGTCTACGCTTATCGCGGTCCGCTGCTGCGCCTTGCCGGACCGGTGCTTTCAGAGCTCAACCCGGACCGCGCGGTGGTCGTCACCGACCCGAACGGGATTCGGACGCTGACGGTGGCGCGGTCGTCGGGCGGGCATTTCAATATCGAGGCAAACGTTGACGGCACGGACGTGCGATTTCTCATCGATACCGGCGCGACCGGCACGGTGTTGAGCGAACAGGACGCGGCGCGTGTCGGGATCGCCGTTGACGCGCTGGTCTTCAACCGGCCCGTCCAGACCGCAAACGGCCTTGCCTTTGAAGCGCGGACGCGGGTCGGCCGACTTGAAATCGGCCCGTTTGCCTTGCGCAATGTCGGCGTCGGCGTGTTGCGCAACGACCAGTTGAATACCAGCCTGCTTGGCATGAACGTCCTGTCACGCTTTGCCAGCCTCAAAGTGGAAGGCGACCGGCTGATCCTGACGCCGATAGCAGACTAAGTCGCGATTCAGGCTGCCTGGCTGCCCTCGCTGGCCGGACTAACTGCAAGACCGCCCGCGGCTTCGACAGCTTGCAGCGCCGTCGCGATCACTTCGGCGCCGGCGCCGGGTCTGGCGCTTTCGACGGTGAGAATCTGCCGCCAACGCCGGGCGCCTGGCCGGCCCTGGAAGAGACCGATCATGTGCCGGGTCACGGCCGCAGCACGGCCACCATTGCGGCAGATGTCTTCCGCATAAGGGATCATGCGTTCGACCGCGCCGACAATACCCGCCGTGCCGGCCGTTTCATCGTAGAAACGCCGGTCGATGTCGGCAAGGATTTCCGGGTTCTGGTAAGCGGCGCGGCCGATCATGGCGCCATCGGCGCGGGCAAGATGCGCTTCGGCCTCGTCCAGAGACGCAATACCGCCATTGATGCCGACGAATTGATCCGGCAAACGCTGCTTGAGCCGGTAGACGCGACCATAATCGAGTGGCGGCACGGAGCGGTTGTCCTTCGGCGACAGGCCATGCAGCCAGGCCTTGCGGGCATGCACCCAGATGGCGTCGGCGCCGGCATCAACAACGGCGTCGGCGAAATTGTCCAGCGCCACCTCCGGATCCTGGTCATCGACGCCGATGCGGCATTTGACCGTGACCGGCAAGCTGACGGCGCTCTTCATGGCGGCAAGGCAGGCCGCCACCTGCTGCGGCTGCAACATCAGGCAGGCACCGAATGTGCCGGACTGGACCCGGTCGGACGGGCAGCCGACATTGAGGTTGATCTCGTCATAGCCGAAATCGGCGCCGATCCGGGCCGCCTCGGTCAGCTTTTGTGGATCGCTGCCGCCCAGTTGCAGTGCGAGCGGATGCTCGTCCTCGCCAAATCCAAGCAGGCGCGCCCGATCGCCGTGGATCACCGCATCGGCCGTGACCATCTCCGTGTAGAGGAGCGCATGGCGCGTCAGGCCGCGGTGAAAATAACGGCAATGGCGGTCCGTCCAGTCCATCATCGGCGCGACGGCTAAAGTTTTTTTATTATCTTTCAATGGCTTATAGTACATTTCAATTGCCTGAACCGTGAACAATCGTGCACGGATTTGTACCCCGTTTAATCGCTGTGTGCACGGAATTTGCACGAAACGGGCGCCAGCGCGGGCAGCGTTGCTGGTTCAGTTTGCGTCATCGCCAGCGCGACGAAAGATCAACTCGGCATCGGCCGCCGGGCTTGGTATTGACATGAGTCAACTCCGATTACCGCCCGATGATTCCGCCTCCGGCAATTCCAGGCTCTTTGCTGCCTGTTCGATCCGTGAAAGGGCAGCCGCGTCGCCGGCAAATTGCTCGCGGGCCCGGGCCAGCGCCTGGCGCGCCTGCTCGTTACGCCCCAGCGTGGTGTATGAGCGCATCAGCATCAGCCAGCCTTCGATGTCATCGCCATCGGCGTCCAGCCGCTCGGCCAGGCCAATGACCATCTGCTCGGTCGTTGCCGCATGCTCCGGCGTCGGAGCCGCAGCGGTCTCGCCCGGGTTACTGCTCGCCACGTCTGGCGCATCGCCGCCGAGGCGCGCCGTTACCGCCGCCAGGCGCTGTTCCACGACGGGGCGCCAAAAAGCCTGCGCCGGCGCCCCTTCCAAAAGCGCCCGCCAGGCCGCTGCGGCTTTCTCCAGGGCGCCGTCCTGTTCAAGCGCAAGCGCCAGATAGAAACGCGCTTGAACCAGCGCCGGGTCGAGCTGGCTGGCCCGCACAAACAAGGCATGGGCCTGCTGCGATACGATGCCGTCATTGGCCTGTGTCATGGCTTCGCCAATGTTGGCGAGGCGCTCGGCTGTTTCGCCAAGAATCTCGATCGCACGGCCAAGGGCCCGCGCCGCGTCATCATAACGCTGCACCTCGAAATAGAGTTCCCCGATCTTTTCCCAATCCTCACCGGAATTCGGAGTCTTGCGCAGTTGCGCCTCCAGGGTGCTGATTTGTACCGCAAGTTCATTCTGATTTCCGGAATTCGCGGTGTTACGGAGAAAGTCCTCCAGGGCGCTGACATGCGGCGCCAGGTCAGCCTGCTCGCTCGCCAGCAGCGCTGGCGCCTTCGGCACTGCAATACCGGACCCACCGAGGATCGCGTATCCTCCGGTTGCGATGCCGATCGCCACGAGCGAGAAAATGGCGAAAACAAGCGGGCGCGGATATCCGGCGATGCCGTCGCCTTCATTAGCACGGCGGGCAAGCAACCAAAGGACAGCCGCCAGCGCCAAACCCGTGGCAAGCCCGAACAGATACCAAAGCAACATTCACGTCCTCATTTCAAAGTGGGCTAGCGCCCAAGGCGAAACGGCACTTTCCGGCCAAGGCAAGGCACGATCACCTACACCGGAAGCAACCACCTATACCGGAAGCGACTCCTGCGGGAAATCGAGATTGTTTCTGTAGATCACGGACCGGAAACCGGACAAAGCACAGCCGCGGAATTGAAACCACTCCGCGGCCGCGCCCCGGTCAGAAAAAGCGCTGTTGTCTTACCACTGAAGCTTCAATGTCCCATAGACGATCTGGGCTTCGTAATTCAGATCTTGATCAGCCAGGTAAATGGAATTGTTGGATTGCCCGGGCATGTAGGGACTCACGCCGTCTCCCCAATCGGATCTCTCGTTGCGCTCAAAAGCATAGCCGAGTGTCAAGAATGCATCGCCCTCCCAGCCGAACCGACGTTTCTGGTCTTCATCGAACGTATATTTGAGGCTCGCCTCATAGCGCTGATATTCGTTCGTGACGTCCGGGAATGCGACGGCGGGCCCGGTACCGGCGGGGACCTTTTCCACCGCCCAGGAATAGGTGCCGTCGACCGTGAGATCCAGAGTGTCGGGGACGATGGCCCAATTGATCCCGGCCGTGACCGTATCGACTTCATCATCGACGTCTTGTGTCCAGTTTGTGTTCCTGATTCTACGGTCGAATCGCTCATGCGTGTAGGAGGCGAAGAATGAGATCGTTTCATCCGCCATGTAGTACAGTTCGATTCCGGCATCCCAGGACCGGTCGTGGAGCAGGCCCAGTTCACCGCCGTCATCTTCGAATTCATCGTTTCGCACACCGCCCAATGCGGTGATCGTCAGCGCGTCGGACAGGCTGGCTTCCGCCGACAGGTTGAGCTTTATCCGGTCACGGTCCGATAAATCGTATTTGCGCGTAAGAGGATTCTCGTCGCCATTACCTGGGGTATGAGTCACATCACCAACGAATGTGGTATAATCATAGTTGTCGAACCGGCGCTGGGCGTAGAGGGCCGACGCCCGCATCGACAGCCAGTCGGCCGGCTCCAGGTCGGCCGTGACCTTGCCGGAAAATTCGTTTGTAACATCGACGGCGCGGCGGTCCCGGTCATACTGCTCCCAACCCAAAAGCAGGCCCAGAGTCGCCATATCGTGCGCGTCCCAGACAAAGTCGAGATCGGCGTTCTGTTTAGTGTAGCTCCTGCTCAAACTGGTCCTTTCAGCGTTACCAGGACCAGTCCGGAGTGAAGAATCCGTTCTAATGTACTCATCGAAGTATAATTCCGGCGTGTCATTGTCGGAAGAATAATAACGGTAACGGGCAGTCGCCTGCACATCGGAATGCAGTTTCGTCGTCAGCTTCGAATCGACAGTCAGCGTGTCGATTTCGCCGTTCAGGCTCATCGCCGGAAGGGCCGGACCCGGCAACAGCGCCGTGTTGATGGTCATGGGGATGAAATCCTCATCCTGCCGCATCATGTTATAGGAGACGGTTCCGGTGAACCGGGTGTTTTTGGAAAGGTCGATGCCACCGGATAAAGTGATGGCGTGGGCATAATTGTCCGGCGCCAGGGCATGGCGGCCCCTGTCGTCGACGTCGAACGGATCATCCCAGGCGACAGACTCGAATTCGTTTTCGAAGAACGAGCCGCTATAGGTCAGATTGGCGGTCCAGGTGCGGCCTTCGGCAAGCTTGCCGAAATATTGCGCGCTGGCACCGATTATCTGAGTTGTATAGTCGACAGGCTCGGGAAACTCGATGATATCACCGAAACCAAGATTGCCGCGGAACGGTTTGGTGCCATCGCGCTTTTCATGCGAATAGCTGAATCGGATGTCCCATTCCGGGGCCGGCGTGAAACGCGCCTCGGCCTTCCCGGTTTTGCGATCGACGGACAGTTCGGTGCGCGTGGGGGTGGGAGGGAGGATGACGACCAAGTCGTTGGCCGGCCCGCTGTGCACGGTCTGTGCACTGGTGCTGTAAAGATGCGGTGTTTCATCCCATTCGAAATCCAAGTAGTAGCCGCCGGGTTTGTATAATTCGGCAACCACATTCCGGTCGTTCTCGGTAAGATCGGTGCCACGAATTTCGGCGAAGTTAAGCCCGTCCGCGGTTCCAAATTCAATATAGACCTCCGGAATTATGAAGCCCGGCGAGGTTTCGCCATATTCCTCGAATTTGGCCCGGTCCGTCACCGGCGGACGGTCGATGAAGACGAGACCGCCCACTTCGATGAAACCGTGGAGATAAAACTCCTCGGCCGACTGCTCGTCCGTCTCTTCGGCGATCTGCTCTTCTGTTTCCCCGGCGATCTGCTCGTCTGTTTCCTCGCCGTGTTCCTCGCCAAGGCCCTGGCCTGGCACGCCCAGCGAAATCGCGCCGCTCATTACCATTGCGACAAGGAAAGGTTGAAGTCGGTTTTTCATCATCTCGCCCCGTTACCTGTTAAAGCGCACGCCGCTCGGATGGTTCGAGCCGTGGATCTGGGAGTGGCAGTTCAGGCATCCGCGGCTAAACGCAAACCTCGAAGACGGATCGCGCGGGTTTGACGGGTGCCCCCCCGGCGCGTGGCATTGCTGGCATAGCCGCGTCGGTCGCATCTTGAGCAGGTTCTTGTGATTGGAGCCATGCGGCCTGTGGCAGTTCGAACAGTTCTCGCGAACCGGTGCATGCTCCCACAGGAGTGGCCCGCGCTTTTCCGCATGGCATGTGTAGCAGGTCTCGTTTACCGAGGCCGTCTTCAACATCTTGTCTGTGAACGTGCCGTGCGGGTCGTGGCAATCGGAGCAGGTCATCTTGCCTTCCCGCAAAGGCATGTGCGAGGAGCGCTGCATCTGGGCGCGTTTCTGCTTGTGACACTGGAAGCAGGTTTCCATCTCCGTCGCCTTGACGAACTGGTTCTCCGGCTTGTGAGCCTGGTGGCAATTCGTACAGGACAGCTTTCGCGCCTGGTGCGTGCTGCCCTGCCAATGCGAGCGCGTGCCGCTCTCGTGACAGCTCAGGCAGATGGCGTTGCGCGCTTCGACCGAGTACTCGGAATCCTTTCGGAAGCCGACAATACCGCCGACCCCTTGTCCACCGCCCTCCGCGACATGCAACGAACCGGGACCATGACAGCCTTCGCAGCCCAGTTCCTCGCGCGGCGAGCGGGGGTTGTTAAGCATGATCCTGCCCATCAGGGTTTTTGATAATTTCTCGCCCTGATCGACGTGGCATTCCATGCACACTTCGGAGCCGATATATGTCGCGTCCGCCGGATAGGTCGGCTCCTCGCCCGCGACTGCCGGCGAAGCGCCAGCCATCAGCGAGAAAAGAAAGGCAAAGATCAAGGCCTTTACCTTGTTCGGTTGATAACCAGGTTTAAGGGGACTTTTTTTTGCGTCCGCCCCGCAACAAAAAAGCTCGACAGTTTCGCCAGAACTATCCTTGTCAGACACCCACATAAGCTATGTCCCTGTCCCTTTGGCTGATAGGCCGATGCAACTCGCGCGTCCAAAATCAAACTTGCTGAATCCGTTGCCTGTTTCCGCTGCCGGCCTTCGCTCGTCACCCAATTTTCGTTCCATTTCAAACATTTCGTCAAATATCTCACTGAATCGCAAGGCAAATTTGTCGGTCAGATTCAGTTAGAA
>CALZIL010000129.1 GCA_945787495.1 uncultured Afifella sp. | reverse complement strand
CGCAGGAACTGGTCGAATATGGAGTCCATATTCTTCTGATAGGCCTCGCCCATGCGGCGGCCCGGCTCCAGCATGTCACCGAATATGTCCTTGCCGGATTGCGGCGTTTTCGGCGCCGCGGCCGGTTTCTGGGGCCGCTCCTGCCCGGCCTTAGCACCGCCGCCCAACATTTCTTCCATCATCCGGCCCCAGGGATTCTGGCCGCCGCCAGTAGCGCCACCGCCCATCATTTCTTCCATCATCCGGCCGAACGGGTTGTCGCCAAAGCCGCCGGGGGCCGGTGAAGCTTCGCGGCTTTCGCGTTCGGCTTCTTCCTCCTCGTAGCGATCAAGCGGCCCCTTTGCCGGCGGAGACGCGCCGCCACCGGTCATCTGCTCGATAATGGTCTCAAGGATCGGATTGCCGCCGCCGCGCGACTGCTTGAACAGCCCGCCGAGCACCATGGAGGCGATAACCGGAAGCATCTGTTTCAGGATCGACTGGCCGATGCCGGTTGCGGCATTGACCTGATCGGCGACGGCGCGGCTGACATCCTTGGATCCGAACAAATGGCCCAAAATGGCGTTGCCCTCGTCAATGCCAAGGCCGGACAATGCCGATTGCGGATCGTCGTAATAGTTGGCGTGCTGGCCGGTCGAGATCGCCTGCATAAACTTCAAAAAACCCATTGGATCGGCGGTGTTGCGCTGCAGGCCGGTGGAAAAGGCCGGCATGAACGCCTCCATGGCGCTCTGCACCTGGTCCGGCTGCAAACCGTACTGGCTGGCCATGGCCTGAAAGGCTTTTCCGCCGCCCGCCTGTTGCATGATATCGAAGAGATCCATCGTGCCCTCCTGAAAACCGCTTGTCGCGCATCGAACCACGCTATGTTGCCGGCTTGCAAGCGCCGTCCTAGCTTCGGGGCTAGCTTCGGGCCTGACTTAACGCCGTTGCCGACCGAGGACGCCATGGATTTCGCGCTGACCGATGAAGAACGGATGATCGAGGAAACCGCTGCATCGCTGGCGGCCGATCATCTGGCACCGCATGCCGGCCGGCTCGACCGGGGCGAGGGCGGCGATGTCCTTTTGAGTAATCTCAAACTACTGGCGGAAAACGGCTTCATGGGTCTGAACATCGATGAAGCCTACGGCGGTTCGGCAGCCGGCACCGTCGCCTACGCCCTATCGGTCGGCGCGTTCGGTTCAGCCTGTGCATCGACGGCGGTGACGGTTTCGGTCACCAATTTGGTCGGTGAGGTAATCCAGTCGGTCGGCAGCGAGGAACAGAAAGCGGCTTACCTGCCGAAACTGTGTGACGGCACCTTTGCCTCCGGGGCCTTCTGCCTGACCGAGCCGGGTGCCGGGTCCGATCCTTCCGGCATGACGACACGGGCGGTCATGGACGGCAATGAATGGGTGCTGAACGGCGGCAAGATCTACATTACCTCGGCCGAATATGCCGGGATCTTCATCGTCTGGGCGGTGACCGACCCGGAGGCACCGCGCGGCAAGGGCATTTCATGTTTTCTTGTCGAAGCCGGTACGCCGGGCATGGCCATCGGCAAGGCGGAGCGCAAGATGGGGCAGACCGGTTCGGCAACGAATGCCGTGCATTTTCAAGACTGCCGTATTCCGGCCGCCGCCCTGCTCGGTGCCGAGAATGACGGCTACCGGGTCGCTGTGGGCGAACTGACTGGCGGGCGGATCAGCATTGCAGCTTTGGCGCACGGGATCGGCCGGGCCGCCATGGAAGCGGCCAAGGCCTATGTCATGGAGCGCGAACAGTTCGGTTCAAAAATCGGCGACATGCAGGGCGTGCAATGGATGATCGCCGACCGCGAAACGGAACTGGAGGCGGCGCGGCTTCTGATCCTTCAGGCCGCCTGTCTCAAGGACCGGGGCGAGCCGTTCGGGCGCGCAGCCTCCATGGCGAAGCTGTTTGCCAGCGAAGCGGCCCAGAAAGCAACCTATACGGCGCTGCAACTGCACGGCGGCGCCGGCTATCTGGCCGATTATCCGCTGGAACGGTATGCCCGTGATGCGCGCGTGACGACGATCTATGAAGGAACGAGCGAAATCCAGCGGATGATCATTGCGCGCGAAACGCTAATGCACCTGCGCTAGAGCGTTTTCCGGCCATGGATAATAAAATCTTACCAGATACGTTAAACAATTTCTTTCGCAATCGGCCATAAAGGCGGATAATTTAACAGCGCCATATTCATGTTCGGGCATGAATTTTGTGAAATTGCCAATAAAATTCATCAATCGTTTCCGCTAGGTCATCTAAGATTCCCTCGCAGATCACGATCGCATCGATTTCAACTCATTCGCGGTGCCCGGAGGGATATGGGACTTGGCGTCTTCCCCAGAAATGCGCACGGAAGATATTCTTGATCATGCGCGGTCTCGTGACATCGAAACCGCGTTGAATATCTGGACACTTCTTGCCTGTTGGGGCTCCCTGCCGGAGCGAAACAGCGTCGTCGAAACGCTTGCCGACGTCATACCCGACCGCTTCCTCACCTGCCGGAAAATCGACGGCGACTATATCGTTGATTTCGCCGGTGATCGCCTGGCAAAAACAGCCGGTGGCATCCTATTTCATGCCATTCCCGGAGTGCTCAACGAGGACGTTCGTGGCCATCTCGGCACGGTTTTCGACCAGGCACTGCAACTGCAAAGGCCGGTCTATGCCGAGCATTATGATCATCGCTCAGCGCTGATACATCGCTGGGAACTGCTCGCCTTGCCGGTGCTGTCCGATGGCGAGCCCAGCATCGTCAGCCTGCAATTGCCGCTCGCCTATCACAAGGACGTGCTTATGGCGATCATCGGGTCCAACCCGTTCGCCATATTTGCCGCCCGGATCGTGCGCAACGCCGACGGCGAGACGGCCGACTTCTCGGTCAATCTTGTCAATGACGCGGGATGCACGATGCTCGGCAAGAGCCGCGACGCAATCCTGTTCCAGCCCGTTGCCGCGCTTTTTCCGGAGTTTTCCGAAAGCGGCGCCATGGCCCGGCTGAACAAGACGGCCTCTGACGGCGTTGCCGATACCTTCACTTTCGAGCGCCAAAGCCAGGATGAGGGCGAGAATGGGGCGCTACAAGCCTTCACCGTCACGGTGGTTCGCCAGGACGAAAATGTGCTGATGACATTTGCCGATATTTCCGAACTCAGCCAGGCAAAAACGCGGATCACGCGCCAGCACGACAAGCTATTGCAGATCAACGAGGATCTGCGCCGGCAAAAGGAAGATCTTTCCGCAACAGCGGAGAGCCTGGAACTCGCCCGCGTCGCCCTTGGCGCGGAGATAAAGCGCCGCGCGGATCTGGAACTGCGCTTGCGCCATCTGGCCGCGACCGACCCGCTGACAGGCATCGCCAACCGGCGGTCACTGTTCGATGCCGCCGGCGGAGAAATGCAACGGGCGCAGCGTTACAGTGATCCGTTCTCCATCATCATGATCGATATCGATCACTTCAAACAGATCAACGACAGGTTTGGACATGCCGGCGGTGATCATGTCCTGACGGAATTTGCAAAGCTTTGCGTTCGCACATGCCGCACCGATCTTGATGTTACCGGCCGGGTCGGTGGCGAGGAATTCGCAATCGTCATGCCGGGTACGGGACTGGAGGGAGCGTCCGGCTTTGCCGAAAGGCTGCGCGCGGCGATCAGCGAGGCCGCGTTCAGGGTGGACGATACGCCGGTTCCAATAACCGCCAGCTTCGGGGTGGCGGCATGCGAGGTCGGAGACGGCTCGATCGCGGACGTCTTCAAGCGTGCCGATGACGCCCTCTACAAGGCCAAGGCCGCCGGCCGGAACAAGGTCATCGCACAGGCAGCCTGATTGGCTATTCCGACAGCACACGGGTCGGTGGGAATACCACAGCGACGATCGTGCCCTCGCCCTTGGCACTGCGGATCGAAAAATCGGCGCGATTGGCTTCAACCAGAGCCTTGGTCAGTGGCAAGCCGAGACCGGTGCCGTCGCCAAATGAAGCCGTCGTCAATTGGCGGAACGGTTCGAGCGCGCGTTCCAGTTCCGTATCCGACATGCCCTCGCCGGTATCGCGAACCTTCAAGACCGCCTCGCCATTATCGAGAACGGCGGTAGAAGCTATCACCTGACCGCCCGGGCCGGTGAACTTCACCGAATTCGACAGCAGATTTAAGACAATCTGGCGCAAGGTGCGCTGATCGGCGACGACGCCCGGCACGTCGGGCGACAGGCTGGAGCGCAGAATGACATGGGCGCGATTGGCCTGCGGTTGCATCAATGTAATGCATTCACGCACAAGCGCGTTCAGCGGCACGGCATCGAAATCCAGATCGAGCTTGCCGGCCTCGATCTTGGAGATATCGAGGAGATCGTTGACCAAACTGACGACGTGTTCGCCCGAGGTTCGCATGTCGCGCAGATACTCACGATAGCGTTCGTTCTCGATCGGCCCGAAACGCTCTTCGATCATCACCTCCGAAAAGCCAATAATGGCGTTGAGCGGTGTCCGGATCTCATGACTGACGCGCGCCAGAAAATCACTTTTCTGGCTTGACGCGGTTTCGGCATTCTTGCGGGCGGCAACCAGTTCGGCTTCGGCCTGCTTCCAGTGGGTCAGGTCGCGCAAGACCGCGCAAAAGCGTCCTTTCTTGCCCGATCCGATGCGACCCATCGTCATGAACAGCGGGATGGTGCCATCGCCGACGCGGGCATTGACGTCGCGACCTTCATTCAAAACGCTGGCGACACCGTTTTCTTTGAGACCGGACAGATAGTCGATGGCTTGCTGACGGCTTTCAGCATCGAGCAAATCGGCCAGTGGCCGACCTATGAGGTCAGCTTCCTCGATACCGAACAAAGCCTCGCCGCTGGCATTGACGCGTTCAATGCTACCGTCTTCGTCAATGACCAGAACGCCGTCGGTTGCCGTATCAAGGATTGACGTCAGTTCGTGGATGCGGGCGTCGGCCTCGGCCAGCCGTCCGGCAAGCGACCTTAAATCTGCCGCGCCGTCACCGCCGACCTCATCGGGCTGCGATTCATCCACGGCCGGCTCATCGGTGGCGGGTTCGTCTGCCGTGGGTTCTTCGGTTTCCGACTCGACAGGCTCAAGAGAGTCTTCTCGAGCGTCGTCAACCAGCTCCAATGACTCTTGCGGCCCGGCCTCATCATTGGCGGCCGACGCCTCGGCTTCGGAGGCTAGCGCGGCAGCGATTTCGTCAAACGCGCTTTCCTCATGCGGTGACAGTGAGACGAATTCGGCAAGGTCGTTGTCCACGGTCCGCAGCGGCACGACATTGCCGGCAACCGAATCAGGACCGGTCGCCACATTCGGGCCAGCATCCGCCCCCACTTTTTCGATAATTTCCGGCCCGCTCATTTCCGACCCGCTACGATCCGGCAGCATCGATTCCGGTAACGGGGCATCAGATGACGACCCGAAATTGGCGGCACCGTAACGGTCCCGGAAATCGTCGGGCGTAACGACGTCGCCCGGCTTGAGAACACCGAACCCGCGGAACCCCTGGAACGACTGATCGATCCCAAAGACCGGCAGCGCCGTCAGTTCCGCGGGGATACGGTAATCACTGTCTTCGACCGGCCACCAGGCGGTGAGGCCGCTCCAGGTGTCATGGCGCGCCAGTGCTTCGGCAATTCGGCCATCCGGATCGAGCTTCAGTCGACCGGCGACATCGTGCCAGGTCTCGCCGACGACCTCCGAAGTACGGCCAACAAGCTGGCCAAGGCCGGGCGAGACGAACAGGAAGCGGTTGGCGGCGTCAGTTTGCCACAAGAACCGCACCGGCTTGCGCGGAAACGGCGTTGCCGATGCCGGCAGTTCAGCACTTTCAAGACCGGTTTCCGGCGACGGTTCGTCATCGGCCAGCAAGGCTTGGGAAAACCGTTCCGGCTCGTCTTCATGCGAGGGCACGAGCGCGGTATCGGTCTCGTTGATGGCATCCGCCATCGATGATGCCATCGGCGGCGCATCCGGCGCTGGCGTTCGCTGCGTTTTGTCCGGCCGCCCGGCTTGGGTTATGCCGGTCGGGTTGAGGTCTTCACGCAAGCTATGGGAGTCGGTGCTGGCATCGATACTCTCGACAGCAGATGCGGGAGCGGATTTGATGCCGCAGACAAACGTTGCGGCTTCCTCGTCGGAGACCGGCACATTCTGTGTCGGCGCGTCCAAGGCGATGACAAGGATGCCGCGCTGGCCGTCGGCCGTCCGCACCGGCCGGCACTGGCAAAGCAGCGGCACGGCGCGCGCACCGGATGCCAGTCGCAGGCGCGCCAGGCTGCCGCCTTCGCCAAGGCTGGGCGCGGCATTGGCGAGTTGGCGCGCAAACGGATCGGCTTCCGGCGCCGCCTTGCCGGCCATCTCGGCGAATCGGCGCGCGCCGAACATGGCGCCGCCGGCCGGATTGGCCCAGCGGACCGACCGCCCGTCGCGGGAAAAGACCCAGGCCGGGCGCAAATCAACAGTCAGGTCGCTGACCGCCTCAAGCGCGCCAAAGGCGTCAAATGCAGTTTTCCAGTTTTCCATAGGCCGGTCGGTCATCAACTTCTGTCAGGCGCGTCGCCGTCACGGAATTCGTGGTCGGCAAATGCCGGAAAACGGCGGCTCCCCTTAGCTGATTTGGTTAACAGAACATTACTACAGACAGAAGCAATTAAACGACCCCGTTGGCTGCCCAATCGCGGATTTATCACCCAAATGGTTAATGCCGTAACGGCAAACAGGATGGATTTTGCGATGAAAGAATCCGCCCAAATTGCATATTGTGCAGCGCAATATTTTTGTTGCATTGCACAATAAATGATCTATCTTGTGGTCTGGAATTCAAAACAAAAGACCATCATCAATGGAGTGCCCCATGGCTGAAGCCAAAACGACGAAGACGGCCAAACCGGTCAAGCGGCAGGTCGGGCAGCCGGTCAAGGCAGCCGCCGCCAACAACGAGACGGTGTTCGATGAAGCCGTCACGACGATGAGCGGTTTGCTGGCCGCGTCCGGGACGCAGGCGCCGGAACTGTTTCGCACCATCGCTGAGACCAGCGTCAGCCAGGCGCGCGAAGCTTATGCGCGTGCGAAAACCGTGGCGGAAGACGCGACCGACGTTATGGAAGAGACCTTCGAGAACGCCCGTGACGGGGTTCTGGAAACGCAACACAAGGCACTCGACGTCGCCAGGGACAATGCCGATGCGACGTTCGACTTTGCCAAAAAGCTTTTGGCGGTAACTTCGCTCTCCGATGCCGTCCAGCTTCAGACCGGGTTCATGCGCGACAGGTTCGAAGCCTATATCGACTATGCCAAGGGTATACAGGCGGCCACGACCAAACTGGTCGAAGGCGCATCGGAACCGGCAAAGACCGCTGTTGCCAGAACTCTCGACGAGGTCAAGGCGGCATAGCGATATTCGCCCGATAATCGTGTCAGTGATTGCAAAGCCCGGCCTCGGCCGGGTTTTTCCTATGCGGGCGTGACGGATCGGCCGAACGCCTGCTGTTGTCGCTTGAAAAAACAAAGCCGGGAAACTAGGGTCCGCGCCAATCGGACATTGGTATGCGAACGTAGCTCAGTTGGTTAGAGCGTCGGATTGTGGCTCCGAAGGTCGGTGGTTCGAATCCACCCGTTCGTACCATCTCACGTCAGCGTCCGGGTCAGCATGCCGGCCGCCACAGCTTCACCAACCGCTCTGACAGTTTGGAACTGTTCTAAACAATTGATTTCTAACGGATTTTATTGACTTGCCACGTTCCGGTTCTATAGTTGCCGGCGGAACCAGCCGGTTCCAAACCTTTAATGCTTGGGCCTTGAACCCGTTCGATTGGAGGACGCAATGCTGAAGTTCCTTGATGCACGCGCCAGGCGTGCTTTTTTTCTTGTTCCGTTTGCCTGTTTCGCCACCGCGGCCATAAGTCCCGCCGACGCGGCGGACGTCGTCAATATCTATTCCTACCGGCAGCCTGACCTGATCCAGCCGATGCTCGACGCCTTTACGGCTGAAACCGGCATCGAAACGCAGATCATTTTCGCC
>CALZIL010000128.1 GCA_945787495.1 uncultured Afifella sp. | reverse complement strand
CGCCGATCACCTCCTTCTCGGTCCGCACATTTCAGCCCGCAGAAAATTCCAGTCAATAGCCACAAATTATATATCAAAAATGAGATTTATATATATATTTTAATATATTATAAATTTTTTAATTAATAATCTAGTTTTTGTTCGCCAGTTCGTATAACGTCGTCCTCTGATCAAATGGGTGCGCGGCCGATAGCGGCATGCATCGCGCCCGGATGCAAAACCGGACATGTAGCCGGTCGAAATGTCAGGGGAGAGGAATGAACCTGGTCGAGCCAGCCAAAGAGATCGCGCCCGACATGCCGGCCGACAGCTGGAAGCGCATCGGCATGCTGACGCCGTCATCAAACACGGTTCTGGAACCTTATACGACGGCGATGCTGGCGGCTTATGGCGAGCGCGCTTCGGTCCATTTCGGCCGCTTTCGGGTGACGGAAATCTCAATGTCGGAAGCCTCGCTGACGCAGTTCGTTGAAGAGCCCATTCTTCGGGCTGCAAACCATCTTGCCGATGCCGACGTCGACGTGATTGCCTGGAACGGCACGTCGGCCGGCTGGCTTGGCTTCGACAAGGATGAAACGCTGTGTCGCACGATTGCTTCTGAAACCGGCATTCCCGGAACCAGCTCGATGCTGGCACTCAACGAGATAATCGAATCTACGGGCGCGCGGACAATGGCACTGGTGACGCCGTATCTGACGGAAATCCAGGACCGTATCATCAAAAATTACAAAGACTTTGGCGTCGACGTCATCGCCGACCGGCGTCTGGAAGACCGTGGCAACTTCTCATTTGCCGAATATTCGCCTGAACTGATTGCCGGTCTTGTTCGGGAGGTTGCGACCTCCAAACCCGATATCATCGCGATCATTTGCACGAATTTCCGGGGCGCGCCGGTTGTCAGCCAGCTCGAAGAAGAGCTCGGCATTCTAATCCTCGATTCCGTCGCCCTCACGCTTTGGTCGACAATTCGCATGGTGGGTTTCGACCCTGCGGAGATCAAGGGCTGGGGACGCCTCTTCCAGGAGGTTTCCTGATGGTTCGAGTTCTGGCGAACCAGCATGTCTTTTTCACAACCGCTGCACGCGCCGGCGTGCCGGCGGACGAAACAACTTTTCCCGGCGGCATTTCAATTCACACGCAGCAACTCAAAAGGAGTTAAGTCAATGAAGCGGAAATTTACCCTGTTGCTATCAGCAGCTTTGCTGGCGACAGCCGGTCCGGCTGTTGCAGAGACCTATGAACTAAAAGTCATGGGGCAGCCGGTCGCAACCGGCCTTATCCAGAAGAACGTCGAGCAACCGTTCTTTGAGAATTTCGCCGAGAAAACCGGTATCGACGCCAAAGTCGACTACAAGCCGATCGATGTCACCGGCATCAAGGATACCGAGCAGCTTCGTATCCTGAAAACCGGCCTGTTCGACATCATCTCGCTGCGCATGTCGCAGGTCTCGCGCGATGAGCCGGCTATCCTTGGCCTCGACCTTGTCGGTCTGAACCCGGATTACGCGACCGGGCGCAAGACTGTCGCCCTCTTTGAGGCGAAGGTCGATGAGCAGCTTCAGAAGAAGTTCAACACCAAATTGCTGGGTGTATGGCCGTTCGGTCCGCAGGTGCTGTTCTGCAAGCCCGAAATCGCCAAGTTGACCGACCTGACGGGCAAGAAGGTTCGCGTCTACGACCAGAACCTTGCCAACTTCGTCTCTTCGGTCGGCGGTACGCCTGTTCCGATCGGATTTCCGGACGTCCACCAGTCGCTTGCCCGTGGCGTCGTCGACTGTGCCATCACCGGTCCGAGTTCGGCCAATTCCGCAGGTTGGCCGGAAGTCACCAACTATATGCTGCCGGTCGCCTTCCAACTGGCGCTGAACGGCTACGGCATCAGCCTTGATACCTGGAACAAGCTCGCGCCTGAAGATCAGCAGAAGCTCGAGGCCGGCTTTGATAAGCTCATAGAGGATATCTGGGACTACTCCGAGACCCTGTTCGATGACGCGGTACGTTGCAATGTCGGCGAGGATCCTTGCGAGACAGTGAAAAAATACAGCCTGAAAGAGGTTCCGATCACTGACGAGGACCGCAAGATCATCCAGAACGCGGTCAAGGACATCTCGTTCCCGACCTGGGCCGAGGTTTGCGACAAGACTAACCCGGACTGCTCGTCGTCCTGGAAGGAGACCGTCGGAAAGCAGATGGGCTATTAATATCTGCAAGACCCGGCGGGGCTGACAGCCCCGCCGACCTCCCGCCAATCAGGAAAAGGCCGATTGCGTCATGAACACATTGATCTTGCTGGCCAGCCGCCTTTTCGGCGCCGCATTGGTAGGACTTTCGGTGTTCGTCTCGATCGAGACAATCGCGCGCAAGATGTTTAATTTCTCGTTTCAGGGCGCCGACGAACTTGGCGGCTACGTCCTCGCTGTCGGCTCCAGCCTCGCGTTCATTGTAGCGCTGGTCGATCGGGCACATATCCGCATCGACGTGCTGCACGTTCGGTTTCCTCAAAAGTTGCAGGCGACTATGGACTGGCTGTCCATAGTTTCGCTCGCCGGCCTCGGCCTGTTCATGGTCTATGTCGGCCGCATCGTCATCATCGACACGCTGTCCTACGGCAGCACCGCGCCCACGCCCTGGGCGACGCCGCTGATCTATCCACAATCGGCTTGGTATGCCGCGCTGTGCCTGTTCGCACTCGTGGCGCTGATCCTTGCGGCCCGGGCAACCTGGCTTTTTGCCAGCGGACGCCTTGACCAGTTGTCGACGGACTTCCACCCCAAGGGCGCGATCGAGGAACTCGAAGAAGAATTGAGCGATCTGGAAAACCGCTGAGCAAACCGGAACGCGTCGCGGCTTTCATGGCGCGGTGGTTTGAGGAGAATACCGATGGGCGTCACCTCAGTTCTTACGGGCTTCACGGCAATGATGGGAATGCTCCTGATGAGCTTCCCCGTCGCCGTCATCATGGTGACGCTGGGCGTTATCGGTGGCGTCATGCTTTACGGTTGGCCGCTGCTGAACTCGATGGGACCCGTTATCTGGGGCGTGCAGAACGAGAATATTCTGACGGCAATCCCATTGTTCGTCCTGCTGGGCGAACTGCTGCTGCGCAGCGGTCTGGCCGACAAGATGTACGGCGCGCTGTCTCTGTGGCTGGGGCGCCTGCCGGGTGGCCTGCTTCACACAAATATCGGTTCCTGCGCCTTGTTTGCCGCGACATCGGGATCATCAGTCGCCACCGCGGCGACGGTCGGCACTGTCGCCCTGCCGGCCCTGAAAAGCCGTGGCTATCCGGCGGCCCAGTCCCTCGGCTCGCTGGCCGCGGGTGGCACGCTCGGCATCCTGATCCCGCCCAGCGTGAACCTGTTGATCTACGGTTCGCTGGCCAATGAATCCATTGGGCGGCTGTTCATCGCCGGCATTGTGCCCGGCCTGACCCTGACGCTGCTGTTCATGGCGTTCATCGCCGTTGAGAGCTCCCTGCGCAGCCGGCGGGGCGAGATCGAAGACGCGCCGCAGGTCCCGCTCAATGTGCGGATCTCGGCGCTGAAGCATCTGGTTCCGCCGGCTGTGATTTTCGGCGTGGTGATGGGTTCAATCTACATGGGCATCGCCACCCCGACTGAGTCGGCTGCTCTGGGCGTGGTGGTGGCGCTCGGATTCGCCTGGCGTGAGAAGAAACTGACTTTTGAATTCCTCGACCAATGTTTTCACCAGACGGCCAAAACCACGGGCATGATCTTGCTGATCATAACCGCTGCATTCATGCTCAACGTCACTCTGGCGCTGGGCGGCGTGGCGCAGACCATGACCGAGTGGGTTTCGTCTTTCGGACTGTCGGCGGTCGGACTGCTGATGGTGCTGATCGTGTTCTACCTGTTCCTTGGCATGTTCATGGATGTGCTGTCGATGCAGGTGCTGACCATTCCGGTCGCGCTGCCGATCGTCACCGCGGTTGGCGTCGATCCGATCTGGTTCGGCATCTTCATCGTGCTGATGTGCGAACTGGGCATGATCACCCCGCCGGTTGGCATGAACCTTTACGTCGTGCAGGGCATCCGCAAGGACGGCGGGCCGTTTCGCGACGTTGTCTACGGCGCCATCCCCTACGCGCTGATCATGATCCTGTTCACCATGCTGCTGATCTTCTTTCCGGCCATCGTAACCTGGCTGCCGAGCAACATGCTCGGGACATGACGACCGTGACCGTGCTTTGGCAACATGACGCAAGCTCGCTCGCCGATGCGTATCGGCGCGGCAAGGCGGACCCGGCGGATGGGGTGCGGGAATGTCTGGACCGCATTCACCGGATCGGCCCGGCACTCAACGCCTTCACCGCACTGGCCGAGGATGCCGAGGCCCAGGCGGCGGAGAGCCGCGGGCGTCTCAATGCCGAAGCGCCGCGCGGACCGTTGGAAGGTGTCCCCATTGCGGTAAAGGACAATCTGTGCGTCTCCGGCATGCCGGCGGCTTGGGGAAGCAAGGTTTTCGCAACAAAGGTTTGTGAAAAAGACGAACTGCCGGTCAAGCGACTGCGGGATGCGGGCGCCATCATCATTGGCAAAACCAACACGCCGGAATTCGCCGTTGAAGGATATACAGCCAACACGCTTTTCGGCGTTACCCGCAATCCGTGGGATTTGAATCTCACGCCGGGCGGTTCCAGCGGCGGTTCGGTTGCGGCGACGGCTGGCGGCCTTGTGCCGGTTGCAATTGGAACCGACGGCGGCGGCTCGATCCGCCGCCCGGCAGCGTATACGGGCCTTTATGGATTGAAGCCGACGATCGGCCGGGTGCCGCGCAGCGGAGGCCTGCCCCAGCTGTTGCTCGATTTTGAAGTGGTCGGGCCGCTGGCACGGACAGTGCGGGACCTGAAACTGCTCTATTCCGTGCTTGGGGGCCCGGACCGATCGGACCCGCAATCGCGTGGTGTGGGCGAACGCCAATCGACCGGCAAGGCCAGCAAGGCTTTGAAGATCCTCTATGTCGGTCGCTTTGGCGACGAACCCTGCGATCCGTTCATTCTTCAATCGTGCCGAAAAGCTGCCGATCGACTGGTCGATCTCGGCCACAATGTCGAAGAGGGAGCGTTGCCCATCAATCTGTCAGCCCTCAATCAATTCTGGGGTACGGTCGCACAAGTGGGCCTTGCCCGCATGCGCCACGCCGTTTCAGGGATGCGCGAACGGGCCGGCCCGCAATATCAGGCTATGGCTGATCTGGGAGATGCTGTTTCCGCCGCCGATTTTCTCGCCGGACTGGAGGATATCAAAACACTTCGCGGCGCCGTATCGCAGGCTTTCGCAAACTGGGATTTGATCATGACGCCGGCCTGTGCAGCGATGCCCTGGGCGGCGGAGAATCCCTTCCCCGGAGAAATCGATGGCAAGATGGTCGGTCCGCGCGGCCACGCAATCTACACCGGCTGGGTCAATGCGAGCGGTCATCCCGCCATCGCTCTGCCGGCAGATCCGGCGCCTGATGGACTTCCGATCGGATTTCAGTTGATCGGTGATCTCGCTGCCGAAGACCTTCTTCTGGAAATCGCCGCGGTCTATGAAGAAACACACGAAGGCAACGTTCGCTGGCCGGATGTCGCTCTCGGCGATGGCTAGTTCAGGCCTGCGGAAAATCGACCCGCACGGCGCCCAGGCCTTCGATTTGGCCGTGGACTGGTTGGCCGAATTCGATAAAGCGGAGGCCGGTGACCGATCCCGTCGTCACCAGATGGCCGGGCTGGAGGCCGCCGCAATGATCCCCGACAAGCCGGGCAAAGGCGCAAAAAACATCGAACGCGTCTCCGCCGGGAACAGAGGCAACCCCGTCAAAGATCGTCTCGCCCGCAACCTCAAGGCTCGCGGCAACACGCGAAAGGTCCATACCTATCCAATCGCCGACAGGCCCCCCATAAACCAGGCCGGCATTGATCTGGTTGTCGGCGAGTATCCAAAGGGGATCGGCCGATTCGTGATCGGTAAGGCGAGAATCAACCATCTCGATCGCCGCCAGCGGGGAGACGCAACCGCGAGCCCGGTCGGCGAAGTCGGCATCGGCGGGATCGGGAAGCGCACGATCAACCTGGAATGCCACTTCCAGTTCGATGCCGACCAGGTCAAGCTCGGACCGGGAGAATCGCGCCGGGCTGCTTCGGACCCGATCAGCAAGGATTGGCGCCATGATGGGCGTATCATCGGCAGACATTCGGCCGGTCTTGAAGGCTCCGACGGGTCCACGGGAATCGATGACGGCTTCCTGAATCCGATATGCCGTTCCAAAGTCGACAACCGCATTTTCCAAGTCGGCGCCGGTCAATTTCCGGCCGCCCTGATGAGCGGCGCGCAAGAGATCGATAGTGACAGCTTCGGGAGAACGATCAGCCACAATGTTATGTCCTGTCGCCTGTATCGTCAGGCTTACGCTCCGGTCGAACCGGTCGGCTATTTGTGGCAGACATATCACCGCTTCGGAACAGTTCCAGGAGGATTTCTGCTTTGGTTAATTTGACAGTCCCGCACTTTGATGACAGCGAAAAGCCCCCGGTTCGGGGGTGCCGGCCGTGAACGGCTTGACGATAAAATCGCCCTGTTTTTCGAAAGGATAACGCTTTGGATCCGGTTCCTGATAGCAGACGCCCCCGAAAGGCGCTCAAAATCGCCGGCCAGCGAAAGCGGTCGATCAGCCGGCAGTCGCTTCATGGCCAGGTCGCAGACCGGTTGCGCGATATGGTTGTTCACGGCGAACTGGTGCCCGGCGAGAAAGTGCCGGTTGCTGCGCTCTCGCAAACGCTCGGCGTCTCTCTCACCCCCCTGCGGGAAGCCCTCAAGGTACTGGCGGAAGAGGGGTTGGTTGAATTGGCACCCAACCGCGGAGCGCGAGTTATCCCCTACACTGCCGAGGAGGCAGAGGCCCTATTTGAAGTCATTGCCGGGCTTGAAAGCCTTGCCGCAGAGCTTGCCGCCAATCGTATGAGTAATGAGGACCTAGCCAATCTTGAAGCGGCGCATAAACAGATGCGATCATATTTTGAAGAAAAAGAAAGAGATCAATATTTTGATATAAACAGTCATATTCATGAAACAATAGTCAGATATTCATCCAATGATATACTAATCAACACGCATTCCAAGCTGATGGTTCGTGCCAATCGTGGCCGGTATATCGCCATTGTCGATCCCGAACGCTGGAGCGAGGCGATGGCGGAACACGAAGCCGTCATGGAAGCGTTCCGGGCGCGTGATGCCGAACATGCGGGCCGTATCTGGCGCGTGCACCTGTTGCGGTCAGGTCAGGCCGTTCAGAACGCGCTGCAGCGGCAAAGCGCCGGTGAGATCGACGCCGATTTCAAATCGCTGGCCGACAGTGCCGTCTGATCCTGCTTGCAACGCGGGAGATCATCATGCCTGAATTTGACCTTGCGGTTCGGGGCGGCACGATTGTCACTGTGTCCGACAGCTATCGCGCCGATATCGGCATCAGAGATCCGGTTCTATTCTGATTTTTGAAAGCCGGTTGGACCTATATCTAAAGAATGGTCCGTTTCGTGACTGGCGGCAGACTAGGCTCCCGCACAGTCGTCAATCAGATGTCTGTTCCGGGTCAATAACGGAAGTCAGAAACGGTATCCTTGATGTCCGCTATACCCTCAAGAGCGGACGTTGGTGAACCGGCTGGTGCGCTTCATGCGGCGTCGCGTGTCCGGGTCGACATTTTTGAAAGTGGACAGAGCCATCCAGTCCCGTACCACCAGTTGGTTCGGGCGCCGAATAGTGACATCGTTCGGCAGATATATTGCCATCCGGACAGATTTGGATAGGTTTCCAGTCTCTTCAAATCGGGCCACACGCTTGGCGACATGACAGTGTAAGAGTGGCCGCTCGCATAGCGAAAAAGCCGGTCAAAAAAACACGGCACATTTTTTCGCGGGCCTATCTATATATCTACTGAGGGCAGCTTCCCCCCATAGGCCCCTCAAACACACCGCATTGGCACAACTCTGGCACACTTGTCACAGTTGCGGGTGAAAGGCAGTGTTGTCCACCTGTCGAAGCGGCACTACCCTCTGTTGCACTAA
>CALZIL010000127.1 GCA_945787495.1 uncultured Afifella sp. | reverse complement strand
GGCGTGGCGAATTCGGCCGGGTCCGGTTCAGAAGGCTCCGGCTCAAAGGCCATCGCCGTTGCCGGCGCCTCCGGCGTCACAGCCGGCCCGGCAGGGTGCATCGCCAAAGGAGTAGCGTCGGTTTCCAGAACCGCCATGCGACCTGTGACACCGGCCAGCGCGCCGCCCAAGGCGTTGATCGATTCCTGCGTGCGGCGTTCCGATTCGGCGGCTTGCGAGCGCAATGCGCCGAGATCTTCGCGGAGCGCGCGACCGAGCTGCATCAACAGATTGGCGCCCTGGCCGTCGCCGAGCGCCTCTTCGGTGGCAAGCGCGCCATAGCGGACAGTGTCGTCGAGCGTCGCCTGGATCGTCGTCAGGGTCTCGGCGATCTGACCGATCGCGGTATTCTGGCCGGCCGATTGCTCGATCGCCAACAGGATGCGGCCCATCTGGTCTTCCAGATCACGGTGCGTCGCCGGTGCCTCGCTCGGCAGCCTGTCGATGCGCTCTGCCAGATCCTTCAGGATCGGCGTGATTTCGTTGTCTTCGCCGCTGGTCGCCGACAAGGAGCGCAATTCGCGCCGCAATGTGGCGATTTCCGAACGCAGATCGGAGATGTCTTCAAGCGAGGCCAGTTCGGCGGCGCTTTCCAGCGTCTCATTGAGCCTGGCCATGCGGTCCTGAAGCGCAACGAAGTCCGGCTCCTCGCCACGATCGAACGCCGATTCCAGCTTCTCCAGGAGAGCCGAAACACGCGCGACGTCAATGTCATTGTCACGCTCGGCATTCAGCAGGGCAGAAATTTCGGCAAGCTGCGCGGCAACCGGATTTTCGCCGTCATCCTCGCCGCTGTCGGCGAGCGCCGCGGCCAGGTCATCGAGCCGGGTCTGGATCGGGGTGAGGTCGGGCGCGGCGGCGGGCTCAATGGCATTGATCTGCACGGCCAGATGGTCAAGCCGCTCGGCCACCGGTTGCATATTGATCTGTTCGGCCAGCTGGTCGAGCCGCTCGGCCACCGGTTGCATGTCGATATGGGTCTCGCCGCCCTGAAAGGCGTCGAGCCGAACGGCCAGTTCGTCGAGCCGGCGCTGCATATCGGGACCGCCGCTGCGGCGGACTTCAATGCCGATTTCACCAAGCCGCGCCTGCAGGTCGTCGAGGCGCTGCTCAAAGCCGCCCATATCCGGACCGCGTCCGGTCATTTCAATGTCGCGAATCAGCCCGGTCAGACCGTCCAGCTTGCGTTCCAGCGGCGCCAGGCCGGCGGCGGCCAGGTCGAGTTGGTCGTCAAAGGCCCTTGCAAGGCCATCAAGGCGCTTTTCGATGGCCGCGACGGCGCGGTCGGCGGGCCCGCGCAAACGGGTATCGAGACGCGAGGCAATGTCGGACAGCCGGACTTCGATCGGCGTGAAGTCGATCGCCTTGTCGTCCGCCTCCATGCGGTCCAGCCGCTTGATGACATCGCCAAGCCGGCGGCTCAGGTCGTCGGACTCGGCGTCCTTGCGAACGCCGATTTCGGCGAGCGAAAATGCGAGCTTCTCAAGTTGGCCTTCCAGACGGGCAAGGCCGGCATCGTCCTGGCCAGCCGCTGCGGCGGCATCGACCCGGTCGGCGAGTTCCAGAAGCCGGTTTTCCATCGCCGTCACGGCGTCGCGCGAGGGCAGCCTTTCGATCTGCGAGCGAATCGCCTCGATGCGGGCCCATAAATCTTCCGGCGGCACGGCGTCTTCAGCCAGCCGCTCGATCTTGACCATGCGTTCCAGAATGTGGCTATAGCCGCGCTCGACGGCATCGAGCGCCGCCGGGGCCAGTTCGAACTGACCGACCTGCTCGGCAAGGCCGGCCAGGCGCTGTTCGATTGCAACAAGCGCAGCGGAATCCGGCTCGCCGCGATCCTGGAAAGTGGAATAGAGCCGCTCCAGCTGGTCGCGGACGGTATTGATCGCCTCGGCGATATCGCCGCGATCGTCGGCAATAGTGTCGACCTGGCGGCCAAGACGCGAGAGATCCTCACGCACCGCCGATACACCGTTGGCTTCCGCGGCCTCGCGCAGTGCGTCAATGCGTTGTTCGAGCGCCAGAAACTGACGGCTCATATCCCTGCGGGCAGCCGAATCGGCACCGTCGGCTGCGGTTGGGCGCGTATTTTTTGGGCGCTCGACACGCTCACTGAGCGAATCAAGGCGCGCCTCGAGCCTGTCGAGCACGCCAAGGGATTCCTGTCGGGTGTCGGGCCGGACGTCGGGCCGCGTCTCGTATCTGGCCTCCTGGCGCATATCGGGGCGCATATCGGGGCGCATATCGGGCTGCGCGCCGCGGCGCGGATCGTCGCGGTCGAGGATGTCGTCAATGTCATCGGCACCGGAGGGAGCGGCGACAGGCCGCACATCGGCCCGCTCATAAGCGCGGTCACGACCGCCGGCAGCGGCATCGTGGCCGGCCGATGTCGACTCAACGCGGCGGGCCAGGCTTTCAACGGCGCGCTGCAAATCTTCGGTGGTGACTTCCGGCGGCGCGGCTTCAAGACGCTCCATGACGCGCTCGCGGGCGGACTGCATACGGCGGCGCAAGTGCTCACCTTCCTCGCTGCCAGCCACATCAGGCTGGACGGCTTCAGGCTCCATCGCTCGCGACTGCGGAAGGTCGCCCAAAGGCTCTTCCGGTCCAAGCTCGGATTGCGGCGTATGCGGACCGGGGGCTCTAACACCCCATGACGTACGGCCGGTCATCGCGTCTCCTCGACGAATCAATCCTCAAGTCAGCCCGGCCGTATCGTCCGGCACAGCGCACGAACGGCCAAGCAGTACGCAGAAGATCGCGTTTATGGTAAAAATGGCGTTAACCGTTTGGCGATTTGCACCATTTCGCCGCATTTTGGTCGAATTTATTTTTGCTGAAAATTTTGGTTGAACTTTACGTCAACGTCACATATATGCCTTCGCGGCCCGAGCGGAGCACATGCCCGCAACAGGGAAATGAACAAAAAATCGGGAAAACCGAACACGCTGAGCCAATCGGCGGACCAATCATTAAAATGGCTGAACCGAATTCGATTCGGACGCCAAGCCGGCAGGCCCGACGGGCGCTGGCCTTGATAACAGCAAGAAACTGAAGAGGCGGGACACAGATGGCGTTTACGATAGGTGACCTGGCACGGGAGTTTGGCGTAACGCTGAGGACTCTGCGGTTCTATGAAGACAAAGGGCTGCTCAATCCGAAGCGGCATGGCACGAGCCGGGTTTATAACCGGCGGGACCGCGCCAGGCTGAAGCTGGCCCTGATGGGAAAGAAAGTCGGCTTCTCGCTTGTCGAAATCAAGGAGATGCTCGACCTCTACGATCTGAAGGATGGCCAGGTGACGCAAATCCGGGTGACACTGGAGCGATTCGAAGACCAGATCGGCGTGCTGAAGCGGCAAAAACAGGACATCGAGCAGGCCATTGAAGAGCTGACGCGGACAATGGACATCGTCAGAGGCATGCTGAAAGAGCGCGAGGCCGCCGAACAGCAAGCGGCTGCCGCAGAGTAAACCAGCACGCGGCGGCAACCGTCGAATAGTCCGGGCATTGAAAGAATTAGCCGGCGATGTATCAGGGTCCCTGAGCGTCGGCTTTTTTGATTCGCACAGCGCCTCCTGCGGTCCTATTCTGCCGTTGCCGGCCGGCCGCGCCGGGAGCCGGTGCGGACCGGGGTGCAATGCAAGCCGAAGGCGCCGCGGCCCTTGCGGGCAATCGGTAGTCAGGTTATATATTGAATTGACGTTTACGTAAACGTAATGCAGTGGAGGCCGATATGCCGGGCTATAAGGCGCCTGTTGACGATGTCCTGTTCGTGCTCAACGAGGTGCTCGGTTTTGAGCGCTACAACAATCTGCCCGGATTTGCCGATGCGACCCCGGATCTGGTCGAAGCCATACTCGGCGAGGGCGCGAAACTGTGCGAGGAGGTGTTGCAGCCTCTGAACCTGAGCGGCGACAAGGAAGGCTGCAGCCGCCACGATGACGGCAGCGTGACGACGCCGAAAGGCTTCAAGCAGGCCTACGACACCTATTGCCAGGCCGGCTGGGTCGGGCTTGCCGCCGATCCGGACTATGGCGGCCAGGGCCTGCCCTATACGCTGGCGGCGGTGATGAACGAATTCGCCTCGGCGGCGAACATGGCGTTGTCGATGTATCCCGGCCTCACCCAGAGCGCGATCGCCGCGCTTACCGCGCATGGCGCCGACGATCTCAAACAGGCCTATCTGCCGAAACTGGTTTCCGGTGAATGGTCGGGAACGATGAACCTGACGGAAGCCCATTGCGGCACCGATCTGGGACTGATCAAGACGAAGGCGGTGCCTGAGGACGACGGCAGCTACAAAATAACCGGCGAGAAGATCTTCATTTCCGCCGGCGAACACGATCTGGCGCCGAACATCGTCCATCTGGTGCTGGCCCGCATTGAGGGCGCGCCGGAGGGGGTGAAGGGCATCTCGCTGTTTATCGTGCCGAAATTCCTGCCCGACGGCGACGGCAATCCGGGGACACGCAACGCGGTCGCCTGCGGCTCGATCGAAGAAAAGATGGGCATTCACGGCAATTCCACCTGCGTCATGAACTATGACGGCGCGACCGGCTGGCTCGTCGGCTCTGAACACAAGGGGCTGCCGGCGATGTTCACGATGATGAACGAGGCCCGCCTCGGCGTCGGCATCCAGGGCCTGTCGCAGTCGGACGTGGCCTATCAGAACGCCGTCACCTATGCCCGCGAAAGGCTGCAGGGCCGTGCCCTCACCGGTGCCACGAATCCGGACGGCAATGCCGATCCGATCATCGTCCATCCCGATGTGCGGCGAACGCTGATGACGATCCGCGCTTTCAACGAGGCGGCGCGGGCGCTGGTTCTGTGGACGGCGCTGAAGGGCGATGTCGCCCATCGCAGCGACAACGACGACGACCGGCAGAGCGCCGACGATCACATGGGCCTGATGACCCCTGTCATCAAAGGCGTGTTGACCGACAAGGGTTTGACCGACAAGGGTTTTGACAACACCGTCGCCGCGCAGCAGATTTATGGCGGCCACGGCTATATCGCCGAATGGGGCATGGAGCAGTTCGTCCGCGATGCCCGTATCGCCATGATCTATGAAGGCACCAACGGCATCCAGGCGCTCGATCTGGTCGGCCGCAAGCTGCCCAAGGACGGTGGCCGGGCGGTGATGGCGTTTTTCAAGGAGGTCGAGGACTTCATCAAGGAAAACAGCGGCGAAGAGGCGCTGACGCCTTATCTGGATCCGCTCAAGCAAGGCCTGGGTGACCTGCAGAATGCGACCATGTGGTTCATGCAGAACGCCATGGCCAAGCCGGACAATGCCGGCGCCGGTTCGACCGACTACATGCATCTCTTCGGGCTTGTGGCGCTCGGCTATATGTGGGCGCAGATGGCCAAGGCGGCGAATGCACGGCTTGCCGAGGGCGCCAACGGACGCGACGACTTCTACAGCACCAAGCTCACTCTCGGCCGCCACTGGATGGAACGGGTCATGCCGGAAACCGGCGCCCATCTGGCGCGCATCTCCAGCGGCGCCGACACGATGATGAGCCTGCCGGCGGAGGCGTTCTGAACCGACCCTGGGTGTGAATTCTAGAGCGAGATGAGGTCATGGCCGGCAAGAGACTGCCCCTGCCCAGGCGCTTCAACGCGGCGCTGACGGAGGACGCCTATATGCGGTTGCGCGTCCTCAATGGGCGCTACGGCCTGTCGAACAATTATATTTTGACCGTTCTTCTTGAGCGGCTTGACGACTATGCTGACGAAAAGCGGCTGGCTGCGGCGTTCGACGCCTTCATCGCCGAATTCGGCGCACCGCAGACGACCAAGCCGATGAAGCGGACGGCTCGGCCACAGACCTGACGCGCCGCAAGCCATAACGGAAGGAAGAGGTCCATGCCTGACGCCTTTATCTACGATCATGTGCGCACGCCGCGCGGCCGCGGCAAGAAGGATGGCTCACTGCACGAAGTGCCGACGGTGCGCCTTGCGGCAACGGCGCTGGAAGCGCTGCGCGAGCGCAACGGGCTCGATACGAAGCTCGTCGACGATGTCGTGCTCGGCTGCGTCGATCCGGTCGGCGAGGCCGGCGGCGACATTGCCCGGGCCGCCGTGTTCGCCGCCGATTACGGCCATCACGTGCCGGGCATGCAGATCAACCGGTTCTGCGCCTCCGGCCTCGATGCGATCAATATGGGCGCCGCGCAGGTCGCCACCGGCAATCACGATCTGGTTGTCTCCGGCGGCGTAGAATCGATGTCGCGCGTCGGCATCGGCGCTTCGGGCGGCGCCTGGCCGGTCGATCCGCTGATCGCGCTGCCGTCCTATTTCATGCCGCAGGGCGTCTCGGCCGACCTGATCGCGACGAAGTACGGCTTTTCGCGCGACGATTGCGACGCCTATGCGGTGGAAAGCCAGAAGCGCACGGCGCGCTCATGGGACGAGGGCCGCTTTGCCAAATCAGTGGTGCCGGTCAGCGATGTCAACAACATCACGATTCTCGACAAGGACGAGCATCCGCGCCCGGACACCGACATGCAGTCGCTGGCGGCGCTCAATGCGTCGTTTGAGATCATGGGCCAGATGGGCGGCTTCGACGCCGTCGCCATCCAGGCGCATCCGGAACTGGAGGCTGTCAAACACGTCCACCATGCCGGCAATTCGTCGGGCATCGTTGACGGTGCCGCGGCTGTGCTTGTCGGCAACAAGCGCGGCGGCCGGGCAGCGGGTCTGACGCCGCGGGCCAAGATCAGAGCGTTCGCCAATATCGGATCGGAACCGGCGCTGATGCTGACCGGGCCGGTCGATGTCACCGAAAAGCTGTTGAAGCGCTCCAAGATGAGCCTTGCCGATATCGACCTGATCGAGATCAACGAGGCGTTTGCCTCCGTCGTCCTGCGCTACATGCAGGCCTTCGATCTTGACCCGGAGACCGTCAACGTCAATGGCGGGGCGATCGCCATGGGTCACCCGCTCGGCGCCACCGGCGCGATGATCCTGGGCACGGTGCTCGACGAGCTGGAGCGGCGCGACCTGTCGACCGCGCTGGTGACATTGTGCATCGGCGCCGGCATGGGCACGGCAACCATCATTGAGCGCGTGTGATGCCGAAGATCGATATCGACGCGATCGGCGAGATAAACGCCTGCGGTTATCCGGCCCCGTTCAACGAAATCGCCAAAGGCCGCTTCCGCAAACGGCTCGGCGACGCCGGCGGTCTTGATCAGTTCGGCGTCAATCTTTGCCGCCTGGAGCCCGGTTCGGCCTCGGCACAGCGCCACTGGCACGAGACGGAAGACGAGTTTGTCTACATAATCTCCGGCGAGGTCGTGCTCGTTGAGGATGACGGCGAGACCGTCTTGACGGCCGGTGATGCGGCGACTTTCAAAGCCGGCGTCGCCAACGGCCATCATCTGATCAACCGGTCGGACCGCGACGCGCTTTTCCTGGAAATGGGAACGCGCGTTAAGCGCGACACCTGCCAATACCCGGACATCGACATGGTCTGCGAAATTGAGGAGACCGGCGACCGGTTCGTGCACAAGGACGGCACGCCCTATTCCACAGACTGAACCGCCTTAAACCTGCGGAGCCAATCATGGCCTATGAAAACTTCACATTAGACATCGGCGCCGACGGCATTGCCGTCATCACCTGGGACATGCCGGAGCGCTCCATGAACGTCATCACCATGGGGGTGATGGACGAGCTTGACGCCCTGATCGACAAGGTCGCCAGCGACGAGGCGATCACCGGCGCCATCATCACATCGGGCAAGGCGGCGTTTTCCGGCGGCGCCGACCTGACCATGCTGAACGGGCTTTTCGACGCCTATCACGCGGCCAGGGACAAGGACCCGCAGGCGGCGACACAACGGCTCTATGAGGAATCGCGGCGGCTGTCGCTGATCTATCGGAAATTGGAGACCTGCGGCAAACCGTTCGTCGCCGCCATCAACGGCACCTGCATGGGCGGCGCCTTTGAACTGGCGCTGGCCTGCCATGGCCGCATCGCGGCGACGGGCGGCTATCGCATGGGCCTGCCGGAGGTAAAGGTCGGCCTCTTCCCGGGCGCCGGCGGCACGATCCGCGTCATGCGCATGGTGGAAACGCAGGCCGCCCTGCAGATGCTGCTGCAGGGCCAGGCGCTGAAAGTCGAACGGGCGCAGGCGCTGGGCCTCGTCGATCAGGTCGTTGCGCCCGAGACGCTGCTGGCGGCGGCGAAAAAGGCGCTGGCCGACGGCGTCGATGCGGAAAAGCCCTGGGACAAGAAGGACTACCGGCTCACCGGCGCGCAGAAAATCTATTCACCGGCCGGCTATCAGCTGTGGCCGGCGGCGAACGCGCTCTACCGCAAGGAGACGCACGACAATTATCCCGGCGCCCGCGCCATCATGCATGCCGCCTTTGAAGGCCTGTTGCTGCCGATGGACCTCGCCCTGCAGGTGGAGAGCCGGTATTTCGCCAAGGTCCTGCAAAGCCCGCAAGCGGCGGCGATGGTGCGCTCGTTGTTCGTCTCCATGCAGGAACTCAACAAGGGCGCCCGCCGCCCGGCCGGCGTGGCCGATACAAAGCTTGAAAAGATCGGCGTTCTGGGCGCCGGCTTCATGGGCGCCGGCGTCGCCTTCGTCACTGCCAAGGCCGGCATGGATGTCGTGCTGATCGACCGCGACATGGAGAGCGCGGCAAAGGGCAAAGCACATTCTGAAGACCTCGTCAAAAAGGCGGTCGGCAAAAGCCGCATGGCGGGCGAGGACGGTGAAGCGCTGCTCTCGCGCATCCATCCGTCCGCCGATTACGCCGATCTGAAGGGCTGCGACCTGGTCATCGAAGCAGTGTTCGAGGACCGCGACGTCAAGGCCGAAGTGATGGCCAAGGCGGGCGCGCATCTGAGCGCTTCGGCGATCTTTGCCTCCAACACCTCGACGCTGCCGATCACCTCGCTGGCCAAGCTCTATAAAAAGCCGGCCGATTTCATCGGCGTGCATTTCTTCTCGCCGGTCGACAGGATGATGCTGGTGGAGGTGATCCTTGGCAAAAAGACCAAGGACAAGGCGCTCGCCGTGGCGCTCGATTATGTCCGGGCGATCAAGAAGACGCCGATCGTCGTCAATGACAGCCGCGGCTTTTACGCCAATCGCTGCGTCACCGCCTATCTGCTGGAAGGCCACAAAATGCTGAGCGAGGGCGTGCCGGCGGCGATGATCGAGAATGCCGCCAAAATGGCCGGCATGCCGGTCGGGCCATTATCGCTGAATGACGAGGTCGGCGTCGATCTGGGCTGGAAGATCCTCAAGGCGACCGAGGCGGATCTGGGTGAAAAGGCCATCGATCCGGCGCAGAAGGCGCTGCTGGAAGAACTGGTGGTCAGGCGCGAGCGCCTTGGCCGCAAGAACGGCAAGGGCTTTTACGACTATGAGGGCCGCAACAAACATCTGTGGCCCGGCCTTGCGGACATCGCGCCGCCCAAGCCGGCCGATCAATTCAGCGTCGAAGAACTGCAACACCGGTTCCTCGTCGTGCAGGCGCTGGAAGCGGCGCGCACGGTGGCCGAAGGCGTCGTCACCGATCCGCGCGAGGCCGATGTCGGCTCCATTCTCGGTTTCGGATTCGCGCCCTGGTCGGGCGGCACGCTGTCCTATATCGACACCATGGGCGCGGCCGCCTTTCTCGATCTCGCCAAAAAGCTGGCGCGCAAGCATGGACCGCGGTTCAAGCCCAACAAGCTGCTCAGGGACATGGCGGCGGAAGGCGAGACATTTTATGGTCGGTTCGGACAGCAGAGCGGGGCGGAAAAGGCAGCTTAGGATTCTGATCCCGCCATCGCACTGCAATCATAATAACGGGGGACACGCTTATGCCGACGATCGATTATTTCTTCACGCTGGTTTCACCGTTCGCCTATCTCGGGCATCGGGCATTTCTCGACGTGGCCGCCGAGCATGGCGCCGAAGTGCGCTTCCGGCCCGTCGCCCTGATGGGCGTTTGGGAACATTCGGGCGCGGTGCCGTTGCCGCAACGGCCGCAATCGCGGCAGGATTACCGGCTGATCGAATTGCAGCGCTGGCGCGAAAAGCGCGGTGTGCCGCTTAACCTGCATCCCAAGCACTTCCCGACCAATCCGACGCTTGCCGACCGCAGCGTCATCGCATTGGTGGAAGCCGGCGCCGATCCGGCCGATTATGCCGGCGCCGTGCTCAGAGCCTGTTGGGCGGACGACAAGGACGTTGCCGATGCCGATGTGCTGGCCAGGCTGCTTGAACAGGCCGGCCATGATGCCAGCGCCATACTGGCGGCGGCTGAAAGTGACGCGGTCGCGGCGATCCATCAGGCCAATACCGACGCGGCGGTGGCGTTGGGTATTGTCGGCGCGCCCGGCTATGCGCTGAACGGCGAGCCGTTCTGGGGCCAGGACCGGATCGAACTTCTGGCCGACGCGCTGGCCTCCGCGCGCGCACCGTATGAAGTCGCCTGAAGGAAACATTCATCAAGTTTGAAACAAATTTGTCTTTCCCGGCAGAAAGGATTATATTCCTGCCCGAAATCCGGTCGGGCGGATCGCGCGCGGCCTTTCATGAAGATCGAAACTGAAGAAACGTCATGTTGAAGCATGAGACGATCTGGGCGGCGATCGACGCTCTGGCTGAGCGCAATGGCTTGACGCCATCGGCGCTGGCGCGCAAAGCCGGGCTCGATCCGACGGCCTTCAATCCGTCCAAGCGCAGCTCCGCCGATGGCCGGGCGCGCTGGCCCTCGACGGAATCGATCGCCAAGGTGCTGGATGCGACCGGGGCTTCGCTGGAGGAGTTCACGGCCGCCGTCAATAACCCGCTGTCGCGGCTGGTGCCACCGGGGTCTCGAGGCGTGGCGGGCAAGGCGGGCATTCACCTGGCTCTGGCCCGGCAGGTGCCGCTGCTCGGTTTCGCCCAGGCCGGCGTCGGCGGCTTCTTCGAGGATGGCGGCTATCCGGCCGGCAGTGGATGGGACGAGATCGACCTGCCCGCCCTTGAGGAAGACGGGTCCTATGCGCTGGAGGTGCAGGGCGATTCCATGCTGCCGCTCTATCGCGACGGCGACATCGTCATCGTCTCGCCGGCCGAGCGTATCCGCAAAGGCGACCGGATCGTCGTCAAGACGAGTAATGGTGAGGTCATGGCCAAGATTTTAAAGCGGCGCACCGCCTCGCAGGTCGAACTGATGTCGCTCAACCCTGACCATCAAGACCACGTGTTGGCGCTTTCCGACATCGAATGGATGGCGCGGATCGTCTGGGCCAGCCAGTAGGCTGCAAAATTCCGTGCCGCCGTTATTCAGGCGGCAAGCTCGCCGGCCAGCGCTTTTTCAATAAGCGCCCGGGTTTCGGCAACACCATAAAGCGCCACGAAGGAGCCGAAGCGCGGCCCCTGGTCCTGGCCGAGCAGCACCTGATAGATTGCCTTAAACCAGTCGCGCAGCGGCTCGAATTCATGCGCCTTGCCGACCGCATAGACCTCGTTTTGGATGGTTTCGCCATCCGCCCCGTCCGGCAGAGCGGCGAGGCGCCGGTCAAGATCGGCGAGCGCGGCGCGCTCGGCTTCACTCGCCGCGCGGAAGGTTTTCGCCGGCCGGACGAAGTCGTGATAGTAGCGGATCGCATAGCCGACCAGCTCGTCGAGCTTGGGATGATTTTCAGCCGTGGCGCCGGGCGCATAGCGCGAAATGAAGCCCCACAGCACGTCACGGTCTTCCGAATTGGAGGCGCTGACGAGATTGAGCAGCATGGCGAAGGAGATCGGCAGGTCGTGCTCGGGCGGCGCGCCGGCATGGATGTGCCAGAGCGGATTGGACAGGCGCTGTTCGACGCTCTGCCCGGCATAGCCGGCAAGATGGGCGAAATAGTCATCGATGGCGCGCGGTATGACGTCGAAATAGAGCCGTTTGGCCGATTTCGGCTTGACGAACATGTAAAGCGCCAAACTCTCCGGTGAGGCATAGGCAAGCCATTCATCGATGGTCAGGCCGTTGCCCTTCGACTTGGAAATCTTCTGGCCGCCCTCATCGAGAAACAATTCGTAGCTGAAGCCGTCCGGCGGCGTGCCGCCGAGCGCCCGGCAGATCTGTGAGGACAGGCGGACGGAATCGATCAGGTCCTTGCCGGCCATTTCATAGTCGACGCCGAGCGCCGTCCAGCGCAGGGCCCAATCGGCCTTCCACTGGCATTTGACGCGGCCGCCCGTGACCGGCGTCGTCACCGGCTCGCCGGTTTCCGGATCGTCATAGGTGATGGTGCCGGCAGCAACGTCGCGGCCGGTCATCGGCACCTGCAGAACCTTGCCGGTGCGCGGACAAAGCGGCAGGAAGGGCGAATAGGTCGCCCGCCGCTCCGGGCCGAGCGTCGGCAAGATGATCGCCATGACCTCATCATAGACGGCGAGCATCTTCAGAAGCGTTTCGTCGAAGCGGCCGGATTGGTAATAGTCGGTGGCGCTGACGAATTCATATTCAAAGCCGAAGCGGTCGAGAAAGGCGCGCAGGCGGGCATTGTTGGCGGCGCCGAACGAGCCTTCAGGACTGCCGAAGGGATCGGGGACCCTGGTCAGCGGCATGCCGAGAAAATCGGCCATCTTCGCCTGGCCCGGCACGTTGTCGGGCACCTTGCGCAACCCGTCCATGTCGTCGGAAAAACAGATCAGCCGGGTCGGCACGCTATCGCGGGTTAAAATGCGAAACGCCATGCGGACCATGGAGGTGCGGGCGACCTCGCCGAAGGTGCCGATATGGGGGAGCCCGGACGGGCCGTAACCGGTCTCAAACAGCATGTCGCCGTCGAAGGTGCCGCGCTCCATCCGCTTGACGAGCTTGCGCGCTTCGTCAAACGGCCAGGCCTTGGAGACGCCGGCCGCCGCGATCAACACTTCGGGCAGCTCGTCGGGAAAACAGGCCGGGGCGATACCGCTTGCGGGCTGTGAATGGGACGTGTCGGTCATTTATGGACGCACTCTATCGGGCTGTTGCCCGGTGGATTCGGCGCGGACCCTATGTTGACCCGGCACGGGCGTCAACG
>CALZIL010000126.1:8203-9381 GCA_945787495.1 uncultured Afifella sp. | reverse complement strand
CTCCGACCACGGCTGGTACTATGATCGTCGAAAGAATTTTTACAAAAACCAGGGCCGGCCAGCAGACAGAATAGTGTCAATGCCGTATCTCGCGGCGGCAGTCCGAGCTGTTGCCCTTGGTCAACCGACACTCTCTCGGCGCACTAGATCCAAAACACTCCGGAACGACAATACTTACCGCAAATTATTCAATCCGCAATGGAATTTTGACGTATATCTGGCGAGTCTTGAGATTACTAGTGCAGTAGAGCACGAAATTATTAAACGTCTGAAGTCAAGGCGAAATACTCCTTTGGCACTCACTCACCATGTTGCTTATGTCGTTACATGTTCAATGTTGAATGATGACAAATACAAGCCGGTCGACGTTGCCGCGCTAAGTCGAAGCACGGCCGATGATATGTCTATAACTACTGTCATGAAGGAGTTGGCTGATGCCTCGATAGCTGCTCGGGAACGCGGGCCGCGGTTTCACGGCATAACGCTCAACAAAAAATTCCTTGACCGGTTTGTGGGAGAACACTACGGCCAGCGGTCAGAGGCCGGCTGACTATCTCTTCATACCACGGCACGGCCAGCGCTTCTTGGCTCGTTCAGCATCAACTGCGGCATTCACAAGAGACTGGTCGCGCCACAGCCCAACACACCCCCTACTGCCCGCGCCCCGCCTGATTGGCAAAGCGCCGCGCTTCCTCGCCGGCGCGGAACAGCGCTTTGGCCTTGCTGAGGCATTCGTCCTGTTCCGATTGCGGATCGGAATCGGCGACGATGCCGGCGCCGGCCTGGACGTACATCTTGCCGTCCTTGACGACCGCGGTGCGCAGCACGATGCAGGTGTCCATCTCGCCATCGGCGGAAAAATAGCCGACGCAGCCGCCATAGGGGCCGCGCTTTTCAGCTTCCATTTCATCGATGATCTGCATCGCCCGCACTTTTGGGGCACCAGAGACCGTGCCGGCGGGAAAGCCGGCGCCGAGCGCATCGAGCGCGTCCTTGTCGGCGGCGAGCTTGCCGACGACATTGGAGACGATGTGGATGACCTGGCTGTAATACTCCAGGAAGAACTGGTCGGTGACCTTGACGGTGCCGATCTCCGCCACCCGGCCGGCATCGTTGCGGCCAAGGTCGAGCAGCATCAGGTGCTCGGCCCGCTCCTTGGGATCGGCGAGCAGCTCCTC
>CALZIL010000126.1:0-8119 GCA_945787495.1 uncultured Afifella sp. | reverse complement strand
AGTCGAGGAAATACAGGAACGGCGCCGGATTGATCCGCCGCAGCGCCCGGTAGAGCGCGAAGGCCGGCAGCGGGAATGGCGCCTCGAAGCGCTGCGACAGCACCACCTGAAAGATGTCGCCGGCGGCGATGTAGTCCTTGGCCTTGGCGACCATCGCCTTGTAGTCCGCCGGCGTGGTGTTGGAGACGACGTCGGCGTCGAGATCGACATCGGCAATCTCCGCCGTGTGGTCGAGCGGCCGGTCGAGCGCCTCGACGATCTCCGTCAGCCGGTCGGCGGCGCGGTTATAGGCGTCACGGGCGCTCAATTTGGCATCAGGCCGCACCGGCGAGACGATGGTCAGTTCGTCGCGGACGGAATCGAAGACCACGACGATGCGCGGCCGTACCAGCACCGTGTCGGGCAGGGCCAGCACGTCGGCCGGCTCGTCCGGCAGGTCCTCGATCAGCCGCACCGTGTCGTAGCCGAGATAGCCGAAGACCCCCGCCGAGGACGGCGGCAGGTCGGCCGGCATGGCGATGCGGCTTTGCGCCAGCACGGCGCGGATCGCCGCCAGCGTCGGCTGGCCGGCCGGCTCAAAGCGGTCCAGCGCCGGCGCCCGGCTGATCGCCGCCTCGTTGCCGTTGGCCTTGAAGATCAGGTCCGGATCGAGGCCGATCATCGAATAACGGCCGCGCACGGCGCCGCCTTCCACCGATTCCAGCAAAAACGTGTTGGCACGGCCCGCCGCCAGCTTCAGATAGGCTGACACAGGCGTCTCCAGATCGGCGACAAGACGCGTCCACACGACCTGGGCCTCGCTGGCCTGGTAGGCCGCGCCGAAATCCTCAAACGCCGGCTCGATCTGCATTATTGTTGTTGCGTCTGCCCGGTTAGCTGCCGGTAGACCGCGCTGTTGACCGTGGTCTTGCGCTGGTTGATCAGGTGACCGTTATAGGCCTGCAAGATATCGTTCTGCATCGCCTGACCAAGCCGGTTGGTGATGAATTCCGCATCCTCCGATTCAGCGAAAAAGGCCGGCGCGGAAATCGCGTCGACACGCACGATAAAACGCTCCGGACCGTCATCGGCATCGGCATTGGCGAGATGGCCTTGCGGCCCGGCAAAGGCCTGCGCCACCGCATTGGCGGAAAGGCCCTTGGCATCACCGCTGCGTTTGACATCGGCCGCGATTTTGACTTCCCCGCCGATATCGGAAGCGATCGCCGCAAGTGTCGCCCCCGCCTTCATCCGGTCGACGAGTGCTTCGGCACGTGCGCCGATGCGCGCCGAGATTTCCTCCGCCCGCCAGGCCGCGACAACGTCGGAGCGGGCTTCTTCCAGCGTCCGGTCGCGGTCGTCGGTAATATCCAGGACTTCGTAGAAGACGAAGCCGTCGCTGCCGGATCTGAGCGCGTCGTTTTCCACGCCGATATCGCTCTGGAACGTGTCGATCAAAAGCGCTTGCTGCTCCGGCAGATCGGTAATGGATGTGCCGTCAGGGGCCGAACCATCGGCCGCCACGGCGTCGACCCGTCTGTAGGTGAGATTGAGCTTTGCCGCCGCTTCCGCCAGCGTCGAGCCGCCGGCGCGTTCATCTTCAATGGTATCGAAAAGGTCCAGCACCTTGTCTCCCGCCGCCTGTTCGGCGATCTCGCGGCGCAGCCGGTCTCGCACATCGCTCAGCGGCGTGACGGAACCCGCCTGGATCTCGCTCACCCTGATCAGCGCCGGCCCAAGCGTCCCGTCATAGACTGCGACGACCTGATCAATGGGCGCCTTGAAGGCTGCTTCGGCGACGGCGATATCGACGATCTCGGCCTTGGTTTTCAGGCCAAGGTCGATGTCGCGTTCGCTCAGCTTGTTGGCTTTGGCAAGCTCGACTATATCCGTCCCGGTCTCCGCCAGGCTCATTGCGGCCCGCGCCGCGTCCTCGTTTTCATAGCGGATCTGCTGGATTTTCCGCCGCTCCGCCTTGGTAAATTCCGAAGCCCGGTCGTCATAGGTCGCCTTGATTTGCTCGGCGGTGACGGCGTCCGGATCGGCGATCGATTTCGGGTCGATCGTGATAATGCCGAGATTGCGATATTCCGGCGCTCTGAACCGCCCCTTGTTCTGGTCGAAATAGCTGGCAAGAACCGCGTCGTCCGGCTCGCCGACAGGCTCGATGGCGTCCGCGCCGACGGTAACGAAGGAGATTGTCCGGGTCTCGTTCTGATAACGGTAAATCGCCTCCGTCAGTGGCTTGGGTGCGGCGAGGTCGCCGGCAATGGCGCCGGCGAGCTGACGGCGCACGATTGTGCCCTTGAGGTCGCTGATATAAGCGGCCTCGGTGGTGCCGGCATTGCGCAGAACCGCCTGGAAGCGGGTCCGGTCGAAGGTTCCGCCAACGCTTTGGAAGGCCGGATTATTGGCGATTTCCTTGGCCAGCGTGTCTTCCGAAATGCCGAGATTGAAGAGCCGCGCCTGATCGTCGAGGGCTGCCTGACCGACCAGTTCCGCCAGCACCTGTTCAGGAATGCCGAGCGCCCGCGCCTGTTCCAGCGACACGCCGCGCTGAAGTTGCTGGCCGAGCGCCTGCATCCGCTGCCGCAGCGCCCGGTCGAAACTGATCGCCGAGACCTCCGATTCACCAACGGTTGCCACGGTGCCCGTGCCGTAGCCAAAGAACTGGCCGGAGACCCCCCAGATCGCAAAACTGAGAACAAGCAGGCCAAGCAACACCTTGGCGGTCCAGCCACCTGCCGCTTGACGCATCGAATCCAGCATGAAAAACCCTCATTTCCAATGAGACCGGCCGCCGGTGGCGGGCCCTGAAAAAAGGCCGGAGTGCGTTTGCGCGCCCCGGCGTTGCAATCATAGAACCGGCGCGCAAAGCTCACAAGGCGAAAGCGCAGCGGCTCTGGCTGAAAGTACCAAGGCCGGTTTAACGGTAGCTCACGGCCGAATGCAACATCTCGAATGATGCATGGCCAAGGGATGAAATGATGCGCAAACTGATTGCCGGCAACTGGAAAATGAACGGCACCGCGGCCGATCTCGGCGAGGCACGGGATATTGCCGACGGCGCCCGTGATGCCGGCTCCGATGTCACGGTCATGTTGTGCCCGCCGGCGACGTTGATTGACCGCATGGCCGGCATGGCGGCCGGAACGCCGCTTTTGATCGGCGGCCAGGATTGCCATGCCAGTCAAACCGGCGCCCATACCGGCGATATTTCAGCCCGGATGCTGGCCGATGCCGGCGCCAGCGCCGTCATCCTCGGCCATTCCGAACGGCGCGCCGATCACGGTGAGAGCAATGGCGCCGTCAGAGCCAAGGCCGAGGCGGCCGTGCGTGCCGGCCTGACCGCCATCATCTGCGTCGGCGAGACCGAAGCCCAGCGTGATGCCGGTGAAGCGCTGGCGCTCGTTGAAGCCCAGCTTGACGGCTCGGTGCCGCAACTCGATCCCTCTCGGCTCGTCATTGCCTATGAACCGGTCTGGGCCATCGGCACGGGAAAAACGCCGACGGCCGATGACATCGCCGCCATGCATCACCATATTCGCGGCTGGCTGACCGGCCGGCTCAGTGCCGGCGGCAGTGAAATCGCGATTCTTTACGGGGGCTCGATGAAGCCGGGAAATGCCGCCGAAATTCTCAGCCTTGCCGATGTCGATGGCGGTCTGATCGGCGGCGCCAGCCTGAAGGCCGCGGACTTTCTGGCCATTGTCGCTGCGGCAAAGATGAAATGATACCTTCAAACCGCCGAAAGGCTCGTGTAGAAGGCCCCGACCAACCTGAGACAAGGTTCAAAGATACTCCATGACAACCGTGATAATCGTTGTGCACCTGATGGTGGTGCTGGCCATGATTGGCGTCGTCCTTTTGCAGCGTTCGGAAGGCGGCGCATTGGGCATTGGCGGCGGTGGCGGTGGCGGCGGGTTCATGACCCGGCGCGGCGCCGGCAATCTTTTGACGCGGGCGACGGCATTCCTGGCTGCCGCCTTCTTTGCCACCTCGATCGCCCTGACCGTGATCGCCCGGCTGGAATCGCGTCCCGCCGATTTTCTCGAGCGGCTGGAAAATCAGCAGGTTGAAGGCACTGTGCCAACAGCCGGCGAGACGCCCGGTGACAGCGCCGATACCACGGCGCCTGCCGTGCCGACGCCACCTGGGTCGCCAAGCGGTGGCGTCCTTGATGCCTTGCGTCAGCAATCGGGTGAGAGCGGCGGGCCACAGGCTCCGCCGGCCGGGCAATAAGACCCTTTAACGGCCGGACGAACCGAGAGGACATCCGGTCGTTATAAATTTCGCTGGTGGAATTCGTTCCGCGTTGTTCATTTTTGACTCCACGAATCGAATTTCGTTCGCTAAGGCTAGGTTCCCATGGCGCGGTATATTTTCATCACCGGCGGCGTGGTCTCTTCGCTCGGCAAGGGTCTGGCTTCAGCAGCGCTCGGCGCGCTTCTTCAGGCGCGCGGCTATTCGGTCAGACTGCGCAAGCTCGATCCCTATCTCAATGTCGATCCGGGCACGATGAGCCCGTATCAGCATGGCGAGGTCTTCGTCACCGATGACGGCGCGGAGACCGATCTCGATCTCGGCCATTACGAGCGTTTCACCGGCCGTTCCGCCAACAAGCAGGACAACATCACCACCGGCCGCATCTATCAGGAGATCATCGCCAAGGAGCGCCGCGGCGACTATCTCGGCGCCACCGTCCAGGTGATCCCGCATGTCACCGACGCCATCAAGGACTTCGTACTGGATGGCAACGAGGACTACGATTTCGTCCTGTGCGAGATCGGCGGCACGGTCGGCGACATCGAGGCGCTGCCGTTTTTCGAAGCCATCCGCCAGCTCGGCAACGACCTGCCGCGCGGCCAGTGCATCTACATTCACCTGACCCTGATGCCGTATATTCCGGCGGCCGGGGAGTTGAAGACCAAGCCGACCCAGCACTCCGTCAAGGAACTGCGTTCCATCGGCATCCAGCCGGACATATTGCTGGTCCGCTGCGACCGGCCGATACCAGCCACGGAACGCAAGAAGCTGGCGCTGTTCTGCAATGTCCGCGAATCCGCCGTCATCACCGCCCAGGATGTGGAATCCATCTACGACGTTCCGCTCGCCTATCACGCCGAGGGTCTCGACGCCGAGGTGCTGGCCGCCTTCGGCATCGACTATGCCCGCGGCCTCGACCTGACCCGCTGGCAGGAGATTTCCGACACCATCCACAACCCGGAAGGCGAGGTGACGATCGCCATTGTCGGCAAATATACCGGTTTAAAGGACGCCTATAAATCGCTGATCGAGGCGCTGCAGCACGGCGGCATCGCCAACAAGGTCAAGGTCAATCTGGAATGGATTGAAAGCGAGATCTTCGAAAAGGAAGATCCGGCGCCGTGGCTGGAACGCGTCAACGGCATCCTCGTGCCCGGCGGCTTCGGCGAACGCGGCGCGGAGGGCAAGATCGCCGCCGCCGGCTTTGCCCGGACCCGTGACGTGCCTTATTTCGGCATCTGTTTCGGCATGCAGATGGCGGTGCTGGAAGCGGCCCGCGATCTGGCCGGCGTCAAAGGCGCCAATTCATCGGAATTCGGCGAGACCAGCGAACCGGTCGTCGGCCTGATGACGGAATGGCTGAAGGGCAACGAACTGGAAAAACGCGCCGCTGAAGGCGATCTCGGCGGCACCATGCGGCTCGGCGCCTATACGGCGCAGCTCGACCCGAAAAGCCGCATCGCCGCAATCTATGGCGACAAGCAGATTTCCGAACGCCACCGCCACCGCTACGAGGTCAATATCGACTATCGCGACCGGCTCGAGACGACCGGCCTGCATTTTGCCGGCATGTCGCCGGACAAGCTTTTGCCGGAGACCGTGGAACTGCCGGACCATCCCTGGTTCATCGGCGTCCAGTATCATCCCGAGCTGAAATCGCGGCCATTCGAGCCGCACCCGCTGTTTGCCTCCTTCATCGAAGCGGCGGTCGAACAGAGCCGGTTGGTTTAAGACCTGAAACTGAATTAAAGTATCGACAAACGGAATTTGGATCGCGCTGTGTCGAGACCGCTGCCGCCTCTGACTCACCCGGGTTTGTCGCACAATGGGCGAGCCGAATTGGCGGCCTTTCGGCAGTCGCTGGATGCCCTGATCCCGCCCAAGCGCGAATCCTCACGCAATCTCCTGATCGCCACATGGAATATCAGGGCGTTTGCCTCGCTGACCGAAAAATGGACGGCCCTGCAATCCGATTCGCCAAAGCGTGACTATCGCGGCATGTGGTTCATACTGGAGGTGATCTCGCGATTTGATGTGATAGCCATTCAGGAGCTCAAAGGTGATCTGAAGGCACTTCGAACCCTGATGAAAACACTGGGGCCGAACTGGAGCTTTCTGATGACGGACGTCACGGAAGGCGCGGCGGGAAACAGCGAGCGCCTATGTTTCATATTTGATGCAACGCGTCTGCGGCTGTCCGGGCTGGCTTGCGAAATCGTTGTACCGGAAGAATGGCAGGAGGAGATCAGCGACTCCGCTCTATTCAGGCAGTTCGCCCGCACGCCCTATGCCGTCGGCTTTGATGCCAACGGCTCGAGTTTCGTTCTTGTCACCCTTCATGTCGATTACGGTAAGAACAAAGAGGAGCGTCAGCCGGAAATTGAGGCAATAGCGGAATGGATGCGCCGGTGGGCGACGCAATCGGCGGACTGGAACCAGAATCTGATCGCCTTGGGTGACTTTAACATCGACCGCCATGGCGACGATCTATGGGTCGCATTCACGCAAAAGGGCCTGACCGTCCCGGCGGAACTCGACGCCGTCCCCCGCACCATTTTTGACGACGCAAATAACCGTCTTGAAAAGTACTATGACCAAATCGCCTGGTTTGCCGACAAAGACGGAATTCCACTGCTGAGCATGCTGCCGGTTAATGCTGGCGGCATACGATTTGCACAATTTGCCTACCAGGCCGACGGCCTGACCACCAGTCAGGTGAGTTATCGCGTCTCCGATCATTTGCCTCTCTGGGTCGAATTCGACTTGCCGAATCCCGCATAGGTGTCGCTTGCTCATTGCTTGCATCGGCAATCGCGATCGCCTATCGCGCAGGCCATGATCCCGCGCCCGATCGATCATCTTGTCCTTCCCGTCGACAGCCTCAAGGCGGCGCGAGCCCGTTATGAGGCACTCGGCTTTCAGGTGCGCGAGGACCGCGAACACCCCTTCGGCACGGCCAATTGCTGCATTTTCTTCCAGAACCAAACCTATCTGGAGCCGCTCGCCATCGCTGACCGGGAGAAGGCGGAAGCGGCGACCGTCGACGGCAATATCTTCGTGCGCCGCCAGGACGCCTATCGCTTCCGTCACGGCGAGGGTTTCGCCATGCTGGCGCTGACCAGTACCGATGCCGACGCCGATCAGGCGGCATTTGCCGGTGAGGGCTATGCTGCCGGTGCGGTCTTTGCGTTTGAACGCAAGGCGAGCCTGCCGGACGGATCGGAGACGACGATCGGCGCGCGGCTCGCCTCCGCCATCGACCACCGTGCGCCGGACGCGATGATCTTCACCTGCCAGCACCTCGATTCGGACGACTTGCACGATCCGGCGTACTTTGATCATCCCAATGGCGCTTTGGGCGTCACCGGCGTCTATATGGCGGAGACCAATCCGGCCGATTTTCAGTATTATCTGGAGGCAACCACCGGCCAGCGCGCCATCCGCGCCTCCTCGCTGGGCATTGAGGCCGACACGCCGAACGGTATTGTCGCGATCCTGACCCCAGATGGCATCAACGCCCTGTTCGGCCTGTCGGACAGCGTCGCACCCCGCGGTCCTCGACTATGTGCTTTAACGATTGCCGTTAAGAGTCTCGTCGCCCTAGAAAAACGGCTCAACGATCAGGGAATCGACCATCGCGCTCAGGCGGGACGGCTGGTTGTCGATCCGGCGCCGGGGCAGGGCGTCCTGATCGCTTTTGAGGAGGCTGCCAAATGACCGGACAGGCCAATAAAGTCGTCTCCGTCGGAAATGTGCGTTTCGGCAATGATCTGCCGCTGGCGCTGATCGCCGGTCCGTGCCAGATGGAAAGCTGCGATCATGCCTTTGAGATCGCCGGTCGCTTGAAAGAGATATGCGAGCGAGTGGACATCGG
>CALZIL010000125.1 GCA_945787495.1 uncultured Afifella sp. | reverse complement strand
AGCTCTTTGAAGGCGCCGTACAATTTCTCGAAAAAAGCCGCTGCGGCATCGCGCAGGCCGTCGCCAAGATCCAGGCGATCGGCCAGATCGGCAAAATCCGATGCCGCCGGGATCGCCGCCTGGTCGATAACCAGCGTCTCCATGATTGCCGGATCGCGCGCCGCCTGGTCCTCGATATCCTCGCCGCCCTGTCTCGACCCGACAAGCGCCACCTGGCCGGTGCGCGGATCGATCATCGCGGCGATGAAGAGGGAGCGCTCAATGTCAACGCCGGCCTCGACATAGACGCGGCGCACAACACAGCCCTCCGGACCGGTCTGATCGGTGACCAGGACCTTACCCAGCATATCCTGTGCCGCTTCGCGCACGGCCCGCGAGGTGGCGACGAGAGCGACGCCGCCGGCCTTGCCGCGCCCGCCGGCCAGGACCTGCGCCTTGACGGCGAATTTTTTCGCCGGAATGTCCCGGGCAATGGCTTCGGCGTCGTCAAGCGTATCGGCGACACGGCCCTCAGGCACCGCAATCGCGTAGCGCGACAGAATTTCCTTCGCCTGGTATTCGTGAAGATACATTCAAACGCCTCCGGCCGTCCGCGCATTTCACATAAACCGGCACTGGAAAACCGGCTGGGCCAGCATGAAAAGCCAGCTTATAACGGCGCGGACTATTATTGTGGTATACCATATACCAACACATCGACCCTGTCCATTATGTCCCTAATGAGAGCGCAGCGGCAATGGCATCCGGCCAAATCTATCCCTCATCGTGGTCGAATTTGCGACTATGGGGCGAGATAGAATATTGCGTCGTGTTTTTATTGCTGGTACACCAAAGACCAGTAGCGGCGTTTGGATAGATCGACAAAACGGTCTTTCATACGCTCAGGCGTGTCGACGAACACGCGGGAAATTTGCCCGAACGGGCATCAAAGAGTGCGGATAGCGCACGAACCAGGGAGAGAAGAATAGTGAAAGATTCCAGAAGAAATGTGCTAAAAATCGGCCTTGCCGCGGGCCTCGGCCTGGCAGTGTCGGTTGGCATGGTCGGCAACGCTGCGGCGCAGTGGGAGCCGAAAAAACCGGTTGAGTTCATCATCATGGCCGGTACCGGCGGTGGCGCCGATCAGATCGCGCGTCTGCTGCAGGGACTGATCGAGAAGAAGAACCTGTCGCCACGGCCGTTCATTCCGATCAACAAGCCGGGCGGTTCGGGCGCCGAAGCCCTGCGCTATCTGCAGGACAAGGCCGGTGACGACCACACGCTGCTGGTCACACTGAACAGCTTCTACACCACCCCGATCATCCAGAAGGACATTGGCGTCGATCCCTCCAAGTTCACGCCGATCGGCCGCATGGCGCTCGATACGTTCCTGCTCTGGGTCCACTCCGATTCCGATATCAAGGATCTCGACGGCTATGTCGCCAAGGTCAAGGGTACCGGCCAGAGCTGGAAAGTCGGCGGAACCGGTTCGGGACAGGAAGATTCGATCCTGACCGCCATGATGGAGAAGGAATTCGATTACAAGGTGACCTATATCCCGTTCCCGGGTGGCGGCACCGTTGCCAAGAACCTGATCGGCAAGCAGATCGATTCCACCGTCAACAATCCGGCCGAACAGGGCGAGTTCTATCGCGCCGGCCAGAGCCGGCCGATCGTGCAGTTCACCGGCGAGCGGATGGCGGCCTACAAGGACGTCCCGACGGCCAAGGAACTTGGTCATGACATCGAGTACTACATGCAGCGCTCGATCAATGGACCTCCGGGCATGTCGAAGGAAGCGCAGGATTGGTACATCAACCTGTTCAGCACGCTCTATCAGTCGGAAGAGTGGCAGAAGTTCTGCGTCGATGACGGCCTGGACTGCACGGAATGGGTTGCCGGCGGCGACCTGGCCAGCTTCCATGCGGCGCAGCTTACGCGTCACCAGGAGCTGATCGCGGCAGTTGGCGCGGAAGCCATTACCGGCCAATAGACGACGATGACGTGAGGGCGGGCCAAGAGCGGCCCGCCCATCACATCCGGGCGCCAAGGCGCTCCAATAATCCAATTTAACGACGGCGGATGTTGCCGCGCCTTGTCCGTGCCAGCGGGTAAGCGGAAGGCGGTTTTTGTTCGGCGGTTTTGCCGGTCTGGATGAGGGATTTGCCGGATGAAGGTGCGGACGGTCGAATTGCTGATGGCGCTGGTGCTGGCCCTTGTGTCCATCGCGATCATGATCAAGGCCACGGACGGCCTGTCGATAAGCTGGGTGCCGGGAAAAGGTCCGGGATCGGGCGTCTGGCCGTTCTGGCTGTCGGCCGCCATGTTGGTGTCCTGTCTGATGGTCGTCTATCAGTGGTTTCGCGGGACGACGCCGGAATCGCGCTCCGATGAACTGTTCATGACGCCGGAAACCGTGCGCATCATCGGCATTACGGTGGCGGCGCTGTTCCTGCTGCTTTTGGCGACCCACGTCATCGGGCTGTACTTTTCGATGATGCTGTTCCTGATTTTTTATCTGCGGGTCATGGGCAGACATACATGGCTTCTGACGCTGGTTCTGTCGCTGGCGACGCCGATCTTTCTGTTCTTCTTTTTTGAAGGCGCGCTCGTCATACCGCTGCCGAAAGCCTATTCGGAGCCGCTGTTCTATCCGCTGTACGATTTTATCTACTGAACGCGTCCGGGCAGGTCGTGTCGGGGAAACAGGTTAGGCATGGAAGCAATACTTGACCCTTTGATTGCCGGAATTCTGCAGTCATTCGAGCCGCTGAACTTCGCCATGCTGATCCTGGGATGTTCCGTCGGCCTGCTGGTCGGCGCGTTGCCGGGCCTTGGCTCTGTGAACGGCGTGGCGATCCTTTTGCCGGTGACGTTTCTGGTGCCGCCGACGACGGCCATCATCTTTCTCGCCGCGATCTATTACGGCGCCATGTATGGCGGCGCGGTCAGTTCCATCACCCTGGGCATTCCCGGCGCCTCGACGGCCGTCGCGACGGTCTTTGACGGCCGCCCGCTGGCGCAGAAAGGAAAGGCCGACCTGGCGCTTGTCACGGCGGCGGTGGCCTCGTTCATCGGCGGCACGATCTCGGTGATCCTGTTCACACTGTTTGCGCCGCCGCTGGCCGAGTTCGCACTGAAATTCGGACCGCCGGAAGAATTCACCCTGATGATCCTCGCCTTCGCCACCTTTATCGGCCTGAGCGGCGACAGCATCCCGAAGACGATCTTTTCCATCCTGATCGGCCTGGTTCTCGCCACCGTCGGCCTCGACATCATTTCCGGCAAGCCGCGACTGATCTTTTTCGACATTGACGGCTTCTTCCACGGCGTCAATTTCCTGGTCCTTGCCATCGGCATTTATGGCATCGGAGAAATGCTGTGGACGCTGGAGGAGACTAAGGGCGAGGTGCAGGTTCACAAGGTGACAAGCTCGCTCAAGTCGCTGTGGAACAATGTCAGGAAGCTGAAGGACTATTTCGCCACGACGATCGTCGGCAGCCTGATCGGTTATTTCGTCGGCATGCTGCCGGCCGCCGGCGCGACGCCCGCCTCGCTCATGTCGTACGGGCTCGCCAAGACGTTTTCCAAGGATCCCGACAGTTTCGGCAAGGGTGAACCTGCTGGGGTCGCGGCGCCGGAATCGGCCAACAATGCCGCTTCCACCGGCTCCATGCTGCCGATGATCACGCTGGGCATTCCCGGCTCGCCGACGACGGCGATCCTGCTCGGCGGCATGATCATCTGGGGGCTTCGGCCCGGACCGCTGCTGTTCAGCGAGCATCCGGACTTCGTCTGGGGGCTGATCGGCAGCCTCTATGTCGCCAACTTCTTCACGGTGATCATCAATCTGGCATTCATTCCGATCTTCGTGCGCGTCTTGACGCTGAAATTCACGATCCTTGCGCCGATGATCTTCATCCTGTGCATCGTCGGCGGCTACGCACCGACACAGACCATGCACGACGTCTGGCTGATGCTGCTCTTCGGTGTCGTCGGCTATCTGCTCAGGAAGCTGAACTATCCGGTGGCGCCGGCGGTGCTGGCCATCGTGCTGGGGCCGCTGGCCGAGCAGTCCTTCCGCCAGTCGCTGTTGATGTCGCAAGCCGAAATGTCGATTTTCGTCGAACGGCCCTTATCCGCCGTGTTCCTGTTGATCGCCATTCTGCTGGCCGCTTACCCGACCATGTCCCGTCTCATCAAAAATGGAAAAACCGCTGAGTAAATCCTGATTCCCGGCCCGCACTGGCGCCATTCAGATTGCACATTGTCACGCTTTTGGTATAATGTATGCCAAAGGGCGAGTTAAGATCGTAAAGCGCGACATCCTGGGCTTTGAACCCAGGGAGGAAGGGCAGATATGGCCAACAATGTCCTGAAAATCCGTCCGATTGCGGAAGAGTTCAATCTGACATCGACCATCTACACGAAGTTGAAGCAAGCCATCGCGACGATGAACATCTATGACGATGATGTCGAATTGAAGCTCGACGAGCGGTCGCTGTCAGAGCAGCTCGGCATCAGCCGCACGCCGCTTCGCGAAGCGCTCGCCAGGCTCGACCAGGAAGGGCTCGTGCGCATCGTTCCGCGCCGCGGCATCTATATCGTGCGCAAGTCGAAGGAGGAGATCCTGGACATGATCCTGGCCTGGGCGGCGCTGGAAAGCATGGCCGCTCGGCTGGTCACGGAAATGGCGAGCGATGAGGAAATCAGCGCGCTGCGCAAGATCGTCGGCAAGGTCGACCCGGACGTACTGTCAGCCCATCTGGATGAATATTCGGAGCTGAACATCAAGTTTCACCAGACGATCCTTGAGCTGAGCAAATCGGCGCAGCTGTTCAAGATGGCCGATGAGATTCTCATGCATGTTCGCGCCATTCGCGCACGCACGATCGGTGAAGGCGACCGCGCCAACAAATCGGTTGTGGACCACATGCACATTATCGAAGCGATCGAGGCGCGGGACGCCGAACTCGCGGCGCGGTTGGTGCGCGAGCACACACTGAAATTGCGCGAGCATGTGGCATTGAATTTTCACATCGATTGATCGTCGCAGGACGAAGTACGAAGATTTTGGGGAGAGAGTGGAATGTCCGCAAATGTACAGAGCATAAATACAGCCGAGGCAGAGCAGGAGCTGACGGATGGCTTTCACCTCATCATCGATGCGCTCAAGCTCAATGGGCTCAACACGATCTACGGCGTGCCTGGCATCCCGATCACGGACTTCGGCCGTATGGCGCAAGCCGCAGGCATGCGCGTCATCTCGTTCCGGCATGAACAGAACGCCGGCAACGCCGCAGCCATCGCCGGCTATCTGACGCAAAAACCGGGTATCTGCCTCACGGTGTCGGCCCCGGGCTTTCTCAACGGACTGACGGCGCTGGCCCATGCCACGACCAACTGCTGGCCGATGATCCTGATCAGTGGCTCTTCGGAGCGCGAGATCGTCGACCTGCAGCAGGGCGACTACGAGGAGATGGACCAACTGGCCATCGCCAAGCCGCTGTGCAAGGCGGCATACCGCGTGCTGCATGCCGAGGACATCGGCATCGGCGTGGCGCGAGCCATACGCGCGGCGGTTACGGGCCGTCCGGGCGGCGTCTATCTCGATCTGCCAGCCAGCCTTTTCGGCCAGGTGATGGATGCCGCCGCCGGCGAGAAGTCTTTGGTCAAGGTGGTGGACCCGGCACCTGCCCAGTTCCCGGGGCCGGATGCTGTGACTCGTGCGCTGGACGTGCTGAAGGGCGCAAAAAAACCACTGATCATCTTGGGCAAGGGCGCGGCCTATGCGCAATGCGACGACCTGGTTCGCCAGTTCGTCGAGAAGACAGGCATTCCCTATATTGCCATGTCCATGGCCAAGGGGCTGTTGCCCGACACGCATGATCTTTACGCCGGGGCTGCGCGGTCGCTGGTGTTGAAAGAGTCGGACTGCGTCATGCTGATCGGTGCGCGGCTCAACTGGCTTTTGAGCCACGGCAAGGGCAAGCAATGGGGCGCACCGGGTTCGAAGAAGTTCGTGCAAATCGACATCGACCCCAAAGAGATGGACAGCAACCAGCCCATCGATGCGCCGCTGGTAGGCGACATCGAAAGCTGTTTGACCGCGCTGCTGGAGCGCATGGGCGACGACTGGGCCAAGCCATCGAACGACTGGACAGGGGCGATCCGCGACAAGGTCGAGGCCAACGTGGCCCGCATGGCGCCAAAGCTGCAGAACAACAACGTGCCGATGGATTACCACGGCGCGCTGGGGCGGCTGAAGAGGATCGTCGCAGATCATCCGGATGCGATCCTGGTCAACGAGGGCGCCAATACACTCGATTTCGCGCGATCGATCATCGACATGTCCAAGCCCCGCAAGCGGCTTGATGTCGGGACCTGGGGCGTGATGGGCGTCGGCATGGGCACCGCCATCGCCGCCGCGGTAGAGACCGGGAATCCGGTGATCGCAGTCGAGGGCGACAGCGCCTTTGGTTTCTCCGGCATGGAGGTCGAGACCATCTGCCGGTACGACCTGCCGGTCTGCGTGGTGATCTTCAACAATTCGGGGATCTACCGCGGCACCGACGTGAACGAGGCCGGTGAGGACCCGGCGACGACCGTGTTCGTCAAGGAAGCCAAGTACGACCTTATGATGCAGGCATTCGGCGGCGAGGGCGTCACGGCGACCTCTCCCGACGATCTGGAACGCGCGGTCCGCGACGCCATCGCGTCGGGCAGGCCGACGATGGTCAACGTTATCATCGATCCGGCGGCCGGCACCGAGAGCGGCCGCATCGGCAACCTCAACCCGCAAAGCGTGGTTGGCAAGAAATAATGGAGCACGCAATGAAAGCACTTGAAGGCGTAAAGATACTGGATTTCACCCATGTCCAGTCGGGCCCGACCTGCACGCAGTTGCTGGCATGGCTGGGCGCCGACTGTATCAAGGTTGAACGCCCCGGCGTCGGCGATGCGACGCGCAAGCAGCTGGTCGATGTGGAGGGCGCCGATTCGCTCTACTTCACTATGCTCAACCACAACAAACGCTCGATCACCCTCAACACCAAGAACGAGACCGGGCGGGAAGTCCTGGAGCGGCTGGTCAAGGAGTGCGACGTGCTGGTGGAAAATTTCGCGCCCGGCGCGCTCGATCGCATGGGCTTTTCCTGGGAACGCATCCAGGAGCTCAACCCGCGCATGATCATGGCCTCCGTCAAGGGTTTCGGGCCGGGTCCGTATGAAGACTGCAAGGTCTATGAAAACGTCGCCCAGTGCACCGGCGGCGCCGCCTCGACCACCGGATTTCTCGACGGCCCGCCGCTGGTGACCGGCGCCCAGATCGGCGATTCCGGCACCGGCCTGCATCTTGCCCTGGGCATCGTCTCGGCGCTGTTCCAGCGCGAAACCACCGGCCGCGGCCAGAAGGTGCTGGCGGCCATGCAGGACGGCGTGCTCAATCTGTGCCGCGTCAAGCTGCGCGACCAGCAGCGGCTGCAGCACGGACCGCTGAGCGAATACCGCCAATTTGGCCAGGACATTCCCTTCGGCGAGGCTGTGCCGCGCGCCGGCAATGATTCCGGCGGCGGCCAGCCGGGCTGGATCCTGAAATGCAAGGGCTGGGAAAACGATCCGGACGCCTATGTCTATTTCATCACCCAGGCGCCGGCCTGGAAGAAGATCTGCGACGTCATCGGCAAGCCGGAATGGAAGGACGATCCGGAATACGCCACGCCGCCGGCCCGGCTGGACAAGCTGACGCATATCTTCGACACGATCGAGGAATGGACCAAGACCAAAACCAAATTCGAGGTCATGGACATCTGCAACCCGCTCGATATTCCGTGCGGGCCGATCCTGTCGATGAAGGAAATCGCCGAAGAGCCCTCGTTGCGCGATACCGGTACGGTCGTCGAAGTCGATCACCCCGAACGCGGCAAATATCTGTCCGTCGGCTGCCCGATCAAAATGTCCGATTCAGCCGTGGAGGTGGAGCGGTCGCCGCTGCTGGGTGAGCACACGATCAGGGCGTCCGGCGCAATCGGCGAGGTCACGGCACAAGCAGCTGAATAAGGCGGCCGAATAGGCCGCTGCCCCGCCGGGGCCGGCCGCTGTTTTTCAATTCATGCAACCGGCGCGCCCTCGAGCTAGCCGGTTGATGTCTGACGATCAAAGGGGAGTACGATGCGCATAGTCGTTCATGGCCAGCAGGCCTTTGGCAAAGCCGTTCTGGAACGCTTGCTGGAGCGCGGCGAAAACGTCGTCGCGGTGTGCACGGCACCGGACAAGGAGGGCAGGCCGACCGATCCCTTGAAGGAACTGGCCCTTGAAAAGGGCCTGCCGGTTCATCAGCCGGCGTCGTGGAAAACGCCCGAGGCACTTGAACTGATGCAATCCTTCGATGCCGATGTGTGCATGATGGCCTATGTGCTTTTGTTCGTGCCCGAAGCGGTGCGCGATGCACCCAAACACGGCTCGTTCCAGTATCATCCCTCGCTGCTGCCGATGCATCGCGGTCCGTCCTCGATCAACTGGCCGATCGCCATGGGTGCGACAAAAACCGGCCTGACGATCTTCTGGCCCGATGATGGCCTCGATGAGGGTCCGATCCTGATGCAGAAGGAATGCGACATCGGGCCGGACGAGACGCTGGGCGACGTCTATTTCAAAAAGCTGTTTCCGATGGGTGTCGATGCGATGATTGAATCGCTCGATCTGGTCAAGGCCGGCACGGCGCCGCGGATCGAACAGGACCTTTCAAAAGGCAGCTACGAATCCTGGTTCAGGAAGGCCAGTGCCGAGATCGACTGGTCGAAACCGGCGCAGGAGATCTACAACATCATCCGCGCCGGCAATCCGCAGCCGGGTGCCTGGACGACGCACAATGGCGCTGAGGTGAAAATCTTCGATTCCCGCCTTAGCGATGCCGGCGGCAAGCCCGGCGAGGTCGTCGATATCTCCGATGACGGCGCAACGGTGGCAGCGGGCGAAGGCGCGATCGTGATAAAGCGTGTGCGTGGCGCCGGCGCCAAGGTGCCTGTCGGCGACTATGCCGCGGAAACCGGCCTGAAGGCCGGTGACATTCTCGGAACCTAGAACAAAAACCCAATTAACAGACCAATTCCACGGGGACCTTATGGCCGTAAAATCCGACATTGAGATCGCACGCGAAGCGTCGATGAAACCGATCGCCGAAGTTGGCGGGAAACTGGACATTCCGACCGATCAATTGCTGCACTATGGGCCGCACAAGGCCAAGGTCTCCTACGACTTCATCAAATCGCTTGATAGCCGGCCGGATGGCAAGCTCATCCTGGTGACCGCCATCACGCCGACTCCGGCCGGTGAAGGCAAGACGACGACGACCGTTGGTCTCGGCGACGGCCTCAACAAGATCGGCAAGAAGGCAACCATCTGCATCCGCGAGCCCTCGCTCGGGCCTTGCTTCGGCATGAAGGGCGGCGCCGCCGGCGGCGGCTATGCCCAGGTCGTGCCGATGGAAGACATCAATTTGCACTTTACCGGCGATTTCCACGCTATCGGCATTGCCCACAATCTTCTCGCCGCGATGGTCGACAACCACATCTATTGGGGCAACGCGCTGGGCATCGATACGCGGCGCGTCGCCTTGCGCCGGGTTGTCGACATGAATGACCGGGCGCTGCGCTCCATCGTCGGCTCGCTCGGCGGCGTCGCCAACGGCTTTTCGCGTGAGGACGGTTTCGACATCACCGTGGCCTCGGAAATCATGGCGATCTTCTGCCTGGCAACCGACCTGAAGGACTTGGAAGAGCGGATCGGCAATATCGTCGTCGCCTATACGCGCGAGCGCAAGCCGGTGATGGCCAAGGAGATCAAGGCGAGCCCGGCCATGGCGGTGCTGTTGAAAGACGCACTGATGCCCAATCTGGTGCAGACGCTGGAAAACAATCCGGCCTTCATCCATGGCGGACCTTTCGCCAATATCGCCCATGGCTGCAACTCGGTGACGGCAACGACAACGGCGCTCAAGCTTGCCGATTATGTGATCACGGAAGCCGGTTTCGGCGCCGATCTGGGAGCTGAAAAATTCTTCGACATCAAATGCCGCAAGGCCGGCCTGAAACCGGCGGCGGCAGTGCTTGTTGCAACCGTGCGCGCCCTGAAAATGCATGGCGGTGTCGGCAAGGCCGATCTCGGCGCGGAGAATGTCGAGGCGGTCAAGGCCGGCTGCTCGAACCTTGCCCAGCATATTGAGAACCTGAAGAAATTCGGCATCCAGCCTTCGGCGTCAGGGCGATCGTCGCTTCGCACTGGGCCGATGGCGGCGCCGGCACCGAAGAGCTCGCCCATCACGTTGTCGAACTGTGCGAGTCCGATGCGGCCAACTTCAAGCCGCTTTACGGCGACGACATGCCGCTGTTCGAAAAGATCGAGACAATCGCCAGGGAAATCTACCGGGCTTCGGAAGTAACCGCCGACGCCAAGGTCCTCAACCAGCTCAAGGACTGGGAGACGGCCGGCTATGGTGATTTGCCGGTATGCATGGCCAAGACCCAATATTCCTTCTCGACCGATCCGAACCTGAAAGGCGCGCCAAGCGATCACGCGCTCAATATTCGCGAGGTTCGACTGTCGGCGGGCGCCGGATTTGTCGTGGCGATCGCCGGCGACATCATGACCATGCCGGGCCTGCCGCGAGTGCCGGCGGCCGAAGCGATCCATCTCGATGAAAGCGGCTTGATCCAGGGGCTCTTTTAAGCGCCGATTGGCAGGAAAAGGCTCTAGTCCGGGAAACAGCATGAACGTTGTCGATAACATCAACGGCAAGAGCGAGCGCGGACGCGCCGGCCGGGGTCGCGGCATGGCCAGCAACTTCCCGAAAGGCCGGCTGCTTGACTTAAAGGACAGGGAGCGGGTCGTCGAACTGATCGGCGACGGATCGTTGGCGCGTGATCTGCTGATCGAATATCTGCACAAGATCCAGGACACCGAGCACTGCTTGCCGGCTGGCCTGCTGCATGCGCTTGCCGAACGGATGCACATCCCGATGGCCGAAATATATGAAGTGGCGTCGTTTTATGCCCACTTCGATATCGTCGACGACGTCGAGGACCGGCCAGCGCCGGTAACGATCCGGGTGTGCGATTCCGTTTCCTGCATGATGGCGGGTGCCGAAACGCTAATGTCGGAGCTGCAATCCGCCGCGCTCAACGGCGTGCGGGTCGTGCGCGCGCCGTGCATGGGCCGCTGCGCCAGTGCGCCGGTCTGCGAGGTCGGACATAATCATGTCGATAACGCGAGTCTGGCGAGCGTTACGGCGACCGTGGATGGCGGTCATTTTCATCCCGATATACCGGCCTACAAGACATTCGACGCCTATCTGGCCGAGGGAGGCTTTGGCACGCTGAAGGCCTGCCTTGCCGGCGAACGCACCGTTGAGGACGTTATCGCCGTTCTCGGCGATGCCGGGCTTGCCGGGCTTGGCGGTGCCGGCTTTCCGACCGGCCGCAAATGGCAGCTTGTTCGCAATACGCAGGGCCCCCGCCTCATGGCCGTCAATGGCGATGAGGGCGAACCGGGCACCTTCAAGGACCGCTATTTCCTGGAAACCGACCCTTGCGCCTTCCTCGAAGGTACGCTGATCGGCGCCTGGGCGGTGGAGGCGGAAGCCGTCTACATCTATATGCGCGATGAATATCCGGCGGTGCTGGAGATCCTGCGCCGGGAAATCGCCGCCGTTGAACAGGCCGGGCTGTCCGGGCACACAAAAATCCACCTTCGCCGTGGCGCCGGCGCCTATATATGCGGTGAGGAATCGGCGATGATCGAATCCATCGAAGGCAAGCGCGGCCTGCCGCGCCACCGGCCGCCCTATGTCGCCGAGGTCGGCATCTTCGGACAGCCGACGCTCGTCAACAATATCGAAACGCTCTACTGGGTGCCGCAGATCCTTGAAAACGGCTCCGACTGGTTTTCTGAAAAGGGCATCAATGGCGCCAAGGGCCTCAGATCCTATTCCGTCTCCGGACGGGTGAAGAACCCCGGCGTCAAGGTGGTGCCGGCCGGCGTCACGGCGCGTCAACTGGTCGAAGAACATTGCGGCGGCATGCTCGACGGCCACGCGTTCAAGGGCTACCTGCCCGGCGGCGCGTCGGGCGGCATCCTGCCGGCCAATCTGGCGGATATTCCGCTCGATTTCGGCACTTTG
>CALZIL010000124.1 GCA_945787495.1 uncultured Afifella sp. | reverse complement strand
AGCGCATAGCTGCCATAGGGCGGTTCACGACGCACGGGAAGTTTTGCCCCATTCGAGACTCTTGAGCGTCCATCAATCGGCGGCAGCTGTACCCCCGATAACCGCCGTCAGCCCAAAGGCGAATTTTGACCCCTTTCGGAAACTCGACCCAACATTAGCGAGGTCTGCTAAGCGGCCCGTAGCTGCCATTCGCAGCCGATTGATTGCTGCAACGCAGCTTCTGCAAAGCCGACATTCATACCAAGAACGAATTCAAAGTAGTTGATCGGCGGCAATGCGGACGGAGCGGCCCTTGGACTTTAGCTGTCCAATGACCGCTACCAGAACGCTGTCTTCCTAAACTGACCTGGCGATGGCAGGCGCAACAAGGGTGATGCGCGCACCAAAGCCGCCTGATCAGTTCGTTGCGAAGCAGTAAAACAGACCCGCCCCGCCAGAACGCGGCAGATGCTCTTCTCCGCAACCGCGCGAGCCGTGCGATGAGTTCCAGGACACCATGTTTCGGGCATCGTTGAGACCGACCCGGTCATGGTGTCCGACAATCGCAGACCCGTCTTCACTATTCGAGGTCCAGTTACCGCATGTTGTATCGCCGCCTGCTGTCGAGAAGTGCCCCGCCGAGTCCGAGCCGGTCAAAATGTCATGCTTGTTCGGCTGACTGCCGCGCCCGTTGACGGGATTGCCGTTCTCGTCCAGCCCGCTCTGCAGGTTGATGTTTGCGCCGCCATTATGCAGATCTTCGACATCCTTGGCGATCAGTTCGCCCTTGGCATTGTACCACGGGCCGGATCCGATCCTGTCGCGCGCAGAAATACCATTGGTGATTGTCATCGGGTCGGTGCTGCGGTCAATGACCATGCTGGTGCTCAGATAGGCCGCAAAGGTCTTGGAAGAACCAGCCGCCGAAGCAAGCGCATTGCAATGAGCGTCCGCGCCATCGAGCCCGCCGAGATTTGCACCGTCCCCTTTGCCCACACTGGCGATGAAGAAAGACATCTCCTCGCTGGCCGATTGGGCGTGTGCAGTCGCTGCAATGCAGCTGGTTACAAGCGCCGCGGTCGCAAGAGCAGCTGTTCTGTTGGTGAATTTCGGCATGTGTGTCTCCCTTTGAGTTAATTGAGCCTCCATGCTAGCCGCATGCGCCGCGTGTATCCATGTGTTGGCGCTCACGAAAAGGAGAGAATAGCAGCGACCCCTACGATGTATGTGCTGATGGATTGAGGATTGGCACTTGAATCGCTGCCGACATTCGTCGACATCGCAGTATCCGACGATATGGGCTCGGAGTTGCCGTTCGCTGCAAACTCAACGAATGACAGCTTGTGGCACTTAACGCTCATCCCAGCCTTCGTCCAAGCTTCCGCTTTAGGCTCAACTACGGGAATGCCGAGGGCAATCTTGGCACGGTGACAATTAGCGCAAAGCTTCCATCTCGTGATGGTGCTCGAACGGCAGCAGTGGGTCAGTCACTACCCAAATCGTAGAACGGAAAGAATGTCCGTTTCCGGATCCGATGTCGGATAAGAAATGCCGAGCGTCCAAACATCCGCTGATGGCGAATGGCAGACATTTTCCAAATTGGAACGAGATATTTCGCACGGAAGGCTTGCAGAACACGCCGTGAACATGTAGTGTCCGTTCGTGATTTGTCCCCAATGTCTTGAGTCCGCCCGTCGCGACAGGGGAGTCGTGACAAGGTCACTTGCAAAGGTCCGCCATGCTCACCCGCAAACAGCTTGAACTTCTCATGTTCATCAATGAACGGCTCAAGGAATCCGGCATTCCGCCATCCTTCGATGAAATGAAGGATGCCCTCGATCTGCGCTCCAAATCCGGCATTCACCGGCTGATTACGGCGCTGGAGGAGCGCGGATTCATCCGCCGCCTGCCCAATCGGGCGCGGGCGCTCGAAGTGATTCGGCTGCCCGATGCGGTCAATCCGAGCCTTGCCGCCGGGCGGCAGCGCGGTTTCAGGCCGAATGTCATTGAAGGCCGGCTGGGCATGGCGCCGGAACGGCCATCGCGTGCTGATCCTGGGCGCGGCGACATGGAGGCGGCCAACGATCCGGTCGCCGTGCCGGTGATGGGCCGGATCGCCGCCGGTGTGCCGATTTCGGCAATCCAGAACCACAGCCATTCGATCACCGTGCCGCCGGAAATCCTGGCCGGCGGCGAGCATTTTGCCCTCGAGGTCAAAGGCGATTCGATGATCGAGGCCGGCATTCTCGACGGCGATACGGTGCTGGTGAAGAAACAGGATAGCGCCAATAATGGCGAGATCGTCGTCGCCCTTGTCGATGAAGAGGAAGCAACGTTGAAACGGCTGCGCCGCAAGGGCGCGTCGATCGCGCTTGAGGCGGCCAATCCGGCCTATGAGACCCGCATTTTCGGACCGGACCGGGTGCGCATTCAGGGCCGGCTTGTCGGGCTGTTGCGGCGTTATTGAGCGCCGGTTGCCGGGCATTGCGGCAACCGGTCATGTTTGATCAAGGCGCTGAGGGGCGCCCCTGCCAGGGCCGCCGGATGTTCGGCCAGGCGGTGACAATGCGGGCTGTTTCGGTCGGGGTTTTATCCGGACTTTCAAGATTGACATCGTGGGCCAGATAGACCGCGTGGGCGCCGCGGCGTGCCGTGGCGCGAGCATCTATGACCAAAGACGCGGCGCAATCGTCCGGCGCGCGCAAAGGTGTCAGGACGATATCGGCGCGGCGGCAGTCCTCGATGAATGCGGCCGGGTTGCGGATATGGGCGACCATGAGCCCGCCTTTTGTCTTCAAAATACAGCCGAGCCGGTCACAGGCGACGCCGTCGCGGATCGCCGCCGGATCCGGTGCCCGGGGTCCTTCGCTCTCCAGCCATTGACCGATGATAAAGCTGCCGGCGCGGCTGCCGGCGATGCGCAAAGTGCCGCCGGCGTCACGCACGCCGACTGCCCGGCCTTCGGCTGTCATCAGGATGTCGGGGGCGCGCGCCGTCAGTGGCACCAGCAGCAGCCCGGCGGCGATCGGCATTAGTCCGTAAAGCCGCAAACGCGGCCGCCACAAAGTGAGCCAGAGAAAGCCGGCGCTGACGAGGATCAGGCTCGCGGCGGGCATTTTCCGCGTCGCCACCAGGGCGCCGTCAAGACCGGCGATGCCGGCCGAAATGGTGAGTAAAAAATCGATGCCGGCAAACATCGGCGGCAGGATCAGCGTTTCCAGCCCGAACGGCATCGCCACCAGCGCGAACAGTCCGGCCGGCATGATGACCAGGCTGACCAGCGGCATGGCGGCGAGATTGCCGGCCAGCGAATAGGTCGCCAGTTTCTGGAAATGGAAGGCGGCGAACGGCGCCGTGGCAAGGCTGGCGATCAGGGTTGTCAGCGCGATACCGGCGAAGCCGCGGGCGATGAGCCACGCGCCGCGCACGATGATACTCGATGACGGCTCGGCCAGACGAGGACGCTCGCGGTCACGCCAGACCTCCCAGCCGGCAATCAGCGCGGCAACGGCGGCAAACGACATCTGGAAGCCGGGCTCGCCGACGCTTTCGGGCTGAAACGCCAGAACGATGAAGGCGGCGATCGCCAGATTGCGCAGCGAGATCGCCGGCCGGTCAATGAGGATGGCGGAGAACATCACCGCCGCCATGACATAGGCGCGGATGGTGGAGACATTGCCGCCGGACAAAGCCAGATAGACAAGGCCAACGGCGAGCGCCGCCAGCGCCGCCCATTTCTTGATCGGTCGGCGCAGGGCGAGCGCCGGCGAGAGCGCCAGCAGCGCGCGTAGCAAGGCAAAGGCGGTGCCGGCGACCAGCGCCATGTGCAGTCCCGATATTGCGAGGATGTGGGCAAGGCCGGCGGTGCGCAGATGATCGACGGTCTGGCGCGACAACCGGCTGCGGTCGCCAACGATCAGCGCCGCGGCAACGGCCCCGGCCTGGCCGTCATCAGCCTGGCGGATGCGTTCGGAAATCGCCCGGCGCAGGCGCGCAATGGCGATGCGCGGGCTGAAGCCGGCCGTGCCAGTTGCTTCCACTGGCGTCCATTTACCGAAGGCGAAGCCGCTGGCGGCAATGCCGTCGAAGAAGGCGGCGCGGCGTGGATCGTAGGCGCCGGGCATGGCCGGTCCGGGGACCGGCCCCAGCCGCCCGCGCAGGCTGACGCGGCTGCCGATTTCGGGCAGCACCGTCTGGCCGCGCAGGCTGATGCGGATTCGGCGCGGCGTTACATCGGCCTCGCGGCCCGGCCAGTCGATCGCATCGAGGATAAGACGCGGCGGCCGTTCGGCGCGCCGGTCAATGGCAATGACACGACCGGTCAGGCGCGCCGTTACCGGCCGGTCCAGCTCGGGACCGATGAGGCGGTCGACGCGCATCTTGGCGCTCGCCGCGCCGGCGGCGATCAGACACAGGACAACGGCCAGGCGGTATGAGCCACCGCCGGCCCAGGCGCGGCGAGCCCACACGGCCGCGGCGAAAACAACAAGCCCAAGGGCGGCAAGCAGCGGCTCGCGCGGCAAAGCGAAGTAGATCAGGATGCCGGTGCCGAAGGCGACGGGCAGCCATACAAAGCCGCGGCGATCCTCCAGTTCGGCAATCAGGCAAGCGCGCCAGAAGACCAGCGCGTCGCCGGCGCGCCAGGCGAGGCGGCGAGCAAGGGTCGTGGGTGCAAGATTTGCAGGTGTAAAACGGACCGCAAGACGGGACGCCGGCTTCAGCCGCGGTGTTTTTGCCGGCGTTTTCTGGCGTTGCTCCAACAGCTGCCTCCCCGGCCTGGCTTGCGTGCCGGTGCGGCTATGCTACACACGGCGCCGCTTTCCGACCATTGCCATCGGGCATCTTTATCTGGCCGGGCCGTTAGCCTTCGCGCCTCGTTTCATCGCCATCAGGACCCGCCATGACCGAACCCGTCATCACACGCTTTGCACCATCGCCGACCGGCTATCTGCATATTGGCGGGGCGCGCACGGCCCTGTTCAACTGGCTTTATGCGCGCGGGCGTGGCGGCAAGATGCTGCTCAGAATCGAGGACACGGATCGCGAGCGCTCGACGCAGGACGCGATCGCGGCGATCATCGAGGGCCTGACCTGGCTCGGCCTTGACTGGGACGGCGAGCCGATCTCGCAATTTGGCCGCCGCGACCGGCATGCCGAGGTGGCGTGGCAACTGGTCGAACAGGGCCACGCCTATCGCTGTTACACCAGCCCTGAAGAGCTTGCGGCGATGCGTGAGGCGGCGCGGGCGCAAGGGCTGCCGCCGCGCTATGACGGGCACTGGCGCGACCGCGATGCCTCGCAGGCGCCGGCCGGCGTCGAGCCGGTGATCCGCATCAAGGCGCCGCAGACGGGCGAGACGATCGTCGACGACAGGGTTCAAGGCCGGGTGGCCTTTCCGAACGCCGATCTCGACGACTTTGTGATTTTAAGATCCGACGGCACGCCGACCTATATGCTGGCCGTCGTCGTCGACGATCACGATATGGGCGTCACACACGTCATTCGCGGCGACGATCACCTGACAAACGCGGCGCGGCAGGCGATGATTTATGACGCGCTCGGCTGGCCGGTGCCGGTGTGGGCGCATATTCCGCTCATTCACGGGCCGGACGGCGCCAAACTGTCGAAACGCCACGGCGCGCTCGGGGTCGATGCCTATCGCGCCATGGGCTATCTGCCGGCGGCTTTGCGCAATTATCTTGCCCGGCTCGGCTGGGCGCATGGCGATGACGAAATCTTTTCCACGCAGCAGGCCCTCGCCTGGTTCGATCTCGATGCGATCGGCAAGGCGGCGGCGCGCTTTGATTTCGACAAGCTGAAAAACCTCAACGGCCATTACATGCGGCAAACCGACGATGCGGTGCTGCTTGAGCAGGTGGAGGCAATCCTGCCGGAAATCGAGGCCGGGCCGGACCTCGCCGAACGGCTCGACGCGCCGGCCCGCGAGCGCGTCCTGCAATTAATGCCAGGCTTGAAGGAACGGGCAAAAACGCTTGTTGAACTTATCGATTCATGCCGTTTTCTTGTCGCGAGCCGGCCGTTGAAACCTGATCCCAAGGCCGAAGCACTGCTCGATGACGAAAGCCGGCAGCGGCTGGCGCGGCTGGCCGATCATCTGGCCGCCGCCGCCAACAGCGATAATTGGGAGATCATCGTTCTGGAAGAGGCAACGCGCGCCTTTGCCGAGGCCGAAGAGATCAAACTGGGCAAGATCGCACAGCCGCTGCGCGCCGCGCTGACCGGCAGCACATCATCGCCCGGGATTTTCGATGTCCTGGCCGTTCTGGGGCGGGAGGAAAGCCTTGCCCGCATCCGTGACCAGGCGTCCTGAACCGGTCTGTCCATACGCATTTGGTCATCTTGCAGTGCAGCGAAAAAGCGGCTAGGCAACCCCCACAGATCTTCTGGCACGGGTTCAGGCAAACACGCCTAAAGGCGGCAACCATCATGCATGCGGCATCCCCGTGCCATCCAAGGCAAGGGGAATAGTATGAGCGGTTCGCAGGCCAGACTGACGATCGGAAACGATACTTTCGATATGGACATCAAGCCGGGGACGATCGGTCCCTCGGTTGTCGATATCAATTCGTTCTACGGCGATACGGGGATGTTCACCTACGATCCCGGATATACGTCGACGGGGTCCTGCGAATCCAAAATCACCTATATCGACGGTGATGAAGGCGTCCTGCTCTATCGCGGCTATCCGATCGAGCAGCTGGCCGAACACGGCGATTTCCTGGAGACCTGCTATCTGCTGCTTTATGGCGAGCTTCCGACCAAGGAGCAGAAGGCCGATTTCGATTACCGTGTCACCCACCACACGATGATCCACGAGCAGATGTCGCGGTTCTTTACCGGCTTTCGGCGGGACGCCCATCCGATGGCCATCATGGTCGGTGTGGTTGGCGCGCTGTCGGCGTTTTATCACGATTCAACCGACATCTCCGATCCCTATCAGCGCATGGTCGCCTCGCTCAGGATGATCGCCAAAATGCCGACGATCGCGGCGATGGCCTACAAATATTCAATCGGCCAGCCGTTCGTCTATCCCAAGAACGATCTCGATCTCGCGTCCAATTTCCTGCGCATGTGCTTTGCGGTGCCGTGCGAGGAATATGAAGTCAATCCGGTGCTGGCCCGGGCCATTGACCGGATATTCATCCTGCACGCCGACCACGAGCAGAATGCCTCAACGTCAACAGTGCGGCTTGCCGGTTCGTCAGGCGCCAATCCGTTTGCCTGCATCGCGGCCGGTGTTGCCTGCCTTTGGGGCCCGGCCCATGGCGGCGCCAATGAGGCAGCGCTGACCATGCTGAGAGAGATCGGCAGCCCTGAGAACATTCCCGATTTCATCGAGCGGGCCAAGGACAAGGACGATCCTTTCCGGCTGATGGGCTTCGGCCACCGGGTCTACAAGAACTACGATCCGCGGGCGCGAATCATGCAGAAGACCTGCCACGAGGTTCTGGGTGAACTCGGCATACGCGACGATCCGCTGCTGGAAGTGGCAATGGAACTGGAGCGGATCGCGCTGACCGACGACTATTTCGTCGAAAAGAAGCTCTATCCCAATATCGACTTCTATTCCGGCATCACGCTCAATGCGCTCGGCTTCCAGCCCAATATGTTCACCGTGCTTTTTGCCGTGGCGCGAACGGTCGGCTGGATCGCGCAGTGGAAGGAAATGGTGGAGGATCCGAGCCAGCGGATCGGTCGTCCGCGCCAGCTTTATACGGGCGCGACGGAGCGCGACTACGTGCCGCTGTCCAAGCGCGGCTGAAGGTCACCATCAACCGCGGCACCGGCGCCGCCAACCGAAGCATCGGCGCCACCGCCCGCGGCAAGGTCCAGGACAATGGAAGCGGCTTTCTCGCTCGGCGTAATGCCATCGGGCAAAGTCATCAGGCTGTCGAGTCTGGCAAAACCGGCCAGTTGCCGGGCGCGGGCTCCGGTTTCGTCCAGAAGCGGCGCCAATTCGCGCGCCAAGACTTCCGGTGAACCGTCATCGTCGATGAATTCGGGAACGACATTCTCGCCAATCACCAGATTGGTCAGGACAATGGACGGCACTTTCACAAGCCATTTCAGCATGCGGGCGAGAATTTCCACCCGATAGGCGACAACCATCGGCACGCCGGACAGCGCCAGTTCCAGCGTCACCGTGCCGGAGGC
>CALZIL010000123.1 GCA_945787495.1 uncultured Afifella sp. | reverse complement strand
TCCGCGGGCACACGCTAGCCAGGCGCCCCTCTTGAGCAGCTAACACAGGCATTATCGCATGGGCCAAAAGGGCCGGGATAAGTTTGCGAAATTTTTTTCGCGCCGCGATTTACCCGCTATCCCGGATGCTGCGCAGCATGCAATCTGCGCTGCTGGTCCGGGACCCGTCAGCGGAACCACAAGCGGGTGGATCCCGTGTCTGCACAGCACCGTTGCGCGCTGCAGTGCGCACGGGATGGCGTCGCATTGCCTCCCCGTCATCCCCGCCCTTGAGACGAGGACCCACAATCGGGTCGCACCATGCGTGGCTGTTTTTCAGCTGGGTCCTCCGGTCAAGCCGGAGGATAATAGTGGGGGAAAACGGCACTGGCTCAGGCGGCGGCTTTCATCAACCCCTTGTCGTGAATATCCCGCAAAGTGTCGTCCAGGCTTTTGAGCGCAAGCACCAGCAACTCGTCGATTTCAGCCTTTGAAATGACCAGCGGCGGCGAGATGATCATCTTGTCACCGACATGGCGCATCACCAGACCGTTGGCGAAGCAATGTTCTCGGCACATGAGGCCGATCGTGCCTTCCGACGCCTCGAACGGCCGCCGTCCAGCCTTGTCGGCAACCAGTTCGATTGCCCCCATCATGCCGGCAATCCGCGCCTCACCGATCAGCGGGTGGTCGGCAAGCTGCAGCCACTTTTCGCGCAGATGGGGCGCGGTCTGGTCCGCAACCGTCTCGACGATCCGTTCTTCGCGCAAAATGCGGATGTTTTCCAGCGCCACCGCGCAGGCCACGGGATGGCCGGAATAGGTGTAGCCGTGCGCGAATTCCCCGCCATGCGCGATGAATCCGTCGGCGACACGATCGCTGAGGATGCTGGCGCCGATCGGCTGGTAGCCGGAGCTCAGCCCCTTGGCGAGGGTGATGATGTCGGGGCGAATATCGTAGGTTTGCGAGCCGAACCATTTCCCCGTCCGACCGAAACCGCAGATCACTTCATCGACGATAAGAAGGATCTCGTGTTCGTCGCAAATGCGCTGGATTTCCGGCCAGTAACTGTCCGGCGGAATAATGACGCCGCCGGCGCCCTGAACGGGTTCGGCAATAAAGGCGGCGACCCGGTCTTCGCCGATCCGGGCAATTGCCTGTTCCAGCTCGCGCGCCCTGGCAAGTCCGAATTCCGCTGGCGACATGTCACCGCCCTCACGGTACCAGTAGGGCTGGCGGATATGCTCGATATTGGCGATCGGCAGGCCGCCCTGCGCATGCATGGCGCGCATGCCGCCAAGGCTGGCGCCGCCGAGGGTCGAGCCATGATAGGCGTTTTCGCGGGAAATGATGACCGTCTTTTCCGGCTTGTCCAGGCTCGCCCAATAGTGACGCACCATGCGGATATTGGTGTCGTTGGCTTCCGAGCCGGAGCCGGCGAAAAAGACGCGATTGAGGTCGCCGGGCGCAAGGTCTGCGAGCCCGGCGGCCAGTTCGATCACCGGCGGATGGGCGGTCTGGAAAAAGGTGTTGTAATAGGGAATCTGGAGCATCTGCCGCCGCGCCGCATCGGCGAGTTCAACGCGGCCATAGCCGATATTGACGCACCACAGCCCGGCCATGGCATCGAGCAGGCGTTTGCCGTCTGAATCAGTCAAATAGACACCATCGGCCCTAGTGATGACTCGCGTGCCCTTGTCATTCAGTTCAGCGCTGTCGGTGAAGGGGTGCAGGTGATGCGCCGCGTCGAGCGCCTGCAGATCGGCCGTCGGCAGATGATTGTCGAGCGTATGCATCCCTCACTCCCTGATTTTCCAGCTGCGCGATCGCCGCCGTCAAATGCCGGTCAGGGCAAAATATCGAAAAAGAAAAATCAGTCAAATATTTTGATCAAATTATGCCTGATTTTTCATTCGCAAACAATTCGTCGGTAATGAACGTGCTGCCCTGGGCAATATCCTGAAGGACCGCCGTTTGCACCGCGCCGGCGTTTTTCGCGCGCAGCGCCTTGATGGTTTCCTTGTGCTGGTCGCTGAGGCCGGAGGTTCCGTAGCGGCCACAGACAACCCGCAGGCTCGGGCCGAATTGCAGCCACAGGCTTTCAACGATCGGCAGCAGCACTTGTGAATTCGCCCGCGAATACAGCGCCCTGTGGAAACGGAAATTATGCTTCAGATAGGCGCCGACATCACCGTCCGCGATCGCCCCGTCCAGATCTGCGTCAATGGCTTCCAAACGGTCAATATCGGCATTTGTAACGCGCTTTGCAGCCCGATAGGCAAGCTCCGGCTCCAGTTTGGAACGCACCGTGTAAATTTCTTCAAGCAGGCCGTGGGTCATTTGCGGGACGGAAATCCGCCGGTTGCCGTGAAATTCGAGTGCCCGTTCGGCAATCAAACGGCGCACCGATTCTCGGATCGGCGTGAGGCTCACCCCGAGTTCATCGGCAATCCCCTGCAATGTTACCGGCCGGCCCGGCTTGAACTCGCCATAGAGTATGCGTTGCTTCAGGTCCCGGTAGGCCAGTTCATGTGCCGGCAGACCTGCCACAACCGCTCCGTTTCCCATGGTCGGTCTCTCATTGACTCGATTTTAGGTGGATGATATTTGATCAAATATAGTCAAGTTCAAGGACGCGGTCCACCAGCAATTTGACCGGCGATGGGGAACGGGCAACCGGAAATTCCGCAAGCTCACATTCGTGCAAAACCAATCGGACGCAAGGCCACCTATTGACTTGCGATCCGCGCATGGCATCGATAACCGCCATGCAGTTCAAGGGAGAGGAAGATGAAACGCAGATTTTCGCCGATGATGGCAAGCCGCCGGTCGTTTCTGGCCGGCACCGGCGCGATTGCCGCCGGATTGACGTTTGCCCCTTACAAAAGCTTCGCCGCTGAGGAAAAGAAGCTGAATTTCTACAATTGGGACACCTATATCGGCGAGACGACCCTGGACGATTTCAAAGCTGCGACCGGCATTGAAGCGTCGATGGATCTGTTTGCCGACAATGACGAGCTTTTCGCCAAATTGAAGGAAGGCAATCCGGGCTACGACGTCATCGTTCCGACCAACGATTATGTCGAACGGATGATCAAGTCGGACATGCTGATGCCGCTCGATCACGGCAAAATCCCGAACATCGCCAATATCGAGAAGCCGTTCCTGGACGGCGCCTTCGATCCGGGCCGCAAATACTCGCTGCCCTATATGTGGGGCACGATTGCGCTCGGCTATCGCATATCGGCGGTCGGCGACACGCCGCCCGATTCCTGGGGCGCGGCCTATGATTCCGACAAATATGCCGGCCGGGTTTCGCTGCTCGGCGACGCCCAGAATGTCATCGGCCACGCGCTGAAATATCTCGGCCATTCGTTCAACTCGACGAACCCCGCCGAGATCAAACAGGCCGAAGAGCTGATCATCGCCAACAAGAAGAACATCAAGGTGTTCGCCGACGACAATGGCCAGGATCTGCTGGCTTCCGGCGAGGTCGATCTGGCCCAGGAGTGGAACGGCGACATCCTTCAGGTCATGGAAGAAGATGACGACATTACGCTGGTCGTGCCGAAGGAAGGCGGGCTGTTATGGCAGGACTGCCTGTGCATCGCCAAGGGCGCGCCGCATCCGGAAAACGCCCATGTTTTCATCGACTTCCTGCTTGACGCCGAGGCTGGAGCGGCGATCGCCGACTTCATTCAGTACGCCACGCCGAACGGCGCTGCGAAGAAACTGATGTCGGAGGAATACACCAAGAACCCGGCGATTTTCCCGACCGACGAGACACTGGCCAGATGCGAGCCGGCGATCTTCCTCGGCGCCGAAGTGGTCAGGCTTTATGACGAGGCGTGGACGCGCATCAACGCCGCCTGAGCTGTCATTTGCCGGCAGGTTGACGGGACTTTACCGGTCAACCTGTCGGCGGTCATATTATTCTCCGGCCAGGCTGGTTAGGTCCCTTGGACAGTTGGCGAGACAACAAGCTGGTGTTCTGGTTCCTGGCGGCGCCGGGAACATTCTGGCTTGTGGTTTTTTTCCTCGCGCCCCTGGCGATCGTCTGGGCCTTGTCGTTCGGCGAACAGACATCGCTTGTCGATACGGAAATCACCGGCACGCTGGAGAACTATGTGCGGGCGGTCGGCACGCCGGTCTATCTTCAGATCATCTGGAAATCGCTGTGGATCTCGGCAATCGCGACATTTTTGTGCCTGGTGGTCGCCTACCCCGTTGCCTTCCTGATTTCGTTTGTGCGCGGGCGCTGGAAAATGCTGCTTTTGGTGGCGGTCATCCTGCCGTTCTGGATCAACCTTCTCATCCGGACCTATGCGCTTCTGGCGGTTTTCCGCACCCGCGGTTTTGTCAATTTCGGGTTTGAGTGGATCTATAACACCTTGTGGCTCGACACGATATTCGGCCGGTTTCAGCCGCTGGAACTGCTTTACAACAACTTTTCGGTGACCGCCGGGCTGGTCTATGTGTTCATGCCGTTCATGGTGCTGCCGCTTTACGCATCGATCGAGCGGCTGGACAAATCCTATCTTGAGGCGAGCCTGGACCTGGGCGCGAGCCAGACGCGGACTTTTTTTCGCATCACCGTACCGCTGACCATGCCGGGCATCGTCTCCGGCATCATTCTGGTCTTCATCCCGATGCTCGGCGCCTTCCTGATCCCCGATCTTCTGGGCGGCACCAACGCGCAGATGATCGGCAATGTCATCGAGCGGCAGTTCAAGGCGGCCAACGACTATCCGTTCGGCGCCGCCCTGTCCTTCCTGCTGATGTATGCGACGTTCGGCGCGCTGGCGCTCAGGGCCTTCATGGCCGGCCGCAAGTCCGGCATGGAGATCTAGGATGGGTGTGTTCAAACGCGCCAGCCAGGGCCCGCTGGACTATCATCGCCGCCTCTGGCTCAGGCTCTATGTCGGGCTGACCTTCCTGGCCATCTATGCGCCGATCATCACGCTGATCATCTTTTCGTTCAACGATTCCCGGCGAAACATCGTCTGGCGCGGCTTTACGACCAAATATTACTGGAAGGCCTGGAACAACGATTCCCTGTTTGAGGCGTTTGTCAATTCGCTGACGATCGCGTCGGTTTCCACGATCGTCTCGACCATACTAGGCACAATGGTCGCCCTGTTGCTGTGGCGCTTCCGGTTTCCGTTGAAATCGGCCTATGAAGGCCTGATGGCATTGCCGATCGTCGTTCCGGAAATCTGCATGGGCGTGGCGATGCTTGCCTTCTTTTCACGGGTGACCGGCTTTCCGACAGGCTGGATCTGGCCGTTCAATCTGTCGGCCATCACCGCCGCCCATATTGCCTTTTCCTTCCCGTTCGTGGCGATTGTCGTGCGCTCCCGGCTTGCCGGTTTCAACCGTGAACTGGAGGAAGCCTCAAAGGATCTTGGGGCGAGCGAATGGCAGACATTCTGGAAGGTCATTTTTCCGTTCATGAAGCCGGGCGTGATTGCCGGCGCCCTGCTCGCTTTCACGCTATCGCTCGATGATTTTGTGGTGACGTTCTTCACGTCCGGCCCCGATACGCTGACATTCCCGGTCAAGGTCTATTCCATGGTGCGGTTCTCCGTGACACCGGAAGTGAATGCCGCATCGACGGTGCTCGTCGCCATCACGATTATCGTTACAATCATCGCCATGCGTTTCCAGTCGCCTGAAAAAATGGCCCGTGGGTGAGACGCGCCATGAGTGAGTCGATCATTTCCATCCGCAATGTCACGAAGACCTTTGGCGCTGTGAGGGCGGTCAATGATGTTTCGATCGATATTCAGGCCAACGAGTTTTTCGCGCTGCTCGGTCCCTCAGGCTGCGGCAAGACGACATTGCTGCGAATGATCGCCGGATTCACCAATCCGAGCGCCGGCCAGATCCTGATTGACGGCCAGGACATGGTCGCGGTGCCGCCGAACAAGCGGCCGGTGAACATGGTGTTTCAGTCTTATGCGGTGTTTCCGCATATGAGCGTGGAACAAAATGTCGCCTACGGATTGCAGGTGGTCGGGACACCGGCGGCGGAAATATCCACGCGCGTTGCAAATGCGCTGGAACGCGTCGGCCTGGACGAATTGCGAACGCGCATGCCCGGTCAACTCTCCGGCGGGCAGCGGCAGCGGGTGGCGCTTGCCCGTGCGCTGGTGAAACAGCCCAAGGTTCTTCTGCTGGACGAGCCCCTCTCGGCGCTTGACGCCAAATTGCGTGAGCAGATGCAGTTTGAGCTCTCGCAGCTGCAGCAGGATGTCGGCGTCACCTTCATCATCGTGACGCACGATCAGGACGAGGCGCTTTCAATGGCCGACCGGATTGCCGTCATGCAGGATGGAAACGTCGATCAGATCGCCGAGCCCGGCGCGCTTTATGAAAAGCCAGCCAACCGCTTCGTTGCCGATTTCATCGGCAAGGTGAATCTGTTCGACGGCGAGGTTTCAGGCACACAGGCCGGAAAACTCACCGTCGAGACGGCCGTTCTGGGCAAGGTCCACCTCACCCATGACGGTGAAGCACAGCACCAGGTTTGCCTCGCCATCAGGCCGGAGAAAATCCGCATCTCCAAGACGAAACCGGATGTCGAGGGCCATATCACGACGCGCGGGCGCATCACCGACTGGGCCTATTACGGCGATTGCAGCCATATGTTCGTGGAGACCGAAAACGCCACGCAATCGGGGGCCGTTCGGCTCGGGGTTGTCATCCAGAATGATACGCGCGATGCCGTCGACGCCCTCGACATCGGTGATGATGTCCACCTGTTCTGGTCGCCCGACGACATGCTGGTCCTCAACGATTGACCCCGCCACGAAACGCCGTCAGGTCTGTTCTTCATGACCATTAATCTCGCTACATTTGACGGAGAGGTTGCCGCCGACCGGCTGCAAGCGTTCGTCAGGGACAATTCCGATATTGAGCGTATCGAACTGCTGTTTCCCACCATCAACGGCATATTTCGCGGCAAATGGCTGCCGCCTGAAGACATTTCCAAGCTGGCGAAGGGCGGCTTGCGCCTGCCGATTTCGACTTATGCGCTGGACACGTGGGGACGCGATGTCGATGCAACCGGGCTGGGCATTGTCGATGGGGACCCGGACGGCATCGGCATTCCGGTCGTCGATAGCCTGGCGCGGATACCATGGACGAAACATCCGGCAGCCCAGATCCTGATGACGATGATCACGATGGATGGCGAGCCCTGCCGTTACGATCCGCGCCAGGTCTTGGCCGGCGCGGTGTCGCGGTTCAAGAATGTCGGCCTGACGCCGGTTGTCGCCACCGAGCTCGAATTCTTTTTCACCAGGCCGATCGCGGCCGGACCCGGCGCGCCGGAGCCGCCATTTGAAACGGCGAACGGCAATTTGTGCAATCTCGATGTCCTGGCCGCCTATGACGACGTCCTGCACGATATCCGGCAATTTTGCGACACCCAAGGCGTCGCTGCCGACGTTGTTCTTGCCGAAGCGGGCAATGGCCAGTTCGAGCTCAACTTCAAGCACGTTGCCGATGCGGTCCTGGCGGCCGATCAGGCCATCCTGTTCAAGCGCATCGTCATTGGTTCAGCTCAGAAACACGGCATGGACGCGACCTTCATGGCCAAGCCCTACGGCGATGATGTGGGCAGCGGCATGCATGTCCATGTCAGCCTCGTCGATGCGGCCGGCAACACCATATTTTCCAGCAACGATGGCGTCGGCCTGAAACTGCAACAGGCGATCGGCGGTGTGCTTGCAACGATGCGCGAGCTGCAGGCAATCTTTGCCCCAAACCTCAATTCCTACCGGCGCTTCCAGCCTAACTCCTTCGCGCCGGTCAGTCCGGTCTGGGGGCTCGATCATCGTGGCGTCGCGGTGCGCGTGCCGGAAAGCGCTGGGCCCGGCGCGCGTCTTGAACACCGGATATGCGGCGCCGACGTCAATCCCTATCTGGCGATCACCGCAATTCTCGGCGGCATGCGGATCGGGCTTGAAAAGCAGATATCCCCCGGCGCGCCGATTGAATCGGGCAACGGCGTTGCCGGCGAAAAGCTGCATCACGACTGGAAGTCGGCCGTGGATGAGTTCGCCGAGTCCGCCGCCGCAGCGGATATCTTCGGGGACGACTTCCGCAACGTCTATTCGGCCCTCCGGCAATCGGAGATCGAGGCGCTCTCCAAAATGGTGAGCGACGTGGAATACCGGACGTATCTGCGCAGTATCTGACCACAATCAG
>CALZIL010000122.1 GCA_945787495.1 uncultured Afifella sp. | reverse complement strand
GGGATGGAAACCCTGAGCCGGCCGCGCGGCGCCGTCGTCGTCGCTTCGATCTTGTCGCGCAGTTCGGTGACCCTTCTCAGCAGTTCCTGCACCTCGTCATAAGCTGCTTCGCCGGCCTCCGTCAGCGACAATTGCCGGGTCGTGCGGTTGAGCAGCCGTGCGCCCAGTTCGCTCTCCAGTTCGGAGACATATTTTGACATCAGCGCCTTGGAGCGGCCGGTCACCCGGGCCGCGGCGGAAAAGCCGCCGGCATCGACGACGGCGACGAAAGCGCGCATGCGAGTAATGGTATCCATCAGCCGGCCTCCGCAATCGCCACGCCAAGATCGACAAGCGCCCGGTCACTGCCGCGCGGCCCGATCAGTGAAAGGCCGAGCGGGCAGCCGTCAAATTTGGCGAGCGGCAGGCTCACCTGCGGCAGGCCGGAAAGGCCTGAAATGCACAGGATCGCTAGCGCCCGTTCGCGAAAGACCTGCAACGCCTCCGCCCCGATATCACAGAGCGGCGCGATCGAGGGCACGCTCGGCAGCATGAGAATGCCGTCGTCACCGACAAGCGTGTCGAGGCGTCGACGAATGACCTGCCGCGCCGCCTCGGCACTGGCTTGATCTTCGCGGGACACCGTCTTGCCGAATTCAAAGCGCTCGCGCACGCCCGGCGTCATTTCAGGGTCATGCTTCTCGATCCATGCGCCATGAGCCTGCCAGGCCTCGAGCGCCTGCAAATGCCGGAACACCCAATACCAGTCGTCAAGGCCGTCGGTTGCGACGGTGACGCCCTCAATGTCGTCAAAACGGTTCGCGACCTGCCCTTCGGCCGGCGCCAGCGCGTTCGCCTCACCATCACCCATCAGTAGGGTGAAAGTGTCATTTGCTCGCATCAGGCGGGATAACGAAAAACGCCTTTCATCCGGGCCGAGAAAAACCGGCGCGACGCGGGCGAAAATGCCGGCGTCATCGGCGAAATAGCCCGGCACGTCGAAGGACGGCGCCAGCGGCATGGTGCGCTCCAGCGGCAGCCGGCCATGGCTGGGGCGGATGCCGAACAGGCCGCAATAGCTCGCCGGCGCGCGCACCGAACCGCCGGTATCGGAGCCGATGGCGAAGTCGCACAGACCGGCCGCCGTCGCCGCCGCCGAGCCGGACGATGAGCCGCCGGGAATGCGGCCGGGCGCGCGGCAATTGACCGGCGTTCCGGTGTGCATGTTCTGGCCGTTCAGCGAAAACGCCAGTTCGTCGGTATGGGTCTTGCCGATGAACGCCGCGCCGGCATCCAGAACGCGCTGCACGATCGGCGCGCTTGTCGCATGAACAGGGCTCTCAGCCCGCTTGATGGGACTGCCGCAACCGGTCGGATAGCCGGCGACGTCGAAGATATCCTTGACGGCGACGCTCAGGCCGGCAAGCGGGCCGGAAGCTGCCGAGGGCACGGCAATCGCGTCGTAATCGAGGAAAGCGTCGACCGGGTCGTTGTCGATCAGCACGGCGTTTGCCTCTCCAGCCTTGATGGACGTTTCACGCCAGCACGGCCTCCGCCGCGGCGCGCCCCGATAAATAGGCCGCTTCGACCCGCGCGCCCAGACACCAATCGCCGCAGGCGGCGATCCGGTGATTGCCACCGCTCAGGCAGGCAACGCCCAGCGATGTCTCGACAAAAGCGTAGCGCCAGCGGTGGCCGGACTGCCACACCGGCTTCGGTACGGCTCCGGCAATGCCGCCGAACGCCTCCAGAAGCCAGCCGGCGGACATTTGCGGATCGTCTTCCAGAACGCTTTCCGACCAGTCCTGCGTGCCGTGCACGACCCAGGTTTCGGTGTCCGGGCGGCCGGCCTTTGAATTGTTGCGATAGGCCAGATCGATCGGTCCGTCCGACCTGACAAAATCCGCTTCCATGCCGATCGGCTCGGCAAAGGTATAGACGCCGGCCAGGGTGGAACGCATGCGCACATCGGCAATATCGCCGAACGGTTTGCCATGGGCGTCCAGCAACGGTTCGGCCTGAGGCGCCGGAATTGCGGCGATCACCGCGTCGAACGGTCCGCGCCCGCCCTTGTCGGTCTGCAGGGCATAGCCTTCGCTGGTTGAGCCGATCCGTTCCACCCGGATCCGGAAAGTGATGTCCAGATCACGGGCAAGGCCGCGCAGCAGACCGCTCATGCCCGGCAGGCCAATGATCCACGGCTCGTCCGAGGTGCGTCCGGTTGGCGCCCAGCCCGTCGCATGGCCGGCAAAAATTGCCTCCTGCACGACGTTCTGGAACGTTTGGTCGCGCACCGTCACATAGGCCGCGCCGAGATCGGCGGCGCCGCCGTCAAAGCGGCGCGTCGCCAGCCGGCCACCCAGTCCGCGCGACTTTTCAAACAGGCTGACCGCCACACCGGCCTCGCGCAATCGTGCCGCCGCTGAAAGGCCGGCCATGCCGGCGCCGATCACCGCTATGCTTTCCATGCCCAACTGCTTGCGCTCCGGCTGCCTGTCCTCCGGCTCCAGTGATCAGCCGGATCAATCCGCTTTGGCGGCAGTTTGGAACTTTGGTCGCCAGCGGGCAAGCCATGCCGCATTTGTCACGACGGAGACCGACGACAGCGCCATCGCCGCGCCGGCAAAGGCCGGCGACAAAAATCCGAAGGCCGCCAGCGGCACGCCGATGACATTGTAGCCGAACGCCCAGATCAGGTTCTGCCGGATGGTCCGCCGTGTCTTGCGGGCGATCTCCAGCGCCGCCGGCACCAGCCGCAGATCCGGCCGCATCAGCGTCAGCGCCGCCGCCTCGCGCGCCACGTCGGTGCCGCCCGACATGGCAATACCAAGATCGGCCGCCGCCAGCGCCGGGCCGTCATTGAGCCCGTCGCCGACAAAGGCAATCTGGCCGCCGGCCGCCTGCAGATCGCCAAGCACCCGCAATTTGTCCTCCGGCGAAAGCCGCGCCCGGACATCATCGATGCCCAGATCACCGGCCACTTTGCGGGCGACGGCCGCCAGATCGCCGGTCAGCATCAGCGTTTTCATGCCATCATCGGCAAGCGCGGCGATCGCCTCTTTCGCCTCCGGCCGCAACGTATCGGCGAAGCCGAGAAGGCCGAGAAGGCGACCCTTGCGGGCGACGAATGCCAGGGTTCGCGCCTGATTTTCCAGATCAGCGGCTTGGTCCTCAACGGCGCCAACGTCAATTCCGTGCTCCGCCATCATCTCGGCAGTGCCGACAAGCGCCGTTTCTCCATCAACTTCACCGCTCAGCCCGCGGCCGCGGATCGCCGTAACGCCACTGACGGCTGCCAGCGCCATATCAGACTCTTCCGCCCGGCGGCGAACCGCCTTTGCCAGCGGATGCTCGCTGGCATGCTCCAGCGCCGCAGCGGTGGCGATCACATCGTTGTCCAAAATACCTTCAGCGCTGACGATGTCCGTCACCGCCGGCTGGCCGAGCGTCAGCGTGCCGGTCTTGTCGAGGGCGACCGTGCCGACCGTGTGGGCCCGCTCCAGCGTTTCAATGTCGCGGATCAGCACGCCGGCGCGTGCCGCCGCACCGGTGCCGGCGACCAGCGCCGTCGGCGTCGCCAGGCCGAGCGCGCAGGGGCAGGCAATGACGAGAACGGAAACGGCCGCCACCATCGCCGCTTCAAAGCCGGCGCCGACGAGCAGCCAGCCGGCAAAGGTCAACGCCGCCAAAACGAGAATGACCGGCACAAAGACCGCCGAGATCTGGTCGACCAGCCGCTGCACCGGCGCTGTGCCGGACTGCGCCGCTTCGACAAGGCGGGTGATGCGCGCCAGCCGCGTATCGGCGCCGACCGCGTCGACCGTGACTTCAAGCGCACCGTCGCCATTGACCGTGCCGGTGATCACCGCATCGCCGACATCCTTGCTGACCGGCAGGCTCTCGCCGGTGAGCAGCGCCTCATCGAGGCTGGAATGGCCGGAGACCACCGTCGCGTCGGCCGGGACGCGGGCGCCGGGCCGGATCAGCAGCCTGTCACCGGCGCTTAGAAGATCAACGGAGACGGTTTCCACACCGGCACCGGTGATGCGTTCGGCGGTATCGGGCTGCAGCGATCCGAGCGCCGTCAGCGCCGCCGAGGCGCCGCTCTTGGCGCGCGCTTCCAGATATTTACCAAGCAGCACGAGCGTTAGAACGACCGCCGCGGCCTCAAAATAGAGATGTCCTTCGGCACTGCCGGCAAAGACCCGCCAGGCCGAATAGACATAGGCGACACTGGTGCCCAGCGAGACGAGGACCGCCATATTGGCGGCGCCGCCGCGCACCGCGGCGAACGCCTCGCGATAGAAGCGCGAGCCGGCGACGACCATGACGGGCGTTGCCAGCGCAAACTGCACCCACGGCCCAATCAGCGCGGCCCCCAGGCCGGTCATGGCCGGCAACACGCCGATGACAAGCGGGATCGTGAGCGCCGCGCTGATGATGAAGCGCAGCAGGGTCTGGCGCTCATCGGCCCGGCGCGTTGCGGCCAGCGCTTCCTCTTCGGCCCGCCGATCCGCTGCCCGCTCGGAGCGCAGATGCGCGCCATAACCGGTTGCATCAACGGCGGCGACAAGCGCCTCGGGCGACGCGCCGTTGGCCAGCGTCACCTCGGCCTTTTCCAGCGCCAGATTGATCTGTGCCTTCTCAACGCCCTCGACAGCGGCGAGCGCCTTTTCCACCCGCCCGGCGCAAGCCGCGCAGGTCATGCCGGTAATGTCGAGCGTGACGGTGCTCATAAGGCGTCAGCCCTCGATGCGGGCTTCGTAACCGGCCTTGACCACCGCATCGGCGAGCGCCTGCGCCGGCACGGTATCGGCGACCTCGATTGTCGCCTCGTTCTTTTCGTAATTGGCACTGACATGGATAACGCCCGGAACGGTGCGAAGCGCGTTCTCCACCGCCTTGGCGCAGCCGTCACAGACCATGCCCTTAACCGCAAGCTGAACCGTCGCCATAATCTTCCCCTTCACGGCCTGCCGATTTCGCAGGATAGATAGAGATTCCAGTAACTGGAAGGTCAAGGGTCTGTGCGGTTCACGTGAACGTGCCGGCAAGCTCGAATTGGGAGACTTCCCCGGCAAGCGCGACAAACGCGTCAGCCTGGTGCGCGCAGATGTCGCGGCCGGCTGCCGCATTTGCCGCCGCCGCATTGCCGACGGCGCCGGACTCGTTGAGATCGCCGGCCAGCCAGCCGAAGCCGACGGCCCCATAGGCGCGCAGATGCTCGTAGCGGGCGGCAAGGTCGGACTGCAGCGAGGCAAAGTTGGCCGCCTTGTCCATGCGCACCAGGTCCGGCCGGAAATGCAGCATCAGAGAGGTTTCCACGAAACCGCCATGAATGCCGAGCGCGCGTTCGTCGGCATCGACAAGGCCATGCGGCAAGCCGAGCCGCGACCAGGTCAGCGTCACCGCCAGGAGACCATGCTGTTCGCGGCAGGCAAGCGCCGCCGCCGTCATCGCCGCGACATTGCCTCCATGCGAGCTGACGAGAACCAGCTTTTTCAGGCCACTTGCCGCGACCTGCGCACCAATGGTCGAAATCCGTTCGATCAGTGCCGGTGTCGAAATGCTGATAGTTCCGGCGAAGCGGGCATGCTCCTGCGATGCGCCGATCGCCAGGCGCGGCAGGAACAGGAGATCGAAGCCACCGCTGAACCGCTGGGCAACCTCGCCGGTCAGTCCCTGTGCGATTATCGTATCGGTGCCGGTCGGCAGATGCGGACCATGCTGCTCAGTCGCGCATAGTGGCAGGACCGCGACCGTCCGGCCGGCGTCAAGGGCGCCAAAATCCGGGCTGGTCAGATCCTGCCAGAAACGAAACGACATCGTGCAAGGTCTCCCGTTGCTCAGGGGTGCCGGCTCAGGCGCGCGGCGCCGGCTGCTGGCATAGCCTTTGCCCGGCGGTACGGCAACAAATCCACGTTCTTGCACGCCATTGACGCTTTTGCTTGCCTTGCCGGCTCAAGCGGGCTTTGCATGGTTTATGGATGTGCGCGCGCCAGACCAGGCTCCGGTTCTGCTGAATGCCGACGGCAAGCCGGTGGCCAGCCGGCTGACCGCTGTCTTTTTGATACTTTTTGCGTTTTTCTGTTTCGCCGGCCTCGACGCCTCGGCCAAATATGCCGGGGCGATCCTGGCGCCGCTGCAAATTGTCTGGATGCGGTTTGTCACGCACTCCCTGGTCGCGACAGCGGCGCTGAGACCGTGGCGGTCGCCGGCATTGTACCGGCCGCGCAGCCCGCTGCTGCAGGCCGCCCGCGCCTTCTTCCTGCTCGGCGCGACATTTTGCAATTTCTACGCCATTCGCTATCTGCCGCTGGCGCTGACCGCCTCGATCTTTTTTCTCTCGCCCTTCATCGTCACGGCGCTGGCCGGGCCGTTTCTCGGCGAATGGGCCGGACGGCGGCGCTGGTCGGCGATCGTCATCGGGTTCATCGGCGCCCTGATCATAATACGCCCCGGCCTCGACGGTTTTCACCCGGCCATGCTGCTCTCGCTTGGCGCAATGCTCAGCTATTCGATCTACGTGCTTTTGACGCGGCGCCTGGCTGTCGTCGAAACGGCTGAAAGCCTGATCCTCTTACCAGCCATCTTTGCCGCGCTTGTCATGATCCCGCCGGGCCTTGCCCAGTGGATCGCCGTGCCCGATCTCCTGCATTGGTCGCTGCTGCTGGCAACCGGCATATTCGGCGCCCTCGGCCACTGGGTGTTCATCAAGGCGCACGAGGCCGCCCCCGCGCCGGTGCTGGCGCCATTCGTCTATTCGCAGCTGATCTGGATGACCGCACTGGGTTATTACGTCTTTGGCGATATCCCTGATCGCGCCACGATAATCGGCGCGGCGGTGATCGTCGGCAGCGGCCTCTATCTGCTTTACCGCGAAGGCCAGGCGGCCAGGGCCGAGCGCCGCGCCGCCGGTCCTGTCGCCAAGCCCGGCGGCGTGTGAGAGGCGGCATTGAGCGACCACGTTTTCCGTTTTGCGCCCAGCCCCAATGGCTATCTGCATCTGGGCCACGCTTTTTCGGCGCTTCTCAATGCCGACGCGGCGGCGGCGACCGGCGGGCGCTTGCTGCTCAGGATCGAGGATATCGACTTAACCCGCGCCCGGGCCGAATTCGAAGTCGCGATTTTTGCCGATCTCGCCTGGCTCGGCATGACATGGGAAGAGCCGGTTCTGCGGCAAAGCGACCGCTTTGAGGCCTATCGCGGCGCGCTTGCCGAACTGGATCGGCTCGGCCTCACCTATCCGGCCTTTTTGAGCCGCGGCGAAATCCGCGCCGCCATCGCCGCTTTTGAAGCAGAAGGCCAAAACTGGCCGCGCGACCCCGATGGCGCGCCGCTCTATCCGGGGACCGAACGTGACTGGCCGGAGACGCGTCGGCGCGATGAAATGGCCAGCGGCCGGCCCTATGCGCTGCGGCTCGACATGGCCCGCGTCCTTGCCGGACTTGCCGGCCTGACCTGGCGCGAAAGCGATCCGTTCGGCGTCGAACCGGATACGGCGATCAAGGCCAACCTGGCCGGCTGGGGCGACGTCATTCTTGCACGCAAGGATACGCCTGCCAGTTATCATCTGGCCGTGACCGTTGACGATGCCTTTCAGGGCGTCACCGACATCGTCCGCGGCCTCGATCTGAAACCGGCGACCGGCGTCCACCGACTTCTGCAAGATCTGCTCGGCCTGCCTGAACCGGTCTATTTCCATCACCGGCTGATTGTCGACGAGGACGGCCGCAAATTGTCCAAATCGGAAGGATCGGCCGGGCTGAAAAACCTGCGCAAAAGCGGTGTCATGCCGGCCGAAATCCGCCTTCTTCTCGGATTTAAGCGAGCAGCCATTGCAGGATGACGAGCCAAATGGCGGTGGAGACGAAACCGGCAGCCGTTGAAATCGCAATGGCATTGGAAGCGATCGCCTCGCCAGTACCGAAACGTCCGGCGATCAGGAACGGATTGACGCCGGTCGGGCACGCCGCGGCAAGCGTCGCGGCGCCAACCGCAAGCGGCGCCAGGCCGATCGCCCAGCCGGTCGCCAGCACGATTGCCGGCATCACGACAAGCTTGAACACGGTGATGACCAGTGCCTGGCTTACATTGCGGGCGATCCCGTAGCTTGCCAGGCCCATTCCGCAGGCAAACAGCGCAACCGGTCCGGCAGCTGTTGACGAAGCGCCGCCAGATCGCGCCACGGTCGACGGCGCCGCTCTCCACGCCGTCAACGCGCAGCGCCCATTCAAACAGGACGAGACTGGCAAGCATCATCACCGGCAGATGGACGGCAACGATGATCAACAGGGACACCATGCCGGCCTCGCCGAACGCGGTCTGGACGAGCGGAATGCCGATCAGCACCGTATTGGCGTAACTGCCCGACAATCCGGCGACCATTCCGGCCCGTGCGTCGCGCCCGAACATCCGCCGGATCGTGACGTGCGACAACGTCCAGGTCACGGCGGCTCCGGCAAAATAGGCCGCCCAGATGCGCCACGGCGCGGCAATGCCGAAATCGGCCGTTGCCAGTGTCTTGAACAACAGCACCGGAATGGCGATGGTGAAGACGAAATCGGCCAGCCCCTTGCCGACATCCTTGCCCAGAAGACCAGTCCGCGCCGTGCCATAGCCGATACCGATCAACCCGAAGATCGACAGGACGATGTTTGCAATGTCAGTCAACGCGCCGCACGGGCCGGAAAATCATCATGGCCTTGCCATAGACAAGCGCGGCACCGGTGAAAAGTCCGGTGAACCACACAGCGTGAATTCATGACGCGAACGATCCTGATTACCGGCTGTTCGACCGGCATCGGCTCTTGCTGCGCACGCGGCATGATGACGCGCGGCTGGCGTGTTTTCGCCACGGCCCGCAATCCCGCCGACATGGCCCGGCTGAAGGATGAGGGCCTGGAGAGTGTCTATCTTGATTACACCGAGCCGGACTCCATTGCCGCCGCCCTGAATCATGTCCTCGCCGCGACCGATGGCAGACTCGATGCGCTATTCAATAATGGCGCCTATGCCCAGCCCGGCGCCGTCGAGGATCTGCCCATGGCGGCGCTACGCGAGCAGTTCGAGACCAATTTCTTCGGCTGGCACGATTTGACGCGGCAGGTGATCCCGGTGATGCGCCGACAGAAGCATGGCCGCATCGTCCAGAATTCTTCCGTCCTCGGACTCGTCGCCATGGGTTTTCGCGGCGCCTACACGGCCAGCAAATTCGCCCTGGAAGGCTATTCCGACACCTTGCGCATCGAGCTTGACGGCACTGGCATTCATGTCGCCACGATCGAGCCGGGGCCGATTGAAAGCCGCATGGGCCAGACCGCCGCTCTCGCCGCCAGACGGCACATCGACATGGAAAATTCCGTTCACCGGGACTATTACCGGCGCCGCATCGCCGCGCTTGAGCAAGGCAAAGGCAACACGCGCGGCCAGCTTGGTCCGGAAGCCGTTCTCAAGGTACTCGTCCATGCCTGCGAAAGCGCTCGCCCGCGCACCCATTACTACGTCACCGGCCCGACCCGTATTGCCGCGGCGATGCGGCGGATCCTGCCCGGCCGGTTGCTGCATGCGACTTTAGCGCGCGCCGGGCGTTCCTAGGCTGCATCATTCTTGTCCTCAATCGGCCTCGTCCTGTAAAAGGGACAGGTCATGGAAACTTCTATGAACATTATCGTGCCGATCGCCATTGCCGCGGTCGCGCTGATTCTCATCGCCGGTCTTTGGAACATGCTGCGCGGCGGCAGCCCCAACCTCTCGCAGAAGCTGATGCGCGCCCGCGTGCTGATGCAATTCGCCGCCATTGTTCTGATGATGGGTGCGCTCTGGCTGTTCGCGGGCTAGAACGGTACACGTCGAAAATCAGCAATCGGCGATAGGTGCGGCGAGGGACAGCGGCATGGTCGTTCTCAACAAGATCTACACCCGCACCGGCGATGACGGCACGACAGCGCTGGGCACCGGTGAGCGCCGGCCGAAATATGATCTCAGGGTCGAGGCCTATGGCACGGTCGACGAGGCCAATGCCGCCATCGGCGTCGCCAGGGCCCATTTGCCGGATGGCCAGCCCGATCTCGATGCCATGCTTGCCGCCGTCCAGAACGATCTCTTCGATCTTGGCGCCGATCTTGCCACCCCCGACGACGGCGGCAAAGCGGATCATGAACCGCTGCGGGTCGTGCCGGCACAGGTTGCGCGGATCGAAAAGGATATCGACCAACTCAACGCCGATCTTGAGCCGCTGCGCTCTTTCGTGCTGCCGGGCGGCAGCGGCGCCGCGGCGGCCCTGCATATGGCCAGGACGATTTGCCGCCGCGCCGAGCGGCTGATGGTCTCGCTCGCCGCCCAGGAGCCTGGCAAGGTCGGTGAGGCGGCGCTGCACTATATCAACCGATTATCGGATTTCCTGTTCGTCGCCAGCCGCTGGGTCAACGACAAGGGCGAGGCCGACGTTCTCTGGGTCCCCGGCAAGAACCGTTGAACCGCGACGCCCCCCATGTTCATCCCGCTGCATGACGATAATCCTCTGGCAAACCTGACCTGGCCTTACGTCAATTACGGCCTGATCGCGCTCACGGTGCTGGCTTTTTTTGTCACCGGCGGTGCCGATACCGAAGAAGTTCGCGAGGCCGCCTTCAGCTTTGGCCTCGTCCCCTCCGTCGTCAACGACATCCGCGAATTGCCGGCCGAATATGTCGTGATTCCGGAAACGGCGACCTATTTCACCTACGCCTTTTTGCATGCCAATTTTCTGCATCTGGCCGGCAACATGCTGTTTTTGTGGGTGTTTGGCGACAATATCGAGGACGCCGTCGGCCATCTGCGCTATCTCGCCTTCTACCTGCTAGCCGCCGCCGGCGGCGGCCTCGCCCACAGCCTCCTGAATGCGGGTTCGTCGCTGCCGCTGATCGGCGCGTCCGGGGCGATTGCTGGCATTGTCGGCGCCTACCTGCTGTTGCATCCAAGGGTCAAATTGTGGGTGCTCTTGCTCGGCAAAATTCCGTTCCGGCTTTCTGCCGTCTACGTTCTGGTCGCCTGGGCGGCTTTTCAGGTCGCCAATCTTTTCATTGCCGCGCCGGGTGATGAAAACGTTGCCTGGTGGGCCCATATCGGCGGCTTCATCGCCGGCGGCCTTCTGATCCTGGTGCTACGCCGGCCCGGCGTCGTTCTGCTTGACCGCAATATGGCGCCCAACCTGGAAGCCTGATCGCCGGATCAAACGGCGACAGGACACAATAACGCATGGCCGCATCGCGGCATGTCTTGCAAGCGGCTGCCGCCAGCGTTAGTGCGTCTGCCGAAGTCTTTAAGAGGTGTGACATGAAAGTCCTCGTCGCCGTCAAGCGGGTGGTCGATTACAACGTCAAGGTCCGGGTCAAGGCCGACGGATCGGGCATCGATCTCGCCAATGTCAAAATGTCGATGAATCCGTTCGATGAAATCGCCGTCGAAGAAGCGCTGCGGCTGAAGGAAGCCGGCACCGCCGATGAAATCGTGCTTGCCTCCATCGGTCCGGCACAGGCGCAGGAGACGATCCGCACGGGCCTGGCCATGGGCGCCGATCGCGGCATCCTGGTTGAGGTCGACGACATCGTCGAACCGCTGGCCGTCGCCAAGATCCTGAAAGCGATCGTCGATGAGGAAGCCCCCGGCCTTGTCATCCTCGGCAAGCAGGCGATCGACGACGACGCCAACCAGACCGGCCAGATGCTCTCAGCGCTTCTGGGCTGGTCGCAGGCGACGTTTTTGAAAGAGATCAAGATCGACGGCGACAGCGCGCAGGCGACGCGCGAGGTCGATGGCGGGTTGCAGACCATAACCGTCAAGATGCCGGCGGTCGTCACCGCCGATCTGCGTCTCAACGAGCCGCGTTACGCTTCGCTGCCGAACATCATGAAAGCCAAGAAAAAGCCGCTCGACATCAAGAGCGCGGTCGATCTCGGCGTCGATGTGACGCCACGCCTTGAGGTGATCACGACCGCCGAACCGCCCAAGCGTCAGGCCGGCGTCATCCTCGGCTCCGTCACCGAGCTGGTCGACAAGCTGAAAAACGAAGCTGGCGTGCTTTAGGGGCGGGACCCCAAGGAGAGACAGACAATGACGACGCTTCTTGTTGCCGAACATGACAATACCGATCTCAACGAAGCCACCAGCAAGGCGCTGACGGCGGCGGCCGCTCTGGGCGGCGAGGTGCATGTGCTGGTTGCCGGCAACGGCGCGCAAGGCCCTGCCGATGCCGCCGCAAAACTATCAGGCGTGGCCAAGGTGCTGCTGGCCGAAACCGACGCGCTGGAGCATCGCCTGGCCGAACCGCTGGCCGCCCTGATTGTCGGCCTAGCCGGCGACTATGACGCCATCGTCGCGCCGGCGACGACCGCCGGCAAGAACGTCATGCCGCGCGTCGCCGCCTTGCTGGACGTCATGCAGGTCTCCGAGATCATCGAAGTCGATGCGCCCGACACCTTCAAGCGGCCGATCTATGCCGGCAATGGCATCCAGACGGTGAAAGCGACCGACGCCAAGAAGGTCATCACCGTGCGCACGGCGAATTTCGCCGCCGC
>CALZIL010000121.1 GCA_945787495.1 uncultured Afifella sp. | reverse complement strand
TTGTGGGACCGGCTCCAGAAGATATCGCCAGCACCCGCCCTGCCCGATGCGGCGCGGCGGCAGGCAAGCAAATACGCGTCGGCCGGTGGCGCGACAGCGTGGCCGGTTAAAAGCGGCGGAAAGTCGGGGGCGTCAATCATGGATCGGTGTTGTCATAGACCGGCAGTTGGATCGAGTGGTAGCGGCAATCGGTGCTTTGTAAAAAATGACGTTTCAACCAAGATCAATTTCGCCTTCCACCACATGTTCAAGGTCGGTGCCCTTGGCGGTCAGAACGGCGCGCACGGCGAGCTTTCCGCTGCCGCGCAGGCCCTTTTCATCGATCAGTTTTTCCAGTTCGCGCTGCGAGGTCACGCCGACCTGCTTGAGAAACTTTCGAAGCGACATGTTCAGCCGATCCTGGTTGAAATCCTCGGTCATGGCGCGGTCTCCTGCCAGATTGATTCAAGATACTCAGATTTCGATTCCGGTGCTTAGCAGACCGATTCCGATTTTCACACCAAGCATATGATCTTATTGGCCAATCGGCACCTCTATCGTGACCATTTTGCCGGATCGCAAAACCGACAAGGCCAAGCCGTCTTCGCCGGCGGCAAGCGCGAAGGCCGCCACCACATCGTCGGGTCCGCGCACCCTGCGGCCGCCGGCCTCAACAATCACATCAGCGGCTTTGAGACCGGCGCGAGAGGCAGCCGAGCCCGGCGTGATATCCACAACCGCCGCGCCTGAGCGTCCAGTTGCACCACGCGGCGGATGCGGCGCAAGGCGGGCGTCAAGCGCCGGCCAGGGTGTGTCGGTTTTGGAGCGAAACCGGGCGAGTGCCTGCTGCGCCAGGCGCGCGGAAGCGGCGAAATTGACGCCGATATTGGCATCCGACTGTTTGGTGAAAATCGCTGAAAGCACACCGACAAGATTGCCGTCGCGATCGATCAGCGCGCCGCCTGACATGCCCGGGTTGACGGCCGCATCGGTCTGGATGAAATCCTCGATCGTATTGAACCCGGTGCCCGATCTGTTGACCGCCGAAACGGTCCCGCAAGTGGCCGAGACGCCGAGTCCGAAAGCATTGCCGAGCGCGCAGACCGGATCGCCGATGGCGACCTCATTGCCAAAGCGCAACGCCGGTAACGGCGTGTCGACCGCAAGCAGCGCCAGATCCGTCGCGCTGTCGCGGGCAAATATCCGTGCAGCGCGAATATCACCGTCAATGGTGCGAATGCGGATGCCGACGGGATTGCCGAGAATATGGTCAGCGGTCAGCACCAGCCGCCCGTCGGCTACGACAACGCCGGAACCTTCCGGTTCTTCGGCCGAGGGGGGACGGCCGGCCCATTGCGGCAGGACGCTGACGAGAGAGCGCATCGTCTGCCCAAGACCTGCCGTTTCAACTTGGTCAAATGCCTGGACGTATTGCGGCAACCCGGCGATGGCCGCCAGGACCAGTAATATCCGGGTGGCCAAAAACTGCGCCTCAACCGTCACCAAGGCGGACGGAGCCGTGCTCGGAGGTGAATTGGTCCTGCGACGAAAAACCCATCGAATCCAGAACGATCGCCGCTCCCACGGCAATCACGATAATCGCGGCAATGCCGCCGATAAATGCCTTCATTGTCCCTGATCTCCCAAATTCGTGTCTTTGGCGCCTGCGGCTCGATCAGGCGCCGTCGCGGTCTTCAAAAAGGCGATCAGCGCATCCCGGTCGGCCGGGCTTTTCAGCCTCTGTATCGGCATTTTCGTGCCGGGCGTTACGACATCCGGCCCGTGATCGAACAGTCTGGCGATGGTTTCCTCGTTCCACACTATACCGGATTTTCGCAAGCCTTCCGAATAGGGATAACCCGGCAGCGTCCCGGCCTTGCGACCGAAAACGCCGAAAAGCGTCGGGCCGGCCCGGTTGCGGTCGTCCTTGTCAAGCGTATGGCAGATACTGCATTTGCGCTGGAACTGACGCTCGCCGGGGCTCATGTCGGCGCGCAACTGGAAGCGTCGCGGATAGACCGTTTTGGGCGGCTCAAAAGGCTGCCGCGGCTCGACCTGCCAGAGCACGGCAAAGTCGTCGAGACCGCTATGATAGACGGTCGTGCCTTCATTATCGGCAAATGCCAGTCCCCAGACCGGACCGGTGGGGTTGCTGTATTCCTCCGCCAGCGCCCAGTCCGGCGTATTGAAGACGCGGATCCGCCCGTCACCATCGCCGACGGCGAGCCACCCGCCATCGGTCGAAAGGCCAAGCGAGAGAACCGGGCGTTCGGCCTTGCCGATTTCGTGCACGGAACCGGTTTCAAGATCGATGCGCGCAATGGTCCCGTCGAGACCACCAAACACCAGCGATTGACCGGCAAGGACGAGCACGTTGATTCCCCAGCCGTGATCGAGGACAAGCGCCGTCTCCTCGCCGGTGGCGGTGTCCCAAGCGCGGATCGAACCGTCGTAAGACCCGGTATAGAGTGTCGCGCCATCGACAGACATGACGACAGCGTTGACGTTGCCGCGATGGCCCTCAAAGCGCTGCACTTCCGACAGCGCGCCAAGATCGATCAGCCGGGCGGTGCCGTCCCAGCGGGCAATGGCGGCAAAGCGGCCATCGGCAGAAACGGTGACATCGAGAACCTTGTCGCTGGTGTCTTCCAACTGGCGGATTACCGTGCCGTCCTTGAGATTCCAGACAATCATCGAGCCGTCATCGGAGACCGAAACAGCCTTGTCGGTGCCGGGCACGAATGCCACGTCGTTGACGGCGGCATTGTGGCCAAGGAGGCGATGACTGACCGTGCCGCCGGCGCTGTGAATGGCGCCATCACCGTCAAGCGTCCACAAAATGACCGAATAATCGAAGGATGCCGTCAAAACACGGCCACTCGCCGGGTCCGCATCAATGCCCATGACAGGACCGCCATGGCCGATCAGCGTTTCCGGTAAGCGCGCCTCGTTAGCCTCCACCATAGCCGGGCAGCCAAATCCGAGCAGGCCCAAAACGGCAAGCGCACCGCGCCAGGCCGCACGCAGCCTGACCACGGAGCTTGTTATTGTCGATGACCCGCTATTCGGCCGGTTGCACAGACGATCCGCCATGTTTGGCAGCATCCTCGTCGAGTTCCTGCTCCAGCTCTTCTACCCACAAACTGTGGTGCTCGCGTGCCCAGTTGAGATCGACTTCACCGGACCCCATTGCATCGAAAGCGCCTTCCATGCCCAGCGAACCGATATAGATGTGAGCGATGATGACGGTGGTCAGGAACAGGCTCATGACAGCGTGCCAGATCTGGTTCATCTGTTGTTCGACGACCCCCGAATAGGGCGGATCGGGCAGACCGAGCCAGGCCGGAACATCAAGGCCGACAGTTTGCATGATCTCCATAAACCAGGTCATGAGGGAGGTGGTGAACGGAAACAATAAGGCCCAGCCCGACAGAGCGACCGAGATGCCGCCGAAGATTGTCAGCCAGAAGACGATCTTTTGCCCGGCATTGAATTTGCGGGCCGGCGGATGGACGCTCTTGACGAAAATACCGCCGCCCTTCAGGAGCCAGACAATGTCACTCCGGCTGGGAATATTGTGCAGGGCCCAGTGGAAGAAAATGAAAATCAGCCCGGCGATAAAGGCGAAGGCGACGTAATTGTGGATGTATTTTCCCCATTGGGCGATTGCGGCATAGGCGTCCAGGCCAATGACCGGAATGATGACGCTGCGGCCATAAAGAATATTCAAACCGGTCAAGGCAAGCAGCACAAACGAGCCCGCCGTCATCCAGTGGCCGGCCCGTTCCAGCGCGGAAAAGCGGGTTATTGTGATCCCGGCCGGCCCGTCGTCGATCCTCAACCGGCCAATGAGCGCAAAGAAGATCGCCAGCAGGACGATCATGCCGAGAATGGCCCAGGCGCCGTAGAGCGGCACCATGCCATTGTGGATTTCCCTCCAGATCTGGCCTTCATACTGAACCAGCATGCCGGCGTTCTTGTCGGGGATGGAGACATTGCCGGCGGTGCCGCTCTTGACGGCGCGCCAGAGCTCAGAATCCGATGTCGCTCCCAGCGCATTACCGGGAACCTGACCGGCCACGGACGGATCGGAGAAACCGGTATCGCCGCTCGCCGGCGGGCGAACCGAGCTCTGCGCATCGGCGCTCGAAACCGCCGCCATCGTTGCCATGATCGTGAATGTCAAAACGCAGACGGCAAACATCAGACGCGCCGCACCGCTGATGCGATCCGCCAATCGATCGCTTCGCATTCGCTTTCCTCCGCTCATACGCTCATATGCGAAGCCGCGCCCTGAGGGGCGCGGCCAGGCATTGATTCAGAACCCCGGATCAGCTTCCGGATTTCTGTCCATAGGCCGTGCCCCAGCCCCAGGCGCCGGAGCCAAAGCCGCGTCCAACGACGCGTTCGCGGTAGATATTGGATACCACGTCACCGTCTCCGGCCAGCAGGGCCTTGGTAGAGCACATTTCGGCGCAAAGCGGCAATTTGCCCTCCGCCAGGCGGTTGCGGCCATATTTGACGAACTCTTCGGAAGAATTGTCCGCTTCCGGTCCGCCGGCGCAGAAGGTGCATTTGTCCATCTTGCCGCGTGAGCCGAAATTGCCGGCCTGCGGATATTGCGGCGCGCCGAACGGACAGGCGTAGAAGCAATAGCCGCAACCGATGCACAGGTCCTTGGAATGCAGCACCACACCCTCATCGGTCTGGTAGAAGCAATCGACCGGACATACCGCCGCGCAGGGCGCGTCGGAGCAATGCATGCCGGTTGATGCCCCACGGAACCTCGTGCTCGTTCTTGCACGCCGTGACACAAGCGTTGCATTCGATGCAGCGCTCGGCGTCACAGAGGAATTTCATCCTTGCCATTTTATGTTTCCTCCTTCGACCTTACGCCCGCTCGATGCGGCAGAGCGTTGTCTTGGTTTCCTGCATTTGGGTGACGCTGTCATAGCCATAGGTCTGCGCCGTGTTCGACGCCTCGCCAAGGACATATGGATCAGCACCCTCCGGATATTTATCGCGCAGATCCTCGCCCTGGAACCAGCCACCGAAGTGGAATGGCATGAAGGCGACACCCCTGCCGACACGTTCGGTGACCATGGCCATGACCTTGACTTTGGCGCCTTCGGGACCATGCAGCCAGACCATCTCGCCGTCGCGAATGCCGCCATCATTGGCATCGGCCGGATTGATTTCCACGAACATGTCCTGCTGCAGCTCGGCCAGCCACGGATTGGACCGGCTCTCGTCACCGCCGCCTTCATATTCCACCAGACGGCCCGACGTCAGGATTGTCGGGAAGTCACCGGTAACGTCGTTCGTCTGGATCGACGAATAGAGCGTCGGCAGACGATAGTTCACGGTGTCGTCGTAGGTGACATATTTGGGCAGAAGATCGCGACGCGGCGTGTAGAGCGGCTCGCGATGAATCGGTACCGGGTCGGGGAAGTTCCAGACCACCGTGCGGGCCTTGGCGTTGCCGAACGGCGCACATTCATGCGCGATCGCCACACGCTGGATACCGCCCGAAAGGTCGGTCTTCCAGTTCACCTTGCCCATGGCTTCGGGATCATCGGAGCCGGCGACAAACTTGATCCTGTCAAGTTCGGCGGCGGTCAGATCCTTGTCCCAGCCAAGCTTTGTCAGCATGGCCATGGTGAACTCCGGATACCCGTCCTGGATCTCCGAGCCTTCCGACCATGAGCCTTCGGCGAGAAGGTTCTCGCCATCACGCTCCACGCCGAACCGGGCGCGGAATGTCAGGCCGCCTTCCGAAACGGGCTTGGATGGATCGTAAAGGATCGGTGTTCCCGGATGGCCCATTTCGGCGGTACCCCAGCTCGGCCAGGGCAAACCGTAAAACTCGCCATCCACCGGCCCGCCAACAGCACGCAATGTCGTTTTGTCGAAGGTGTGCTGGTTGGCCATGTGGGCCTTCAGGCGGTCCGGCGACTGGCCGGTATAGCCGATCGTCCACATGCCCTTGTTGAATTCAAGGGTCGTATCCTCCACCAGCGGCTCGTCATTTTCGACCTTGATGTTCTTGAACATCTCGTCGCCGAAACCGAGCTTTTTGGCGAACTTGTAGATAATCGTCTGGTCCGGCAGGCTCTCAAACAACGGCTCGACAACCTTTTCGCGCCACTGGAGCGAGCGGTTGGACGCCGTCACCGAGCCGTAGGTCTCGAACTGGGTCGAGGCCGGCAGCAGATAGACGCCATCGGTCCGGTTATGCATGACCGCCGTCATCGTCGGATAGGGATCGATGACGACCAGGAGATCGAGCATCCCCATGGCCTTTTGCATATCCGGCAGGCGGGTCTGCGAGTTCGGCGCGTGGCCCCAGAAGACCATGCCGCGGACCTTGTTGGGCTGATCGACCATATTGGCCGGATCTTCAAGGACGCCATCGAACCAGCGGGCAACGACGATGCCCTTCTTGTTCATCAGATTGACGTCCTTGCCGTCTTTGCCCTTCATCGTCGCGAAGCGGCCCTTGATGTAGTCGAAGTCGACATCCCAGACACGCGACCAGTGCTTCCACGAGCCGGTCGACAGGCCGTAATAGCCAGGCAGGGTGTGCGAGAGCACGCCGAAGTCGGTGGCGCCCTGCACATTGTCGTGACCGCGGAAGATGTTGGTGCCGCCGCCGGCCTTGCCCATATTACCGAGCGCCAGCTGCAGGATGCAGTAGGCCCTGGTGTTGTTGTTGCCGTTGGTGTGCTGGGTGCCGCCCATGCACCAGATGACGGTGCCTGGCCGGTTGTTGGCCATTGTGCGGGCAACGCGCTTGATCTGCGATCCCGGCACGCCGGTGATGCTTTCCACCTCGTCCGGCGTATATTTGGCAACTTCGGTGCGGATCTGGTCCATGCCCCAGACGCGCTGGCGGATGAAGTTCTTGTCTTCCCAGCCATTGTCGAAGATGTGCCAGAGAATGCCCCAAACCAGCGCGACGTCGGTGCCCGGCCGGAACCGGACATATTCGTCGGCATGCGCGGCCGTTCGGGTGAAACGCGGATCACAGACGATCAGCGGCGCATTGTTCTGCTCCTTGGCGCGCAAGAGATGCAAGAGCGAGACCGGATGGGCCTCCGCCGGATTGCTGCCAATGAGGAAAATGGCGCGGGAATTGTGAATGTCGTTATACGAATTCGTCATCGCGCCGTAGCCCCAGGTGTTTGCAACACCCGCGACCGTGGTCGAGTGACAGATCCGCGCCTGGTGATCGACATTGTTGGTGCCCCAGAAGGCGGCGAACTTGCGGAACAGATAGGCCTGTTCGTTACTGTGCTTGGCCGAACCAAGCCAATAGACGCTGTCGGGACCGCTTTCTTCGCGGATCTTCAGCATCGTGTCACCGATCTCGTTGATGGCGTCGTCCCAGGACACGCGTTCCCATTTGCCGCCAACCAGCTTGGTCGGGTATTTCAGCCGGCGCTCGCCGTGGGCATGCTCGCGCACCGAGGCGCCCTTGGCGCAATGGGCGCCGAGATTGAACGGCGAATCATAGCCGGGCTCCTGGCCGGTCCAGACACCGTCCTGCACTTCGGCCATGACCGTGCAGCCAACCGAACAATGGGTGCAAACGGATTTTCTGACCTCAATGGGCTTGCCCGCCATCGCCTGGGCCTTGGCCTCGCGGACCATGCCTGATGCCAGCGTCGATGCCGCGGCGATGCCGCCTATCGTCAGGCCGGAGCGTTTCAGGAATGTGCGTCGATCAACAGCTTGGTTCGTCAGCTCCTGCAGGGCAGACGACAAGCGGGGGCCAATCGCCACCCCGTTCGTCTTCTTCCTCAGCATTGTCGATTCTCCTCAATCAGGGTTGTTCTTTAGGGCGCGGGCAGACCTTCAGGCCACCCGGCCGGTTTGCTGATGGGTCTAGAATTTTGCCAGTTTGTAATAGGTCTTGACGTGCTCGCTCTCGCGATATCCCTGGCTGCCGTCGGCGCGCAGCCCGGCCGCCTCGGCCGGCTTGGCGCCACTGACGAGGGCCGTGCCACCGGCAACGGTTCCAAGTCCGGCAAGCTTGAGGAAATCACGGCGGTTGCTGTCGCCACCCTTGTCCCGTTTGCTCATTTTCAGTTTCCCTCCTTCGATTGCGTTTACCGGATCAGCCGGTCATCCCATTTCCAATTCAGGCCATTTCAAAAGCAGCCTTTTCGATCGCCATGAAGGCGCGGCCGACACTGCCGACGGCCTTATAGAGATCGGCGGTCTTGGCCTCTTCGAGATCCTTGAAGAAATAGTCGGCCCAGGGCGCGATATGGTCGTCGAAAAACCGCTTCTGCGCGGCAAGGTCGGAACCGCCGGCAAACGTGCCGAGAATGAGGCCGACCATGACGTCGAGCAAAGCGGCGATGTGGTCTTCGGGATCCTTGACGGCCGGGTCGCGCTCAACGCCGAGTTCGCGCAGCGACTGGCGCACCCGCGCCAGCGGCTTTTCATTCAGGAATCCAGTGAGATAGTAGGACCCGTAGGGCAGCAGCTCACCGCGGCCAACGCCGATGAAAAGGGCCGCGTATTCATCCTTGATGGCTTCGGGATCGGCAGCGGCGGCGGATTTTGCAAGCCGCGACACAGCCTTGCCGAATTCTGTGTCATCGCCGGACCATCCGGCGGCTTCGGCAAGCGCTGCGGAATCCGGCGGACGCGCCAAAAACCGCGCCAGCAGCGCATAGACATTAGCGCGCAAGCGTTCGGTTTCGTCGATTATGTGTTCTGCTGCGTCGGCCGTTCCAGCCATATCCGCGCGAACCCCTCCCGTTACCGATCAGATCGTTACGCATGAATTGAGCAAGCGCAAACAAATTCGATTGTGCAGTGCCGAAAAAACGCACAATTTTTAGAGAGACTCTAAAAATCCGACGAAAGTCTAATGTTTTCAGCGCGGCGCGCGGCGATCGATCGGCGTTTTCAGTGCGATTCAGTTTTCAATGACGATCTTCGGGGCCTGCGCGCCGCTCATGGCGCGCTCTTCAACCAGACGGTCCCAGGTGCGCCCAGCAATCTCCTTAAAGATGCGCGCGTGCTCGCCATCGGGCGCAGAGACGACGACCGGCGTTCCGGCGTCGGATTTTTCGCGGATTTCCATATGCAAAGGCACGGCGCCGAGAAACGGCACGCCGATGCGGGCAGCTTCGGCCTCGGCGCCGCCGTGGCCGAAAATATCGGAGCGCTCGCCGCAATGTGGGCAAAGGAAATAACTCATATTCTCGATAATACCGAGGACCGGGACATCGACACGGCGGAACATGTTGAGCCCCTTGCGCGCGTCGATCAGCGCCAGATCCTGCGGCGTGGAGACGATGATCGCGCCGGCCAGCGGCACCTGCTGCGCCATGGTCAGCTGTGCATCGCCGGTGCCGGGCGGCATGTCGACGACCAGCACGTCAAGCTCGCCCCACTCGACCTCGCGCAGCATCTGGGTCAGCGCCGACATGACCATCGGGCCGCGCCAGATCATCGGCGTCTCTTCCTCAACCAGGAAGCCCATCGACATGACTTTCAGGCCATAGCCGTCCATCGGTTTGAGAACGCGGCCCGAGACCGGTGTCGGCCGGCCGGTGATGCGCAGGAGCCGGGGCATGGAGGGCCCGTAAATATCAGCGTCAAGAATGCCGACCTTGAGACCGCTGGCCTGCAGGCCCAGCGCCAGATTGACCGCCGTCGTCGATTTGCCGACGCCGCCCTTGCCCGAAGCGACGGCGATGATCGCTTCAACGCCCGGAACGCCGGCCTTCTGCGGGCCGCCCTGCCCAGCCCCCTGCCCGGCCTGGGCTGCGGCCTGACCCTGCATCGGCGGCGGCACGGCGCCTGCCTGGGTCGCTGACGGCGCCGGCCGGACCGGCGTATCCTGGCCCGGCTTCTTTTCCGCCGTCAGCGCCACCATGACGCTGGCAACGCCCGGCATTTCCGAAACGACTTTCTCGGCCGCCTCGCGCAGCGGCTCAAGTTCCTGTGCCCGTTTGGCCGGGACGGTGATGGAAAAGATCACCTTGCCGTCATTGACGAAAATATCGGACACCAGCCCCTGGCTGACAATGTCGCCCTCAAGATCGGGTCCCCTGACCCGTTTCAATGCATCCAGAATGTCTTCCTTGGTGATGTCAGCCATTTGAGTCCAACGCGTATGATCATTGTTGGCGCGGCGACGCGCCGGTTTGAACCGTCAATTAGGGCGCATCGCTCGCCAACGCAATATGAGGGCCGCGCCAGCGGCCTGCTCGGATCATCTTCCGGCCTAATCGTCGTCTGCCGTGACCGTCCGGTTAGGGCTTGAAAGTGGAATCCCCTTGCGAGGCGCATGTGAGTCCGTTGTGCCAACAACGGTCGTTTAATATTGTATATCGTAGCAAGATGCCGGCTCGCGGCGTCATTTCCCGGCGTCATCCGGTCTTCGCGAACGATTAGTCGGCAATCGGCTGGTCTGTAGTCAATATAAGGATAGCGGACGATGATCGACCGTCGGTCTTTTAACACCGGACTCGGCGCAAGTTTCGTAACAGCAGGCGCTGCCGCATACGGCGCGCCGGCAGCCGCAAAACCCCGTTACAACGGTCCCAACGTGATCATCGTAAGGTTTGGCGGCGGGGTACGGCGGCGTGAGACGATCGATCCGGACAACACCTATGCGCCGTTTCTGCGGCACACGCTGACAAAGCGCGGCATTCTCATTCCCGACATGACGATCGCGCAACTCGACGGGGTTGATGCCTCGCATGCCGAGGGCACGCTCAACCTTCTCACCGGGCGTTATCTCGCATATCGCGACGCGGGTTCGAAAGTTCTTGACGACCGGCTGGAGCCGACACAGCCGACCTTGTTCGAATATCTGCGCAGTGCTTTTGATATTCCATCTCATCAGGCATTGCTGATCAATGGTGAAGACCGCCCCCAGGAGGAGTTTTTCACCTACGGCGTTAATCGCCATTACGGTGTTGCCTATCGTTCGGAAATGCTGAGCCTGCATCGGTTCAAGCTCTATAAGTTCGCCCGCATATTGCAGGAGGGCCAGGCCAGCGATGAAGACCTTGCTGCGGCCAGGAAACAATATGAAGAGCTGTTGGCGGCGGACACACGTGACATCGCGCCCAAGCAATCACCGGACGTGGAACGGTTCTGGGGACGCTGGCGGCAGCACTATGGCGACAGCGGGTTCAAAAATCCGCGCGGAGACCGGTTGCTGACCGAGATTGCCCTTCGAGCGATTGGGGAACTCCGCCCGCGGTTCATGATGATCAATTACCAGGATCCCGACTATGTGCATTGGGGCAATGCCTCGCACTACACGCGGGCAATTTCGATCATCGACGAGGGGCTGGCGCGATTGGTCAAGGCAATCGATACCGATCCCCACTATCGCGACCGTACGGTCTTTGTCGTGACCCCGGACTGCGGGCGCGACGCAAACCCGCTGGTGCAAGTTCCGTTTCAGCATCATTTCAATAGCCGCTCGGCGCACGAAACCTGGGCGTTGGTTTTCGGGCCCGGAATTGTGGGCGACAAGGTTCTCGACAAACCGATCGATCAAACCGCGGTCGCAGCAACTGTCGCGGGGATTATGGGTTTCAAGGCGCGCGAGGCTGAAGGCACAGCGATATCGGAGATTTTCGCATGACAGCGGCTACTTCGGTGGCCGATGGCGAGACACGCCAAGTCAAAGGCGGCGGTTTGATATCGGCTTTGTTCCGCCTGGTTAAAAACCTTGTCGTCGGCACACTGCTGTGTTTGACCCCGGTGACTGCCGTCATCGTGCTTGGCTGGATGATGCGGCACATGCGCGCTGTGTCGCTTCGCCGACTGGGCTTGCATCAAGCGTCTGCTGGTCTGGACGGCAGACATGGTTGGGTTCTGGGTCCGCGCGGTTCAGGTTTCCTGACGCGCTTGTTTGGCGGACTGTGGTCGAACGTCACGACAGGGATAGGCGGGTTTGTAAGCTTGGCGCTGGCAACGTTGCCGTTCACCGGGCTGTGGCTGGTATCCTGGTGGGCTGGCTGGGAAAACTCGTTCAACAAGGGCTATGAGCAATCTTGGGTCGGCCCGGCCGTCGGGTTGACCGGCGTCGCTATCGGCCTTTGGGTGATGGCCTATTTGCCAATGGCCCTGGCCCATCAGGCAGCGGAGGGCCGATGGCTGGCATTGTTTGAAATCCGCCGGGTCAGGAGCCTGGTCGCTTATTCCGGCTGGCGTTACTTATTCCTGGCGGTGGCGACGACGGTCCTGGCCTTGCCGCTGTTCGCCGCACGCGGCTTGCCGGCTTTTATCGAGGGTATTGTTCCGGGATTTGCCGACCTTCCGGCTGACGAAGTTCAAAACATCGTCGGAATGATTGCGCTGGCCAAGGCGGGCTATGTCTTCGTAACGCTGGTCTTTTTGCGTGGCTGGGCGGCGCGGATTTACGCCCGCGCCGCAATTGCCGACAAAGTCGCGAAACGGCCATGGCTGGTTTTCCGGCTTCTCCGGCTGGTTTTGCTGCTTGCTATCTGGTTCGGGCTGGTTGCGCAGATTTATGTCGGTCAGTTTCTGAATCACAATTGGTGGTACTGGATGAATCATCCCTATCTGGTGTTGCCGTGGACGGTCTGATTTCACACCTGGATTGCCAGTCGATACGATCACTCAATCAATAGTGCGAAGCCGCAATCGCTTATGGCCGCGTTGCTCCCAATTTCGAGCCAATGTGAAGGAAAAACGGAGATCGGCCGGCGGGCTTGTTGGCAAATACTGAATGCCGCTAGAGCAGTTTTAACCGACACGGGGTCATTTGACCGGTTTGCCGCGTTTGCTGGCGAGGCATGTTTCCCGCCTTGGTCTGGCCGACCACAAGGGAGACATAACGAAGTCCAGAAAGCGCGGCAAACCGGCCTCCGGTGGGCCAAATCAGCCCATCATCATCGTTGAACAGCTTGCCCGATACCCGTATCGCGCCGCGCCGCTCGCCTTGCTGAGTGAACTGATTTGACTCCATCAAATGACCCCGTGTCGGTTAAAACTGCTCTAGTGCCCCGTCAAT
>CALZIL010000120.1 GCA_945787495.1 uncultured Afifella sp. | reverse complement strand
AGCGGCGCATCAATCAGCGTGATGCCCTTTGCCTGGGCGCGCGAGTCAAGGCCGGCCATTTTATCGGGATCGCAGGTGCTGAAAACGACAAGGCGTTTGCCGGTGTTTTCGGGTGCTTGCTCGATAATGTCGGCGACCTGTCCGGTGTCGAAAACCGCGGCGATTACCGGATCGGCTTGCCTCCATATCGTGGCAGCATCCACGGCCACGCCGCCATTTTGCGTCAACAGGTCGTTTCGTTCGGTGACCGGGTCATAGCCAATCACGCGCATTCCGCTCGCCAGCAGCCGTTCGGCCGTCGCCATGCCGACAAGGCCAAGCCCGATGATGCCGATGGTGTCTGTCACGCTTCGACCTCAAGCTGGTCGATGAGATCTTCATAGGTTGGAAAAAGCCATGAGAAATCGGCGTCCGCTTTTCCGGCCGAGATCGCCTGGGCCAGAACCGCTTGCGTCAGCGCTGCGAACGGCACGCGAGCCTCCAGCTGCGCGGCATAGTCGACGGCAAGCCCGAGATCTTTCTCCAGATTGGACACGTGCGATCGAGCATTCATGGTGCCGCTGAGAATATCACGGGGAAAGCGAACTTCGCTGACAAAACTGCGAGCGTTTCCCGCGTTGAGAACCGCGACCGCCTGTTGCAGATCAAGACCGGCGCGTTCAGCCATGCGAAGCCCTTCGCAATTGGCCAGGAAATTGCTGTGCAGGATCATGTTGTGGACAAGCTTCATGGCATGTCCTGCGCCGGCCGGGCCGATATGGAAAATGTCGGTGGCAATGGCATCAAGTGCCGGACGGCAGATGGCCAGCACATCGGCCCGGCCGCCGACCATCAGCGTCAGCTGACCGGCATCCGCGCCTGCGGCCCCGCCTGTCATTGCCGCATCCAGATAGTGCCGTCCCTGAGCGGCCAGGTCCGTTGCCAGGGCCTGGCTTTCAGCCGGATTGGACGTCGTAAGATCGATAACGACTTGACCGTCCCGGCCGGCACAACCTTCAAGGCTTTTGCGGATCACACCGGTGGAGGGAACGGCAAACAAAAGGACATCTGCAATCTCGCACAATTGGGCAACCGGCGCGTGGCGTACATTTTTCGAAAGGATAAGCTCCGCAAATGCCTTGGAATTTGTGTCGAATGCGCCGCTCAGAAATCCGGCTCTATCGAGATTGCGCGCGATGCCCGCACCCATCTGGCCAAGTCCGACCACCGCAACGCTCATCGCTTTCAGGATTGGGTCTGCCATGGTTGGAACTCTGAGTTAAATTGAGTGACTTGGGCCCCATTGTGACAGGCGTTTTTAAGTGCCGATAGTGTTTGAAAATTCGACTGGCAAGGTGGAAGAACTGGCGGCTGCATAATTAAGGCACGTTTTTCTTGGTGGATGTGAGGAGAGCCCAACTTTCCTGCCACATCCGACCAGTCACCATTTCCGCCCCGGATCAAAACCGAAGTCACAGAGACCTCTTTTGATATCTGCCTTGCCCTCATAAGCGCAAGTCGCAAGACGCTGGTGGCACTTCCATCTTGTGCCAATCCCGGACATACGCCGCTCTGGAACATTAATTACATTTTGACACACTACGATGCAGTTCGTAGGTGCCGCCATCCAAGGATTGACGGATTAATCCGAAGGAGATTCCGGATCGGAATGACTTATGTTCCGGAAGGCAATGACAATTGCTCCCAAAGCCACCCCCGCGATGCAAAAAAGGACAACCATCCCGTTGTGCGCAAGGATATCCAGAACAGCGCCCGACGTGATCGGACCCGCTATGCTTCCCAGGGTATACAACATCGCGATGGCAGTCATTGCCACGGGCACCTTTGATCTGTCTAAGGTCTGACCGGCTTCGATGACGGCAAGCGTGTTCAATCCGCCGGCGGCACCGCCCAGGATAAAAAGTGCAATAATCATGACGGCAAAAATGCTGGGGAAAATCATAATTACGGCGCAACTGAACACAATCGCGGCTACGCATATCGATTGCGCAAATTTGTAGCTTTTCTTGTCGGCAAGATGACCAAGCGGCGGTTGAAGAAGCGTTCCACCAAATCCGAACGAACTCACGAGGACCGCGCTTGCGGCCAGCGAGTAGCCGAAATTGTCGAAATGCAGCGGAAATAGCGCAATGGCGGAATTTTCGATAAATCCCGCAATAGCAGCGGCCGCCAGGGCAACAAGGATCGCTTTCAGAAAAAACCATTGGCGTTTCTGTTCGCGAGCATCGTCCTCCGATATTGCACTGCTCGTATCGGCAAAATAGAACGCGATCTGTCCAACGATGGAGAGCGCCAGGCAGATTGCAGCGATGGTCGCCAAATCCGGAACGACAAACATCAGCGGACCCAATCCTATTCCCAGCCCCATCAAGGCCTCATGCAGTCCGATCGTTCGCCCGCGCGTACGGACATTGCTCAGATGAACGATCAGTGCATCGCAACTGATCCATCGTAAAATCAGGCCAGTTCCCAGGCAGGTCGCCGAGAAAAGGAGTGCAATGGGATCGTCAAAAGCCAGCAAGCACGCAAAGCACACTGCGGTCAGAACGAACGCTGCAAAATTCGTAAAGTCGTAGCCGAAAATTCGAATGATCCTTGGCACTAGCGGGCCGAACACCAAGACCGGAATCCACGATATCGCGACAAAAATCCCAATGATGCCGCTATCGACCGATTTATTTACAAGTATTTGTGAAATGAGAATCGGATAGGTTCCGATTTGAACAATTTGGAACAGAAGGGATCCAGTGAAAATCAGAATAATATTTGGATCGGAGCGAGTTGTTTGTATTTTCATTGCGAATTTGTGTTTTACATTCAAATTGAATATATCAAAATAAAAAACGAGTCCAGATTAATACTCATTTTGATTTCACTTTCCTGAGCAACGAATCTGAATGATCGTACTCTGCACTGATTTTCCGACAGTTTTATGTACATTGGATTTTTTTGTGAATCCCGTTTCCGACAAGACAAAAGCGGTCCGGTATGGCCAACGGCTGCGTCAGTTCTCGGTTCGTCCAAATCCGGCCAATTGGTGTCGTGTTCGTCCGATCCGCGAGAGACCTCAAGATACTCAACCCGCCGGTTGGTCGAGACAGAACGGTCTGTTCATCCATTGCTCGAACTGGCATAAATAAGATGTATGTATGCTCCTCGCATAGAAAGGGGCAAGGCAATGCTTTCTGCAGATCGAAAATCCTGTAAAAGAATTCATCAATTTGAACTGGGGCGGATGCCACCTGCTCGATTGCGATTGCGGCAAAGCCAATTCACAGCAAAAAAGCCGGATGCGCAGATTTTAGGTGAAATGACGGACTGGATGGCCCGCGAGCTACCTTGCATTGCGGGTCGGCGTGAATATGGCCGCGGCCGGTATATGATCCGGATTGCGTCCAAAGGCACCGTTGCGACGATTGTCGAAGAATACAAAACGCTGCTTGCAAAGGGCGAGGTTGTCGCGTGTCTTCTGGTTTTCAATGATGAACGATTTTATAAAGGGCGTTCGGACACGAGCGCTGCTTTTCGTTTTCTCGCCGAGCAAATGACCGCGATTTCCGATCGCAGCGCCGCGGCTTTGGCGAATGGCGCTTCATTGACAAAAACAATCAAGCTGCGTTGCCCGGTTACAAACCTGCTTATATCGTTTGACGATTTCGAATGTATCGCGTTTTGCCCTCAATCCGCAGACAAAGCCGACCCACTGTATGACCCGCTGATGTTCACGCCATATCCCAGTGTCAACATATCGTCGGATGTCTATGCGTTTTCGCGTTTCGTAAGCGACAGCGCTCTGGTCGCCTTGAACAAACCGGTCTGGGAAGAAACGGATACCAAACGGATCGCAAAACTGTTCGAACGATGTGTCGATCGCTGGCAGCGTGTTGCTGCGGCGACCATCCGCAACTTTGAAGCCAATACCGACACGACGCTTTGCCCCGTGCACGTGACACCGGATAATGCTCACTGGATTGCCGCGCACAAGGATCCCGCATTTGCCGAGCAAAAAAAGGAAGTCCATCGCCACGAATTGCCAATTCTGTATGCCACGCGAATAACCGAGCGATGGCTTCGATTTTTCACGGGAAAAAAGACCTATGAGGCGGCGGGGTTGGCGCGTGACGGTGTTCGTGATCAGACAGTGTTCAATTGAGTGCGCCCTTTTTCGTCCGTGATTAGGCTTATAATGCACTGATTTTCCGCCAATCTGACGGCTATGGTGAAGGCATGACGGGACACTTTCAGGTTGTGAAACGAGCCGTTTCGTGCCAACGACGTTTGGGAAAATCGATATTCTTGGCAATGGTTAGAGAGCACTGCGTCGCTTAGATGGTCATGAATAATTTTAGCAACGGCGACTTTTCGCGACTTCCGGACACGTTTGTCGGGAATATCATCGGTGCATTTTCCCGTGCCCTTAGCGATAAGATGGATCGCGCAGTGCGTGAGGCGGCAGGCCTGAGTAACTCTGCCTGCTGTGCGATCGTCACAGTCGGCTCTGAGCCAAATTCCTGCATTGAAACGCTTCGTCGGATGTTGTCGTTGGAACATTCTTCATTGGTGCGTCTGATTGACCGCATGGAGAAGCAAGGTCTGCTGCAGCGAATTCGCGGAACAGGCAAGGATCTGCGCGAAGTCAAGGTTTCTTTGACGGACAGGGGCGAAACTTACTTTACAATAATTCTCGAAGCGCGGCGTAATGTTCTTGCAAAAACTTTGGAGCCGCTCACCCATGAAGAAAGAAAACTTTTATCTTCGATAATTTTCAAATTGATGCCGAGTGTTGTTGATGGGGGTTATGATCAGCATTATGTCTGTAGGCTTTGCGACCTCGAGTCATGTCCTCAGGAAAGCTGTCCGGTGAATCTGGCCTACCCAGACCTGTTTGAATTGCCGGAGAAGCCATTTAAACGAAAACAACAATGCAATGGCGGTCAACGGTTAGAATCTGACGAAGCAAAAAAGAATTCTTACAGTATTGCAAATTAAATCAGTATAAATACGATTTCCATCGTCGAGATCTAAACTCCTTTCAATCATTTCCGCTGCGAAGGCACGGCAATGTCGTAGCCCTCGGTGAGAGCCTGGCGGGTTTATCCGGTAATTTCAGGTTTGACAGGCCAGCCGATTTTCTTGTGGCGGATGGTTGCGCGGTCAACGGCGCATCTGTGTGGAGACACTTCTCCCGACTTCAGGCTCACCGCATCACCAACACGCAGCTTGCTGTCGATCGTCAGGTTGAACAGCGCCAAGTCGCGCGACGGGCCTGCAAGCTGTGGTCGCGTCCGGAAGAAGGACTGCCATCTAACCACTGATTGCAGGCAGTTAACAGCACTACTATGTATAGTACATACATTTTTAGTTTTGTGGAAATCACGTGCAGTATCTTGTATTGTGTTTCAACTTCTGACGTTTAAAAACTTCGCCCGACAAAATTCAAAGGGTCCAAAAGATATACCTAATCGATGCGATTCACTTCGGATGCGCTCGACGCCATCAGGGAAATAAGGCTGAAATCGACCAGAGTGAAATCTAACAAAATGAAATCCAAAGAGGATCCAGTGACGGAGAAAATGGAACAGGACAATCTTATCGAGCTGACGGCAGATGTCGTTTCTGCCTACGTCAGCAACAATTCAATTCAATCTTCGGATCTTCCAGCTTTGATCAGTGAAGTTCATGCCGCCCTGCATCAGACGCTTGGCGGTCCCGCCGAACCCGAGCCGGAACCGCAAAATCCGGCCGTTCCGGTCAAGAAGTCGGTGACGCCGGACTACATTATCTGTCTTGATGACGGCAAGAAATTCAAGAGCCTCAAGCGGCATGTACGGACCTTTCATGACCTGACGCCGGAAGAATACCGGGAGAAGTGGGGTCTTCCCGCCGATTATCCCATGGTTGCACCGAACTACGCCAAAGCGCGTTCGATGCTGGCCAAGAAGATCGGCTTGGGCAAGAAACGCGGCAAGCGGAAGTAAGCACCAAAAACATGATCAATCCGCGACGCCGCCGGAGCGATTCTTACCCGGCTCAATTGAGGGATTTGCCGCCAATATTTGGGGTCGGGAACGCCCAAAATCGAACGTGCAAACAATGAAGAGTGGCTAGTCAAAAAATGAAGATGGCTGTCAGAAAAATACGTCCCAAAGCGCCAAATCAGGTAGACGCATATGTCGGAAACCGGGTTCGGCTTCGGCGAAAGATTTTGGGATTAAGCCAAGAGAAACTGGGCGAGGCTTTAGGGATAACGTTTCAGCAAGTTCAAAAATATGAGAAAGGCATAAATCGGATCGGGGCTGGCCGGCTCCTTGACATCGCGGAGTGCTTGAACGTCCCGATATCGTTCTTTTTTCCAGAGTCTGATGTGGATTTGTTGTTGCTGGACAGATCGACGAAAACAATTGGCGCCGCACCTGACATGATGGAGTTGGTTCAACTTTTCGCCGAGATTACCGATCCGGATTTGCGCAAGAAAATTGTATCGCTTGTAAGGGTCCTGTCAGAGCAGAATCAGTCATTGGACAGCAAGTCTTAATTAGAGTTCGAAACGAGTAACAATTTATCCGCAGTACTTTCGGCGATTTCGACGAGTTTAACGGCGCCACCTCTCCTGGACGAATCTGAGATGTGTCCTGTATGTTCGCCAAGCGACCAGGCTTGTTAGCGGGATCCAGCTCGTTTCTTTCCCATTACCGATCGCCTTGGACGATTGAGGGCAATGCCGGTATCACTGCCCTCGGCTTGGGCACACTCCTCCAGCAGGCAGGAGAGAGACAACGCAAATTCCGGCTTGTTGAGCTTGCCGTCCTCGGCAAGATAGCGGAGCTCTATCGCCAATTCGAGCATTTTTCGGGTGATGTCTTCGTTAAAGCGTTCAGGCATATAAGGCATTGTTGCCTCTTTCATTAATAGCAATTCTCACGCCTATCATAAACATATTACATGTACATGGAATATTTTTTCATGCGTTGGGATTGAACGGAGCCCTGATCCGGTTCGATTCTGATTTTGAAAGCCGGTTGGATAGAGATCTAAAATATGAGCCGTTTCGTGAGGAGCGGCAGATCAGGCTCCTGCACAGACGTAACCTGACTTCCGAAAAGGGCCAAAGCGGATGTCAGAAACGGAAACGGCAGGCGGTTGCCTGCCGTCCCGTATCGCAGATTCAAAGGATCAGCGGACTACATCGCCTTGTCGGTGACGATTGTCGTCCAGGCGCCCTCCGGTGCCTTGGTGATCACCGGATCGGAGCCGCCCTTAAGGAGCGTCTGCACCGTCCGCTCGTAATCGGCTTCCACCAAAGTGCCGTCTGAACCTTCCGTCAGCTTGTTGATTTCGCCCATCATCCGGCGCTGATGCTTCTCGGTCTGCGCGCCGGTGGCATCGTTCTCCAGAACGATATCGGCGGCGGCATCGGAATTTTCCCGCGCCCAGGCCCAGCCCTTCATCGAGGCTTTGACGAACCGCGCCATCTTGTCGACGAAGGCGGCGTCCTTGAGATTGTCCTCAAGCACGTAAAGGCCGTCTTCCAGCGTCGAGACGCCTTCGTCCTCATATTTGAAGACGACCAGTTCGTCGGCCGGAATGCCGGCATCGATGACCTGCCAGTATTCATTGTAGGTCATGGTGGAGATGCAATCGGCCTGCTTTTGCAGGATCGGATCGACATTGAAGCCCTGTTTGAGGACCGTGACGCCGTCAGCCCCGCCAGCGGTGCCGATGCCAAGCTGGCTCATCCATGACAGGAACGGATATTCGTTGCCGAAGAACCACACGCCAAGGGTCTTACCCTTGAAGTCGGCCGGCGCGGTGATGCCGGTCTCCTTGCGGCAGGTCAGCATCATGCCGGAGCGCTTGAACGGCTGGGCGATGTTGACCAGTGGCACGCCCTTTTCGCGCGAGGCCAGCGCCGACGGCATCCAGTCGATGACGACATCGGCGCCACCGCCGGCGATCACTTGCGGCGGCGCAATGTCCGGCCCGCCCGGCTTGATTTCGACATCAAGGTCGACCTCGTCGTAAAAGCCCTTGTCCTTGGCGACGTAATAGCCGGCGAACTGCGCCTGCGTGACCCATTTGAGCTGCAGCGTCACCTTATCCTTGGCGAGCGCCGGCGCGGCCACCAGTGCGGCGGCCAGTCCAGCGGAAAGTCCGGCGGCAAGGCCAAAAGATACGATCAGTTTCCTCATTCATCTCTCCCTTGTTGGGCGCCCGCCATCGCGGCCGAAGCGTCAGCTCCGGTAGGACGGGTGCCAGAATGTCAGGGCCCGCTCAATCACGCTGACCAGGCCATAGAACAGCGATCCCGCCAAGGCGGCAACCGCTATTTCCGCCCACACCATGTCGATGTTCATCCGCCCCACTTCCGTGGAAATGCGGAATCCCATGCCGACAATGGGCGTGCCGAAAAACTCTGCAACGATTGCGCCGATCAATGCCAGCGTCGAATTGATTTTCAACGCATTGAAGATGAACGGCAAGGCCGCCGGCAACCGCAATTTGATCAGCGATTGCCAATAACCGGCAGCATAAGTGTGCATCAAATCGCGTTCCATCTTGCCCGCTGCCGCCAGCCCGGCGACTGTGTTCACCAGCATCGGAAAGAACGTCATGATCACAACGACGGCAGCTTTCGACGGCCAGTCGAAGCCGAACCACATGACCATGATCGGCGCGACGCCGATGATCGGCAGCGCGCTGACCATATTGCCGACCGGCAGCAGGCCGCGCCGAAGGAACGGCGTCCGGTCGACCAGTACGGCGACAACAAAGCCGGCGCCGCAGCCGAGCGCGTAGCCGATCAGCACGGCTTTCATAAATGTCTGGCGGAAATCGGCGGCCAGGATATCCAGCGATGCGGCAAAGCGCACGCCGACCTGGCTTGGCGGCGGCAACAGCACCCACGGCACGCCGGCACCGCGCACGATGAGTTCCCACAGGACGAGCAGCCAGACGCCGAACAGCACCGGCACGGCAATATTGACGATCCGGCGGGCGCCGGCCGAGGCCGGTTCAAGCGCCGAAAGCCTTTCCGCCAGGTACCACGCCATCAGCCAGGCGCCGATGGTCAGTGCCCAGAACCCGGCGCCGGCAGCGCCGGCAAGCTGCGCCAGGCTCTCAATCAGAAACCACGCCGTCAGATGCGCCGAAGCCGCCGAGGCGAGGATCGCCCACTCGCTCCGCCACAGGCAGAACGCCGCGCCGCCGGCCAGCGCCAGCGCGGCAAGGACGAGCCGCGGCACTGCTATGACAAGGCCAGCCTCGCCGCTGGCCGACAGCATCAGCGCCATGAGCGCAGCAAGCCCGGCAAGAATCGGCAACAGCGGATGGTTGACGATGAAGTCAGTCACGAGGTCTCTCATGACGGCTGGCCCCCCATCCGTTTCAAGACGATGGTGTTGGCGATGCCGACCAGGGTGACCAGGCTGGCGGCGATGATGGCGGCGGCGATCAGCGCCGACCAGATCTGGATCGTCTGCCCGTAATAGGACCCGGCCAGAAGCCGCGCGCCGAGACCGGCGACCGCACCGGTCGGCAATTCGCCGACGATGGCGCCGACCAGGGAAATTGCGACGGCGACCTTCATGGAGGCGAACAGGAACGGCACGGAGGACGGCCAGCGCAGTTTCCAGAATATCTGGGCGCGGCTGGCACTATATGTGCGCAACAGATCGAGATTCATCGGGTCGGGCGAACGCAGGCCCTTGACCATGCCGACGGTGACCGGAAAGAAGCTGAGATAGGTGGAGATGAAGGCTTTCGGCAAAAGCCCGGAAATGCCGATGGCATTGAGGACGACGATGATCATCGGCGCGATCGCCAGGATCGGGATCGTTTGCGAGGTGATGATCCACGGCATCAGGCTTCGATCGAGTGTGCGCGAATGGACGATCGCCACCGCCAGCGCGATGCCCAGCGCCGTGCCGATGAGGAAGCCGAGCAAAGTGGAGGACAGTGTCACCCAGGAATGGAAGACGAGGCTGCGCTTCGACGTGATCTTCTTCAGCGCCGTCGTTTTCCAGATTTCCACCGCCACCTGATGCGGCGCCGGCAGTACCGGCCGCTCCTGCGCCAAGGTTGCGGCGATCAGCATACTTGTCGAATAATCGGTTCCGGCGCGCGCGAACACGTCGCGCTGCCATGGCGTGTTCATGAGGATCGCGGCGACATACCAGATGGCGATGATGGCGGCGATGACGAAGAGGACCGGGCCGGTCTTGCCGGCAAACAGGCGGGCGAGGGTTTTACTCATTGGAAGACCGATCTTCTTCCCGCGCCGCCTCCATTCGCGCCTCGTCTTCATCAAGGTCGGGAAATGTTCGGCAAATAGGCCAGTGAATTTCGGTGCTCATATTCACCAAAACAGTGCCGATAAATCTTATCAGTCGTGATCTTTCGTCCGCGTCTTCGATCTTGTCCACTTCGAGCCGCATTTCGCTGAACAATTCTCCGATCTTATAGCTCCTCTCGATAATTGCCTTTGCTATAGCTTTATCGATTGATTTTATTCGGTAAGGCATCGTGACCCGCTCGATTACAAAGCGACAGAGCAATAGTGACAGGCTTTCGCCTCAGTCGTCATAGGAATGCCCGGCGCGCAGGCCCTCACGCACCCGGTGGGCGATGGCCAGGAATTCCGGCGTCTCGCGCGTGTCCAGCGTGCGTGTCGCCGGCAGGTCGCAGTCGATCACGTCATAGACCCGGCCCGGCCGCGGCGACATGACGACGATACGGGTCGACAAGAACACCGCCTCGGGAATGGAATGGGTGACGAAGACGACCGTCTTGTTGGTCTTCGCCCACAATTGCAGAAGCTGCTCGTTGAGATGGTCGCGAACAATCTCGTCGAGCGCCCCGAACGGCTCGTCCATTAGGAGCAGGTCCGGTTCCACCGCCAGCGCCCGGGCGATCGAGGCGCGCTGCTGCATGCCGCCGGACAATTGCCAGGGGAACTTGCGCTCAAAACCGGCGAGATTGACGAGGTCCAGGTTGCGCGCCACCCGCTCGGTGCGTTCGGCCCGGGAAAGGCCCATGATCTCCAACGGCAGGGCGACATTGCGGGCGATCGTGCGCCACGGATAAAGCGCCGGCGCCTGGAAGACATAGCCGTAAGCGCGCGCCAGCCGCGCCCGGTGCGGGCTGACACCATCGACCAGGAGCGTCCCGGTGGTTGGCTGCTCCAAATCGGCGATGACGCGCAGCAGCGTGGTCTTGCCGCAGCCCGATGGTCCGATAAGGGAGACGAACTCGCCCTTGCCGATCGTCAGATCGATGTCGGAAAGCGCATGGACCGGCCCGTCGGCGGTCTGGAAGGTCAGCGACAGATTGTCGATGGCGATGACCTGATTGTCCGCCGCGCCGGTTACTGCCGTCAACGCTTCATCCCCGCCCGTTGGCGTCTCCAGCATCGGCCTTCCGCCCGGCTGGGTCAAATCCGCTTCGGTCAAACCCCGTCAAACGCCCGCCGGAATGCCGGTGCGCTCAACCTTGCGCGGCGCCGTCAGGTCTTTCCAGGCCGACAGCGCCTGATTGACCGGCGGATTGGCCGGGCGCTCGACGAACTGGCCGTCGCCATTGCCGGCCATCACCTCGCCTTCCTGGTAGGCGACGCGGCCGCGGCTCAGGGTCAGGCGCGGCAGGCCGGTGACCTCGATGCCTTCAAAGACATTGTAGTCGATCGCCGATTTCTGCGTGTCGGCGCGGATCGTCTTGGAGGCCGCCGGGTCCCAGATGACGAGGTCGGCGTCGGCACCGGGCAGGATCGCGCCCTTCTTGGGATAGATGTTGAGGATGCGGGCAATATTTGTGGAGGTGACGGCGACGAATTCGTTCATCGTCAGCCGTCCCGTCGAGACACCGCGCGTCCACAGCACCGGCATGCGATCCTCCAGCCCTCCGGTACCGTTGGGGATCCTGGTGAAGTCGCCCAGACCCATGCGTTTCTGCTCCGTGGTGAAGGCGCAATGGTCTGTCGCCACCACCTGCAGCGAGCCCGATTGCAGGCCGGCCCACAGGCCGTCCTGGTTGAGCTTGTCGCGGAACGGCGGCGACATCACCCGCCGCGCCGCATAGTCCCAGTCGGGATTGGCATATTCGCTTTCATCGAGCACCAGATGCTGGATCAGCGGCTCGCCATAGACCCGCATGCCCTTCTGCCGGGCCCGGCGGATCGCCTCATGTGCCTGCTCGCACGAGACATGCACGACATAGAGCGGCACGCCGGCCTGATCGGCAATCATCACGGCGCGGTTGGCAGCCTCGCCTTCCACCTCCGGCGGGCGCGAATAGGCATGCGCCTCCGGGCCGTTATTGCCCTCCGCCAGCAGCTTTTGCTGGAGATGGGCGACGACATCGCCGTTTTCGGCATGGACCAGCGGCATGGCGCCGATTTCCGCGCAGCGCTGGAACGAGGCGAACATCTCGTCGTCGTCGACCATCAGCGCGCCCTTATAGGCCATGAAATGCTTGAAGGT
>CALZIL010000119.1 GCA_945787495.1 uncultured Afifella sp. | reverse complement strand
GTCGAGACAGGGTATGACGCGGGCTTTCAGAGTCACGCCTTGGCCTCCAGCATCTCCAACGCCGCTTTGGCGTCGAGCCGGCCGTCATAGAGCGCCCGGCCGGAAATGGCGCCTTCAAGGCGTGCCGCATCGGGCATCGTCAGTCTTTCAATATCGGCCATGGACGCAAGGCCACCGGAGGCGATGACCGGGATGGAGACGGCTTCGGCAAGCGCGATCGTCGCCTGCCAGTTGATGCCGGTCAGCACGCCGTCACGGTTGATATCGGTGTAGATGATCGCCGCAACGCCGGCATCCTCGAACTGCCGCGCCAGATCAATGGCTTCCATGTCGGACGTCTCCGCCCAGCCCTCGACCGCAACCTTGCCGGCCCGAGCGTCGATGCCGACGGCGATCCGGCCTGGATGCGCGTTTGCCGCGGCCTTGACGAGAATTGGGTCGTTGACAGCGATAGTGCCTAGAATGACCCGCACGACGCCTTTTGTGAGCCAGCCTTCGATGCCGGCGATATCGCGAATGCCGCCGCCAAGCTGCACATGCATGTCATCGCCGATAGCGGCAAGGATCGCCTCCACCGCGTCGCCGTTCCGGCTCTTGCCGTCAAAGGCGCCGTTGAGATCGACGACATGCAGCCAGGAAAAGCCGAGATCGCGAAACCGGCGCGCCTGATCGGCCGGATCAGCATTGTAGACCGTCGCCTGGTCCATATCGCCCTTGACCAGCCGCACGCACTGGCCGTCCTTCAAGTCGATGGCCGGGAAGAGGATCGGTGTGCTCATCACGGTGCCCATTTCAGAAAATTGCCGATCAGCGCCAGACCGAGCGTCTGGCTTTTTTCCGGGTGAAACTGCGTGCCGGCATAATTGTCCTTTGCCACCATCGCCGTCACCGGCCCGCCATAATCTGCCGTTGCAACCAGATCGTCCGGGTCATCCGGCACGATATGGTAGGAGTGGACGAAATAGGCGTCCAGCCCGTCCGGACCGGTGGCAATGCCGGCAAGCAGTGGATGGTCGTTATGCACATCCAGCGTGTTCCAGCCCATATGCGGGATTTTCAGATCCGCATCGGCGGGCGTGATCTGGGCGACATCGCCGACGATCCAGCCAAAGCCCGGCGTAATATCCTTTTCAAGACCGCGCGCCGCCATCAATTGCGCGCCGACACAGATGCCCAGAAACGGTGTGCCGCGGCCAATCACCGCCTCCTGCAGCGCCGCCATCATGCCGTCAATGGCGGCAAGGCCATTGCGGCAGTCGGCGAAGGCCCCGACGCCGGGCAAGACGATCCGATCGGCTTTCGCGACTCTATCGGGATCAGCGGTGACAAGGATCGGTTGATCGTGGCCGCTTTCGACCGCCATCCGCTCAAACGCCTTGGCCGCCGACTTCAGATTGCCCGAGCCATAGTCGATAATGGCAACGCTCACTTTGGGTCCTGATCCTAATCCTTCTCCGGAAACAGGCCGACAATTTCAGCAGCATCCGGGTCGATGTTGAGACCTGCCACCGACGCCACGGCTGCCGCCGGGGCCAAGGTAGCTTTGGCCGGAACCGGTGTATCGCCGCGATCGCCGTCGTCATGCCGTTCTCGGCTGGAAAAGTAGCGAATCTCCGCTTCATCGCGGCTGTGACCGAAGGCCTCGCCGGTCGGCGTCCAGCCGCGGCGACTGAGCGACCAGCGCCGGGCATTGTTGGCCTCGGCGGCGAAATAGATTGCAAAGGCGATGAGGATGATTGTTGCCGCACCCTCGCCGGCGATTATCTGCACGGCGCCGATCGCCGTCACCGCGATGAGATAGGCGAGCAGAACCAGCCACAGGCGGCGCCACAAAAGCCACAGGACCGGAATGAAAAAAGCCGGCCAGCAGAAGCCGTCCTTGACGAAGGCGGCCCGCTCCGCCGCTTCATCGTCGGGCAGATCCGGTGGCATGTGAACCGTGAAGGCCTTCATCGCCGCGTCACCCCGTCAGAGTGCCCTTGGTGGAGGGCACGGCATCGCCGATCCGCGCATCGCGGGCAAGCGCTGCCCGCAAAACGCGCGCCACCGCCTTGAAGCAGGTTTCGGCGATATGGTGATTGTTGGTTCCGGCAAGATTGACGACATGCAGGGTCAAGCCGGCATTTTGGGCCAGGGCCTGGAAGAATTCGCGGAACAACTCGGTATCGAATTCGCCGACTTTCGGTTTGGAAAAATCAGCGTCCCAGACCAAAAATGGTCGGCCCGAAACGTCGATCGCTGCGCGCGTGCAGGTTTCGTCCATGACCAGGTCAAGCGAGGCGTAGCGGGTGATGCCCTTGCGGTCGCCAAGCGCCTTGTCGATCGCCTGACCGAGCGCGATGCCGACATCCTCGGTCGTGTGATGCTGGTCGATATGCAGATCACCCTCGGCCTTGATCGTCATGTCGATCAGCGAATGGCGTGACAGCTGCTCCAGCATGTGGTCGAGAAAGCCCATGCCGGTGGCGATATCATAGGTTCCCGAGCCATCGAGATCGATCGAAACGGCGATTGCGGTCTCGCTGGTGGAGCGGGAAATGTCAGCTTTGCGCGCCATGATGTCCTGAAGCCTTGCTGTCCATCGAGGTGTTGATCGGGATGTTCGTGTCTGGCGCCGCGCTTTTATCAGCCACAACCGGCAATTGCCACCTCATTGGCAGCGGTGCGACCTGATCCTTGTCAATGGTTTGCACTGGTGGTTTGAACGCTTACATAGGCACGATCACACCCGAATTTCGGGGACGCGCCCAAGGTGCTTTTCAAAAAAGGCCCGGCGGCGTCCGCCTGTAAGGAGCAGAAATTGACCGAACATTCCGCCGGTGCCAACGCTCTAGCGCAAATGCATGGCACCACCATCGTCACCGTGCGCAAGGCAGGTAAGGTCGTCATAGCCGGTGACGGCCAGGTGTCCCTCGGCGACACGGTGATCAAGCACAACGCCAAGAAGGTCCGCCCGCTCGGCAAGGGCGAGGTGATTGCCGGTTTCGCCGGCGCCACCGCCGACGCCTTCACGCTGTTGGAGCGCCTGGAGGCCAAGCTGGAGCAATATCCCGCCCAGTTGACCCGCGCTTGTGTCGAACTGGCCAAGGACTGGCGTACGGACCGCTATCTGCGTCGCCTTGAAGCCATGATGATCGTTGCCGACAAGGCCACCAGCCTGGTTCTGACCGGCACCGGCGACGTGCTGGAGCCGGAAAACGGCATCACCGCCATCGGTTCGGGCGGCAATTATGCCCTTGCCGCCGCCCGGGCGCTGGCCGACCAGGATATCGACGCCGAAGCCATCGCTCGCCGCGCCATGCAGATCGCCGCCGAGATCTGTGTCTACACCAATGACGCCGTCGTCATTGAAACGCTCGATGTGGACGCTTGAGATGGCCACAAACACAGCTTTTTCGCCGCGCGAGACGGTTTCCGAACTCGACCGCTACATCATCGGCCAGAACGACGCCAAGCGCGCCGTCGCCATCGCCTTGCGCAACCGCTGGCGTCGCCAGCAGCTGGAAGGGGCAATGCGCGAGGAGGTGCTGCCCAAGAACATTTTGATGATCGGCCCGACCGGCGTCGGCAAGACGGAGATTTCCCGCCGTCTGGCCAAGCTCGTCAACGCGCCCTTTATCAAGGTGGAAGCGACGAAATTCACCGAAGTCGGCTATGTCGGCCGCGATGTTGAACAGATGATCCGCGACCTGGTTGAAACCGCTATCGGCCTGGTCCGCGAAACCCGGCGCAAGGATGTCGAGGCCAAGGCGCATCTGCAGGCCGAGGAGCGGGTTCTGGATGCGCTTGTCGGCGAGACGTCGAGTCCGGCCACCCGCGATACGTTCCGCAAGAAGCTGCGCGAAGGCCAGCTTGACGACAAGGAAATCGAGGTCGAAGTGCGCGACACCTCCAATCCGCTCGGCGCCATGGACCTTCCCGGCATGCCCGGCGCCTCTATCGGCGTCATGAATGTTAGCGACATGCTCGGCAAGGCCTTTGGCGGCCGCACCAAGATCCGCAAGGTCAATGTCAAGGATTCCTATGATCTGCTGATTGCCGAGGAATCCGATAAGCTTCTCGACGAGGAGCAGCTGGTACAGGAGGCCATCCAGCTCGCCGAGGATGACGGCATCGTCTTTCTCGACGAGATCGACAAGATTTGCGCCCGCGACGGCCGCGTCGGCGGCGATGTCAGCCGCGAGGGCGTGCAGCGCGATCTCTTGCCGTTGGTGGAAGGCACGACCGTTTCCACCAAGCACGGCCCGGTCAAGACCGACCATATCCTGTTCATCGCATCGGGCGCCTTCCATGTCGCCAAGCCCTCCGACCTCTTGCCGGAACTGCAGGGCCGTCTGCCGATCCGCGTCGAATTGCGGGCGCTGACGGAAGAAGACTTCCGCCGCATTTTAACAGAGACCGAAGCCAGTCTGATCAAGCAGTACAAGGCGCTGATGGAGACCGAAGGCGTCATTCTGGAGGTCACAGACGACGCCATTGACGCCGTTGCCCGCATCGCCGTTGAGATCAATTCATCGGTGGAGAATATCGGCGCCCGACGGCTGCAGACGGTGATGGAGCGCATTCTCGACGATATTTCCTTCACCGCGCCCGACCGCTCCGGCGAGAGCGTCACCATCGACGCTGATTATGTCGAAGAGCATATCGGCGATCTCGCCCGCGACACCGATCTCAGCCGGTTCATCCTTTAATCCAGCAGGCCCCGCTGCTCGGCCAGATCATGCAGCGGGTGCTGCGGCCGCGCGCCGATATGGGTGAGGATCTCGCCGGCGGCGAGGCTGCCCAGTTCGGCGCAGCGCTGATGCGAGGCGCCTTTCGCCAGGCCGAACAGGAAGCCGGCGGCATAAAGGTCGCCGGCGCCGGTCTTGTCGACAATGTCCGGCACTGGCGGCGCCGGCACATTGATGCGGTCGCCATCGGCCAGCACCATCGACCCGTCCGGCCCGAGCGTCACGATGGCCAGCGGCGCATCGACGTGCAGCAGTTTCAGCGCCGTTTCGAAATCGCTAGTCTGGTAGAGCGCCATCACCTCATGATGATTGGCGAACAGGATATCGACGGCGCCGGTTTTCAGAAGGCCGACGAACTCGCCGCGATAGCGGTCGACGCAAAAGGAATCCGACAAGGTGATCGCCACCTTGCGGCCGGCGCCATGGGCGATCCGCGAGGCTTGGCGAAACGCCTCCTTGGCCTTGGGCGGATCCCACAAATAGCCCTCCAGATAGGTGATCGCCGCGCCTTCCACCGTCTCCCGGTCGATATCATCCGGCGTCAATTCCTGGCAGGCGCCCAGGAAGGTGTTCATCGTGCGCTCCGTATCCGGCGTGATCAGGATCATGGAACGCGCCGTCGGCGGGCCGCCGTTCAGATCAATTGTCGGATAGGCAATGCCGACCGCGTTCAGATCGTGCCGGTAGAAGCGGCCGAGATCATCCGCCGCGACCTTGCCGATGAACGCCGCCCGGCCGCCCAGCGAGGCAACGCCCGCCGCCGTATTGCCGGCGCAGCCGCCCGAAACCAGTTGCGTCGGCCCCATCAGGTCGTAGAGCCGTTCCGCCTCGGCGGCATCGATCAGGTGCATGGAGCCTTTGGTCAGATGATTGGCCACCAGAAATGCGTCGTCGGTCTGCGCCAGAACGTCGACAATAGCGTTGCCGATGGTCAGAACGTCAAAAACTGGTGTGGTCATGCACTGCCCCCAATTCCGGCAAAGTCCGGAACCCCGCGCCGCCTAGCCGATAGCGGCTAAGAAAACAACCGCGCCGGCTTGAGTTGCGGGCAATCCATGCCCATCTTTTCCCGGTCATGATATCCGCTGCACAACTGGCGCTGAGCCAGATCATCTCGCCGCCCTTTCGCGGTGTCCTGTGGAAGTCGGTCGGCCTGACGCTGGCCTTGCTCGCCGCCTTATGGATCATCATCCAGGCGGTCATCCTGCAATTCCTCGTATTGCCTTTCGGCTGGATGGAAACGGCCTTTTCCGTCGCCTCCGGCTTTGGGCTGCTGGTCGGCATGGCGTTCCTGATCGCACCGGTCACGACCCTGTTCGCCGGCCTGTTCCTCGACGATGTCGCGGCGATCGTGGAGAGCGAGAACTATCCCGGCGACCCGGCCGGAACGCCGATGCCGATCGTCGCCGGCATGGTGATCGCCATCAAATTCTTCGGCGTCGTCATACTGGCCAATATGGTCGCCCTGCCGCTGGTGCTGCTGCTCGGTTTCGGCGTGCTGATCTTTTTCGGCGCCAACGGTTATCTGCTCGGCCGGGAATATTTCCAGATGGCCGCCTTGCGCTTTCATGACGCACGCACCGTCAAGGCGCTGCGGCTGAAACATGGCGGCCGCATCTTCCTGGCTGGATTGATGATCGCCGGCTTTCTGGCGATCCCTTTCGTCAATCTTTTAACGCCGCTCTTTGCCACGGCTCTCATGGTGCATATCCACAAGCGCATCGAAGCGCGTGAAAGCCGGTCGGACGGGCTTTTCGCCGCCGCTTGAACTTGCGCTCATACATGCCGGCTGACCGCCCGGAAGCGCAGCACCAGCAGGCCTGAGGAAACTGCGACCCCCACCAGGATGGCGCCCATCAGGCCCGGCGCGCCAAGCGCCGGCGCGAAGACCCAGGCGACCGGCACGGCGCCCAGCCAGAAGGCGCCGGTCTGCATCATCAGCGGCACCCAGACATCGGCAAGGCCGCGCAAGGCGCCCATCAGCACCGCCATCATGCCGTCGAGCGGCAGCACGAAGGCGGCGACCATGACCGTCGTCGCCGCAACGCCAAGCAGCGCGCCGTCAAAGCCGTAGATACGGGCAAAGGCCTGCGGCATCGTCAGGAAGGCAGCGAGAAAGAGCAGTGTCCAGCACGCCGACAGGGCGACCCCGGCCCAGCCGGCCGGCGCAACCGCCGCGCCGTCGCCGGCCCCGGCGGCCTTGCCGACGCGGATCGCCGTGGCGCCGGAAATGCCGATGGAGACCATGTAGACGAAGGCGATCAGCGAGATCAGCGCCTGATGCACTGCCAGGGCGCCTTCGCTGACCCGCCCGGCAATGATGGCGATGGCGGCGAATGCCGTGCTTTCCACGCCCTGCGCCAGCCCCATCGGGATGCCGATTAGCAGGAAGCCCGGCAGGATGGCCAGCGCCCCGCCGCCGGAAAACAGACGGTGCGGATGGCCCTGCCGCGCCTCGCGTTTCATCAGGATCGCCAGCGCGGCGAAAAACGCCAGCCAGCGCACGATCGACGAGGCGAGGATCGCGCCTTGCGCCCCCATCGCCGGAATGCCGTTCCAGCCGAAAATGAAGACGGCGTTGAGGCCGATATTGACGATGTTCGCGGCGATCATCACCCACATGCCGGCGCGCGGGCTGCCGGTTGCTTCCAGGAACATGTTGACGGCCATGAAAAACAGCATGCCGGGGACGCCCCAGGCGAAAACCTGCGCCACCGCCGCGGCCCGGGCAGCCAGATCGCCCGACTGGCCGGTTGCGACGAAAAATTCTTCGGCGAAATACGCCGCGACGATGATCAGCACACTCAGCGCCAGCCCGGCGGCGAGGCTGGCCCGAAAGATCGCGCCGGTTTCGTGCGCCGCGCCGCGGCCGAGCGCCTGGCTGGTCAGCACCAGCCCGGCCTGCAACAGACCGATGGCAACCAGCATGATCGCCACCATCACCGCCGTGCCCAGCCCGAGCGCCGCCAGTTCCGCCGCCCCGGCCCAGCCGGTCATCACCGTATCGGCGACGAACATCACCAGGATCGCCGCCCGCGCCACGGCGATCGGCGCCGCCAGCTTCAGCGTTTCTCGCACATGAAACGCAAAGCCGTTGGCGGCAAGGGGGACGGCGGCAAGGGTCATGGCGCTCGTTTAGCCGGCGGGAGTTGGGCGACCCGGCTGTCTAGCGCACGGAGCGGCCAATGTCAGTCGATGATTGGGCACGCGCCATTATGGATTCTCTTCGTCATCCTCGCCCTTGAGGCGAGGACCCAGAATCGGGTCGCGCCAAGCGCGGCGGATTTTTCGCTGGGTCCTCCGGTCAGGCCGGAGGATGGCAATGGGAAAGAACCAGCCCCCTAATGCGCCTCTCCCCAATTATCAGCAGCGCAGATGTCAGACATCATTCTGATCTGCGTCCCGATCCTTCGAACAGTCTGCGGCAGACATCGCTAGGAGGGTTTCGGCGATTGAATCTTTGGAGCGGGGACGCGCGGGTTCCGACTCCGCTGTCTGGCCAAAGAGTTTCGCCTGAAGATCGTCGGACAGGCGGAAACGGCAGGCGAATCCGTCCGGGCTTTCCATGTGTTGAAATTCGACCA
>CALZIL010000118.1 GCA_945787495.1 uncultured Afifella sp. | reverse complement strand
ACTGATGGCGGCGGCCTTTGAACTGGAAGCGGCCCACACCGCAGCGGTCGGGGATTAGAGCCTTTGATGACCATCCTCGTCGCCGTCAGCGGCTGGGAGGCCGGTCCGTGGGTCCGCCGTCTGCAAGAACTGGCGCCGCAGCGGCGTGTCCTGGAAACCGGCATTGACGGCGTCTTTGCCGGCGATCCGGTCGATCTGGAGGACGTGCGCTACGTCCTGGCGTGGAAACCGCACCCGGAACTCCTTGCCAGCCTGACCAATCTTCAGGTGCTGTTTTCGCTCGGCGCCGGCGTCGATCATATTCTCGACCTGCCGGCGCTGCCCTCGACCCTCACCGACGTGCCGATCGCGCGCATCGTCGATGCGGATCTGACGGCGCGGATGAGCGAATATGTCGCTTGGCAGGTGCTGCATCACCACCGGCAAGGTTTCGCCCATGCCCGGCTGCAGGCGGAGCATCACTGGCAGGAACTCAAGCAGCCGGCGGCCGGCGAGGTCACCGTCGGCATTATGGGCTTGGGCGTGCTCGGACGCGATGCGGCCGAAGTGCTTTGCCGCCTCGGCTTTCGCGTCATCGGCTGGAGCCGGACGGAAAAGACGGTCGATGGCGTTGTCACCTACCACGGCAAGACCGGGTTCGATGTTTTTCTCGGCCAGAGCGATATCCTGGTCTCGCTGTTGCCGCTGACGCCGGCAACGACCGGTCTGATCAACCATTCGCTTATTTCACGGCTGAAACGCGACGGGCCGCTCGGCGGGCCGGTGCTGATCAATGCCGGGCGCGGCGGCAGCCAGATCGATGCCGATATCGCCGCGGCGCTTGCCGACGGCACGCTTGCCGGGGCTTCGCTCGATGTGTTCGAGGAAGAACCACTGCCGCCGGAAAGCCCGCTCTGGGGTCTGACAAATCTCGCGATCACACCGCATGTCGCCGCCGTGTCCAGCCCGAAAGCGCTGGCCCGCAACATTATCGACCAGATCACCGCCTTTGAATCGGGCCAGCCGCTGCAAAACCTTGTCGATCCGGCGCGCGGTTATTGACGTCAGGCCAGTCTTTTGATGGCGGTGACCGGAAGACCGGCTTTTCCCAGCCGGGCTATGGTTTGCGTCAGTTTTTCGCTGGCGACGGCCATGTGATGGGCATTGGCGTGCAGCAGGGTCTCAGCGTCGCGCATGATGCCGGCATGGCGGTTCCAGAACACCAGATCGCCGCGTTGCAAGGCCGGTAGGTTTTCGCCAAGCGGCAGCAATTCGCCAAGTTCAACTTCCTGCATGTCGGTGTCGCGCGGCGTGGCGATCCCGGCAAGGTCGAGCGCCAGCTGGATCAGGCCGGAACAGTCGATACCGAAGGCGGAGCGGCCACCCCACAGATAGGGCGTGCCGGCAAGGCTCTCGGCAATGGCGACGAAATCGGGCAGCGGTTCGTCAATCGGCCTTAAATGCTGCATGACGATGGCACCAGCCGGCCGGATCAGGCCGTAACGGGCATTGTGATCTTCGGCCTCGCCGCTCAAGGCGACCCGCGCGCCGAGCGGCAGGATATCCAGCGGCTTCGACTTGATATCCGGCCCGGAGAACACGACGGTTCGCGACGCGATGACGATATGGGTCGGCTCTGAAAATTCCGGCGACAGCGCGTCGCGACCGACCCAGCCGACATAATCGTCGGCCTCGGACTGTACCCAGGACCAGCCCTCGCTGGTCGTCTCGAAAACCCGGACCGTCTCGCCATAGAGCAATTCGGTCTCCAGCAAGGCGTCAGGCGCCGGATGGCGATAAAGCCCGGCGGTCGGCGCGATCACCGCGAACGGTTCACCGGCAACGAAACGGTCAGCCTCAACCCGGCCCCTCAGGCGGATATCGGCGAGATCGGGCCGGAATGCGTGAAGGCGCGGGTCAAGAGCGGTCATGGTGGCGTCGCATCCGGCTTTCCATAATCGTTCGTTTCGTACCTCAATGCGGCAGCTCCGCCGCCTTCTTGGCCACCCGGTCGCCAAGGCGTTCGACAAAAAGCGCGCCTTCAACCGTGCGCTGAATCAGGACGTTGCGCCGGTCGGCCGGATCACGCTTGCGGGTCACCAGCCCCATCCGCCCCATTGAGTCCAGCGCCCGTGTGATCACTGGCTTGGTAACGCCCAGCCTTTCGGCCAGGCCGCGCACGGTGTGTGCATGGGTCTCCAGATAGAGCGTCAAAAGGATCGTCATCTGGCGTGCCGAAAGGTCGGGTTCGGCGGTACGCACCATTTCCAGCAGCACCGCCTCCCAAAGGCGCAGCGCCTGCGCCGGACGCAACTGAACGGCCATGACGGATCGCCCTGTTTGTTTCGGAGCCGAACCGATTAAACGCCGGATAGACCCGCCGGGCAAGTCATTCGGTCGAATGGTGCTCGGTGAGGGCGTGGAACAGCGCCCGGATCGCCTGCGCCTCGCCGCCCTTGGGCACCGCCGGGCGGGCTTCAGGGGCCCAGCCGAATATGTCGAAATGGGCAAATCGCACGGTCTTTTCCACAAATCGGTTGAGGAAAAGAGCGGCAACGATCGAACCGGCGAAGCCGTTGTTGGCGATGTGATTGACGTCGGCGACCGGCGATGACAGCCAGGCGTCATAGGCCGGCCAGAGCGGCAGGCGCCAGACCGGATCGGCCTCGGCCGTGGCCGCCTGGCTGACCTGACCAGCGAGATCGTCATCGCCGGTATAAAACGGCGCAATATCGGGACCGAGCGCGACGCGGGCGGCGCCGGTCAGCGTTGCCATGCAGATCAGCGTGTCGGGCTCATCCTCGTCGGCAAGGGCCAGCGCATCGGCCAGGACCAGCCGGCCTTCGGCATCGGTGTTGCCGATTTCCACCGTCAATCCCTTGCGGCTGGTCAAGACATCGCCGGGACGGAAGGCGCGGCCGGATATGGCGTTTTCAACGGCCGGAATGAGCACCCGCAAACGGACCGGCAGGCTGGACGCCATGATCATGCGGGCAAGCCCGAGCACCGCGGCGGCGCCGCCCATGTCCTTTTTCATCAATGCCATGCCACTGGCCGGCTTGATGTCGAGGCCGCCGGTGTCGAAAACGACGCCCTTGCCGACCAGCGTGATTTTCGGTGCGCCAGCCTTGCCCCACGTCAGATCGATCAGCCGCGGCCGCCGCTCGCTGCCATCGCCAACGGCATGGATCAGCGGAAAGCCGCGCGCAAGGTCATCGCCCTCGGTGATCGATACCGCGCCGCCGAACTCACCGGCCAGGGCGGTCGCAGCATCGGCGAGCTCGGCCGGACCAAGGTCGTTCGCCGGCGTGTTGATCAGGTCGCGCGCCAGATAAAGGCCGGCGGCGATGGTGCTCAAAGACCCGGCGTCGAGATCGTCAGGCGGCGCCAGGATCGGCGCGACGCCATTGGCTTTGCGATAGGCATCGAAACGGTAACCGCCGAGAACGAATGCCAGGGCCGCCAGACGCGGATCGTCGAGGTCGCCTTCCAGCCGGTAGTTTCCGGCCGGCAGTTGCCGGGCGAGACGGCCCGGCAAGAGCGGCGTGCGGGCCGGCGAAGTGGCCTCACCGAGGCCGAACAGCACCCGCCCAAGAGCGCCGGACGGGTCGCAAAGGAGCGCAAGAGAGCCGGACTTGGCCTTAAAGTCCTGGGCCTCAGCGAAGCGCCGCTCGGTCTCCGACAGGCCGGCAAGAGCGCTTTCCAGCTTGCCCTGATCGACGCATTGGACCGGGATTGCCGCGTCGGCAGGCATATCGGCGAAGAAAGTCGGTGATGCCGGCATGATCTCTCCTGAACGGCTCGCGAAGGGTGTTTGGTCCGCTTTAGCATCATGACGGTGTCTGACAAGGCAAACAGCGTTAACGGACCGTTAGCGACTGCCGCCTAATGGTTAACGCGGGTAAACCATAGCGGATTCGTCATCATGCCATTCATCATTTCATCGCGGACAACGGGCCGCAAGACCATCGGCTCACTGCTCGCCGGTTGCGCCCTTGTCCTGGTTCTGGGCGGCTGCCAGACGACCACGGCGACGTCCGACGAGCCGCGCCAGACCGGCGCCATCCAGCCTAGCGGCACCGTCGTGGCGTCCGACCTTACCCGCGACCAGGCTCTCAGCGCCGTGCAGAAATGGGGGCAGGCCTACAGCGCCAACGAGAAGAACAAGGTCGCCGCGCTGAACTATTCAGCCGCCCTGCGCGCCGCCGGCCAGACCGACCAGGCGGTCCAGGTGATGCGCAAATCGACAATATTGCACACCAATGACCGCGAAGTGCTGGCCGCCTACGGCAAGGCGCTGGCGGCGGACGGCCAGTTTGACGAAGCCTTGCGGACGGTCCGCCGCGCCCAGACCCCGGACAATCCGGACTGGCGGCTGCTTGCCGCTGAAGGCGGTATTCTGGATTCGCTCGGCCGCAACGAGGAAGGCCGGTCCAAATACCAGCAGGCACTGGTGCTGGCGCCCGGCGAGCCGCAGGTGCTCAACAATCTGGGCATGTCCTACACGCTGACCGGCGATCTCGACAGGGCGGAGACAACCCTGCGGCAGGCGCTCAGTCACCCGTCCGCGACCACCAGAGTCCGACAGAATCTGGCACTGGTTCTCGGCCTCAAGGGCAAATTCAAGGAAGCGGAAGCCATGGCGACCCGCGACCTTTCAGCAGAGCAGGCCAAGGAGAACATGACCTATCTGCAAAGCGTCCTCAATCAGCAGGATACCTGGTCAGATATCAAGAAGGCCGGCTGAACCAGAACGGCTTTTCCAGCCGCAAGAGAATCAGAAAAAAGCCGGTTCGCTTGAACCGGCTTTTTTGTCTGGCTGTTTGCCCGCTGTTTTACGGGTGACGCAATTGGCGCGCCCGCCTGCTTTGCCTGTCAGATAGCCCCTATTCGATCGCCATGACCTGGATGGCGGCCGGCGTGATGATGACGGCGAAGAGCACCGGCAGGAAGAAAAGGATCATCGGCACGGTCAGCTTCGGCGGCAGGGCGGCAGCCTTCTTTTCCGCTTCCATCATGCGCATGTCACGGTTTTCCTGGGCCAGAACGCGCAGCGAGTGACCCAAAGGCGTGCCATATTTCTCTGATTGGACAAGGCTTGTCACGACGGCCTTAACCCCGTCCAAATTGGTGCGCATACCGAGATTTTCATAGGCTTTTCGGCGATCGGCGAGATACGACATTTCAGCGGTCGTCAAGGAGATTTCTTCAGCCAGCTCCAGCGATTGCGGGCCGATTTCCTCTGAAACCTTACGGAAGGCAGTCTCGATGCCCATGCCCGATTCGACGCAGATCAGCAAAAGATCAAGCGCGTCCGGCCAGGCCTTGCGGATTGATTTCTGGCGTTTGGATATCAGGTTCTTCACGTAGATCGTCGGCGCATAATAGCCGGCATAGGCAGCAACGATCGCAATCGTCAGCTTGACCAGGAAGGGCTGATCGAATTCGACGAGGACGAAGAGATAAACAACGGCAGCGGTGAACATGAATACGGGCATGATCAGCCGGAACGCCAGGAATGTGAAAACCGGATTCTGACCGCGAAAGCCGGCTTGGCGCAACATGTGAACCATCGAACCGTCACCCGCCTGCTTGGTGAGATTGAAGCGGTCGACAATATCCTTGAAGACCTTCTTCGGCTCCGTTTTCAAACTGCCCTTCTTGGCCTGGCTGGCCTGAAGCTTGGCGCGTTCACGCGCGCGGATGCGCTCGCGCTCGCTGGCGACCTGCCGCATGCGGGTGCTCAGATTGTCGCGCGCCAGATATGGCCAGGAGACTGTCAGGATCGCCGTAAACACCGCGATCGCGGCACTGAAGGCCAGCATGGTTTGCGGATCTTCCAGAATGGAAAGAAAGTTCATTACGCCAGCCTCAGAAGTCGAAATTGATCATTTTTTTCATCACGCCGACGCCCATCATCATCCATGTCACGCAACCGGCGAGCACCATATTGCCCTCCTTGGTCTCAAACAGCAGCAGGATGTAATCCGGGCTGGTGAGATAGACGAGGACAGTAACGATGATCGGCAGCGAGCCGATAATGCCGGCGGAGGATTTCGCTTCCGTGCTCATGGCGCGGATTTTGGCTTTCATCATCTTGCGGTCGCGCAGCACCTTGGACAGATTGGACAGGGCTTCCGACAGGCTGCCGCCGGTCCGCGACTGGATCGCTATGACGATTGCAAAGAAGTTCGCTTCGGCCAGGGGCACCCGTTCCGGCAGCCGCGCAACCGCCTCGGCAAGAGGCAGGCCAAGGGTCTGATCTTCCACGATTTCCTGGAATTCGCTGCGAACCGGTTCCTGTGAATCGCTGGCGATGACCTTCAGACAATCGATCAAGGGAAGGCCGGCCTTGACGCCGCGAACGATGACGTCAACGGCGTTCGGGAATTCGTTGGAGAAACGCTTGAACCGCCGGTTGCGCTTAAAATTGACATAGCCATAGGGGAGGGTCAGAGCGCTGGCGAAGGCAAACGCCATCGCAATGAGCGGTCCGGCCGATGTTGTAAAAAGCACAACCGGAAATGCGATGACGCCGACGACAATCGACACGCCGAGATAGAAATTTCGGCTCCATGAAAGGCCGGCCTGGCGCGTGCGCAATGTCAGCGACGGCTTGGCGCCTTTGCGCGCCGTTGCCTTTTGCTGTTCCTCAAGCTCCTTGACCGCTTCTTCAACGTTGCGCTTGCGGCGGTTTTCATCCGCCGCGGCACGGCGGTCGCTCATGTTGCGGTTGGTCGTGATCGACTGCAGCCGCTTTTTCTGGCGCGATTCGCCGGCCAGCAACGGATATAGTGCGGCGCCGACAATGCCGCCGACGCTCAGGATTGCCAGCAGGAAAACCGCGATCTGAACAATGGCCGGATTCATCCGTTACACCCTTATGTGAGCCGAACCGAAAGGCGCAGTCGCGCAAACAGTCTTGCGCATGCTATGCGCTCATCGGTTCGTCGATTTCCGAGGCATCGATGGCGGCGGCAAGGCGCTGCTCCTCGTTGAAATAGCGAGCGCGGTCCCAGAATGCCGGGCGGCCGATGCCGGTTGAGCGGTGGCGGCCGATGACCCGGCCATTGGCGTCTTCGCCGGTCATCTCGTAAACGAACAGGTCCTGGGTGATGATCACATCGCCTTCCATGCCGAGCACTTCCGTCACATGGGTGATGCGGCGCGAGCCGTCGCGCAAACGGGCCGCCTGCACGATCACGTCGACAGAGGAAACCAGCATTTCGCGAATGGTCTTGGACGGCAGGCTGTAGCCACCCATGGTGATCATCGATTCAATACGCGACAAAGCCTCGCGCGGGGAGTTGGCGTGCAGCGTGCCCATCGAACCGTCATGGCCGGTGTTCATGGCCTGCAGGAGGTCAAACGCCTCCGGCCCGCGAACCTCGCCGACGATGATGCGTTCAGGGCGCATGCGCAAACAGTTCTTGACCAGATCACGCATGGTGACCTCGCCTTCGCCTTCAAGATTGGGCGGGCGGGTTTCCAGGCGGACCACGTGCGGCTGCTGCAGCTGCAATTCGGCCGCATCCTCGCAGGTGACGATGCGCTCGTCGGAGTCGATATAGCGGGTCAGACAGTTCAAAAGCGTGGTCTTGCCGGAACCGGTGCCGCCGGAAATGATGACGTTGCAGCGTACGCGGCCGACAATCTGCAGGATCGTCGCGCCTTCCGGTGTGATCGATCCGAACTGGACAAGCTGGTCGAGGGTCAGCTTGTCTTTCTTGAACTTACGAATTGTCAGCGCCGCGCCGTCAATCGCCAATGGCGGCGCGATGACATTGACGCGCGAGCCGTCGGGAAGACGGGCGTCGCAGATCGGGCTGGATTCGTCGACCCGCCGGCCGACCTGGCTGACGATGCGCTGGCAGACATTGAGCAATTGGCCGTTGTCGCGGAACCGGACACTGGTCTCCTGCACCTTGCCATCGACTTCGATAAAGGTCGTGGCGGCACCGTTGACCATGATGTCGGCGATGTCGTCGCGCGATAGGAGCGGCTCCAGCGGGCCATAGCCGAGAACATCGTTACAGATATCCTCAAGCAGCTCTTCCTGCTCGGAAATCGACAACACCACATTCTTGACGGTGATGATGTCGTTGACGATGTCGCGGATCTCCTCGCGGGCCTGTTCTGAATCCATCTTGGCAAGTTGCGAAAGATCGATTGTATCGATCAGCGCGCCGAAAATCTGAGTCTTGACGTCGTAATATTCGTCGCTTTTCTTGGCCGATTGCGGCTCTGACTTGGCGGCGGGTTTGGCAGCGACTTTCGCTACTGTAGCCGGTGCGGTCACCGCAGGTGCGGCCTCGGACTGATCCGCCGACTGAACAATCGGTG
>CALZIL010000117.1 GCA_945787495.1 uncultured Afifella sp. | reverse complement strand
CCGGTTCTGATCGGCGGCAGCATGGGCACCGGATCCTATGTGCTCGCCGGAACCGCCGAGAGCGAGGGCAGGGCGTTTTCGTCGGCCTGTCATGGCGCCGGCCGGGCGATGAGCCGCCATGCCGCCGCGCGCCAATGGAAAGGCCGACAGGTCGTTGATGATTTGCGCGAAAGGGGAATTGTCATCCGCAGCCCGTCCTCGCGCGGCGTCGCCGAAGAGGCGCCCGGCGCCTACAAGGACGTCGGTGCCGTCGTCGACGCGGCCGAAAAGGCGGGGCTGGCGAAGAAAGTCGCCTTTGTGTGGCCGATGGTCTGCATCAAGGGCTGAGGGGGCGGAATGACAAGTCGCTGATCGTCATGACCATTCCAAACGTCGTCGTCACCACCCAGCCAGACGAATACCGGCGCGCCTGCCAGCTTCTGGAGCGGTTCGGAACTGTCGAACCGACGGATTTTTTCAATGTTCTCGTGCTGACGGTCGCCGACATTGACCAATTCATCGGCGACTTCTGCGACCGCGCCGCCGACGATCCCCGCCTGTTGCAGGCCGTCTCGCGGGTCATGCCGCTCCAGAGCGCGTTTTACTATGACGGCGTGGAGGACTTTGAGGAAAAAGCCCGGCAATCCGCTCTGACCTATGCCGACCGGCTTGAAGGCAAGGCGTTTCACGTGCGCATGCACCGGCGCGGTCTCCGGCATGACCTGTCCAGCCAGTCCGAGGAGAAGACCCTCGATGCGCTTTTGATGGCGGAACTGGAACGCCGCGGCACGCCGGGGCGCATTACATTTGATGATCCCGACGCCATCCTGGTCGTCGAGACAGTCGGCACTTGCGCCGGCATATCGTTGTGGGACCGTGACGATCTTCAGCGCCTGCCTTTCCTGAAGACGGACTGAGCCTGGTGGTTGCGCGCGGACAATGCTTCATCGGCACATCGGGCTGGTCCTATGACGATTGGACGGGGCTATTTTATCCGTCGCTGCTGCCGGCGTCCGATCGGCTTGCCTTTTATGCCCGGCATTTCCAAACGGTCGAAATCAACGCAACGTTTTATCGCCTGCCGGAACCGGCAACGGTCGCGCACTGGAATGCGGCAACGCCGGCGAAATTCCGCTTTGCCGCCAAGGCGAGCCGTTTCATCACGCATATGAAGAAATTGAAGGACCCGGAAGTTAGCCTGTCGCCGTTTTTCCGGGCGATCGCCGGTCTTGCCGAAAAATGCGGGCCGATCCTTTTCCAGTTGCCGCCGCATTGGCGGGTTAATCCTGATCGCCTGACGGACTTTCTGCAGGCGCTGCCGGCCGGCTGCCGATACGCTTTCGAATTTCGCGACCCGAGCTGGTATGATGGCAAGGTGTTCGCGGCTCTGGCAGATTATGCCGCCGCGCTCTGTATCCATGATCTTGCCGGCAGCCCATCGCCGATCGAGACGACCGCCGACTTTATCTATCTTCGGCTTCACGGCCGCGATGGCCCCTATCGTGGCAAATACGGCAAGGCGGCTCTGCGCGGATGGGCGGAGCGGATAGCGCGCTGGAATGCGCAAGGCCGCGATGTCTATTGTTTTTTCAACAATGATGAAAAGGCCTATGCCGTTGCCGATGCGCTGGCATTGATAGATCTGGCTGCGATTGCTCCGGATTGTTTGCAGCGGAAATAAGACAGCAATTGATCTGGCGCATAGCCGGAAACGCATTGGCCGGTTAGAAAGACACCATGAACACAAGGACGCCCACGCGCCAGGATGTCGTCCATCTCCTCGGCGATGTCAGCGACCACAAGGTCGTTGAGATTTTGGAGACCGGCGCAAGTCTGGAGCAGTTGGAAGAGGCAGCAGCGTGGCTCGCCGGCGAGAGCGACGTCATGGGTGAAGAGCGCCTGCCGCTGGCCGGCGCGGCCGCAAAAGTCTATGACATCATCGCTCGCGACGAATTGCCGGAGCGCGAACGGGAGGTGCCGGGTTAGCCGTCACCGACCGGACCGGCGCTCGCCTTGCCCGGCGCAATTTCGGCTTCAGCACAATCTGTCTCATCATCGACGCGACGCGCCAAGGCCCGTAAAGCGTCGCAGACTGCCACATGGTATGGCGGTTCGCTCGCAAGCCTTTTGAGGTGTTCTGGCAGGCGGTCGAGCTCTGCGCGGGCATGTTCGCTGGCCACATCCAGGGTCGGCAATGGCGCGACCAGTCTGCCGCCGCGCAGGATCGGTTGCAGCATCGCCTTGCCGTCCATCGTCTCGTCGGCGCAGGCAATCGTGTCGCCGGCCATATGGCCATTGTCGGCATAACGCCGAAAGACTTGCGTCGGTCCCGGCCAGAACGCCTTGCCTTCAGAGCGTTTTCGCCGCGGCCTGCCGGCATAGGCTTTCAGCTTGTAGGCGCAATCAAGTGCCGGATGATCTTCCGACGTCACCAGGCTCGTGCCGATGCCATAGGAGTCGATTGGCGCACCGTCGGCGGTGAGCTGTTGCAAGACAGTCTCATCGATGCCGCCGCTGGCGACAATCCTGGCCTCCGCAAGGCCGCCGGCATCGAGGATCGCCCGCACCTTGCGCGCGTGCTCAGCAAGATCGCCGCTGTCGAGGCGGATTCCACGAACGGAAATCCCATCCTCAGCAAGGTCGGGCGCCAGCGCCACCACCGTCTCTGCCGCCCGTTCCGTGTCATAGGTATCGAGCAGGAAGACCGTCTGGTCCGGCCGGGCGGCGGCGAAATCGCGAAAGGCCTTTTCTTCGTTGTCATGCGCCTGAATGAACGAATGCGCCATGGTGCCCAGGATCGGAATGCCGAAATGCTGCGCCGCCGGAACGCTCGCCGTGCCGTCAAAGCCGGCGAGATAGGCGGCGCGGGCGGCAAGCAGGCCGGCTTCGCCGCTATGGGCCCGCCTGAGGCCGAAATCGACGAGACCCTTGCCGGGCGCCGCCAGCACCATGCGCGCCGCCTTGGACGCAACAAGCGTCTGGAAATGCAGAAAATTGATTAGCCGGGTTTCCACAAGCTGCGCCTCGGCGATCGGCGCCGTCACCCGGATGAGCGGCTCATCGGCAAAGACGATCGTGCCTTCCGGAGGCGCATCGACATCACCGCTGAAGCGGAAGCCGGCTAGGAAGTCGATCAGGCGCTTGGTGAATCGCCCACACGACCGTAGCCAGTCCAATTCGGCCGGTGAGCATTGCGCCTCAAGCAAATAACGAATCGCCTGTTCCAGTCCGGCAGCGACAAGAAATCCGCGATCGGGCGGCAGCTTGCGGACGAAAAACTCAAAAACCGCCTCATCCTCCATGCCGGCGGCCAGATAGGCCTCGACCATATTGAGCTGGTAAAGGTCAGTCAGGAGCAGACTGCGGGCATAATCGGTTTCTGGTTTGCGCTCCCCGGTCATCGGCGCGTCAGGCCGCAATCGCATCGGACAGGATTCGCTGCGCACCGCAGACGTCAAGACTCTCCCAGGCGGCGACGAGCGAGCCTTCCAGGTCGATCGCCCGGCAGGCGTCCTCGATCACCACGGCCTCAAAACCCTCCCGCCGGGCGTCTTCGGCCGAATAACGGACGCAGAAATCAGTCGCCAGGCCGGCGAAAAACAGCCGCGAAAAATTCCGCTCGCGCAGATAGCCGGCGAGACCGGTCGTTGTCTGCCGGTCGTTCTCATAAAAGGCCGAATAGGAATCGATCTGCGGCCGGAAGCCCTTGCGCAGGATGAGTTCGGCCCGGTCGGTCTGCAACGCCAGGTGAAATTCGGCGCCGCGCGAACCCTGCACACAATGATCCGGCCACAGGGTCTGGTCGCCATAAGGTGCCTTAATCGTCTGAAACGGTTCGCTGCCAGGTTGCGCGGAGGCGAAAGATTGATGGCCTTGCGGATGCCAGTCCTGTGTCAGGATGCAATGGGCGAATCCACCCATCAACCTATTGATGACCGAAACGACAGCGTTGCCGTCCGCCACGGCAAGCGCCCCGCCCGGACAGAAATCGTTTTGCACATCGACAACGATAAGGCAGTCGCGTTCGCCTGGCTTGATCATCAAGACGTTCGATCCGAAATTGCGGGCCGCTTTCGCCGATCCCTGATGTCAAAAGCTTATCATCTCAATGGCGCATTCCAAGCCGATAGCACTTGCCTGCCAAGATGTGGTTGCCCGGGCCTGCCGTCTCGTTCCATATTCGGCTGGCTGTGCGGCGGCAGAGAAAGGATGGCGGAGGTGACGCAATCCGGAAACGATCCGACGAAGACGAAGCAAGCCGGCAGCGCTGTTTCCGGCCGCTTTGATCCTGACCGGCTGAAGCTTTTGCTGTCAGACATTTCACACCGCAATGATCCGGCTGAATTCGATTTTGAAACCACCGATGATCTGACCGATCCCGATGCTGTCCCCGGCCAGCAACGGGCCGTTGACGCGATCGCATTCGCGCTGGCGATGGAGCGACCGGGCTACAACCTCTTCGCGATCGGCTCCGAGGGCTTGGGGAAACGGCGGATTATCGAGGGCTTTCTGCACGAAAAGGCCAAGGCCCGGACGGTTCCCAGGGAATATTGCTACGTCAACAACTTCAGCGAACCGCACAAGCCGATTGTTCTGCCGGTGCCGGCCGGGCGCGGCTCGGCGCTGAAGGATGCGATGGCGCGATTCGTCGTCGACGTGAAGGCGGCGTTGACGGCCGCATTTACAGGCGAGGAGTACCGCACGGCCGCGCAGGTGATCGAAGGCGAAGTGGCTCATCGGCAAAGTGAGGCGATCAAGACAGTCAAGGACGAAGCGGAAAAAAGAGGGATTGCGCTCTTGCGAACGCCGCTTGGCTTCGGGCTGGCTTCGGTCCGCGACGGCAAAACGATTTCACCGCAGGAGTTCCAGGAACTGCCTGAGGACGAGCAGCAGAAAATCAAGGACGATACGGAGGAACTGGAACAGAAGCTGCAGGCCGCTCTGCAGAAAATGCCGGTGCTCATCAGTGAAGCGCGTGAAAAGACCAAGGCGCTCAATGAAAAAACCGCGCGTTTTGCGGTCGAACATCTGATCGACACGATCAAGGCGATGTTCGAGGATCTGTCAGAAGTCGTCGCGTATCTTGAGAATGTTGAAGGCGACGTCGTCAGTAATGCCGAGACGTTTCTGGCGGCGCCGGAAGAGGCGCTTGGCGACACATCGACCTGGTCGGAGGGCCCGACGCTGTTCTGGCGGTACCGCGTCAACCTGCTGATCGATCACAGCGAGAATGGCAAGGCTCCGGTCGTCTTCGAAGACGAGCCGACATTTGAGCGTCTCCTCGGTCGCATAGAGCACCGTTCGGAGCGCGGCACGCTGGTTACAGATTTCAACCTGATCCGGCCCGGAAGCCTGCATAAGGCAAATGGCGGTTATCTGCTGATCGATGTGCTGCGGCTGTTACGTCACCCGCTCGCCTGGGACGCGCTGAAACGGGTTCTGGAGGCGGGCGAAATCCGCATCGAGACGCTGGCGAGCGCCTTGGGTTTCACCAGCACAACAACCCTGGAACCGGAACCCGTGCCGCTGGATGTCAAGGTCGTCCTGATCGGCGAGCGCATTTTCTATTACCTTCTATCGACTTACGATCCGGATTTCCGAAACCATTTCAAGGTCCTGGCCGATTTCGAAGAGGCCGTCGAGCACGGCGACGACGAGCGGCAAATGTTCGTCCAGTCGATCGCCGCCCTGGCGCGGCGCGAAAAGTTGAACCCTTTCGATCGCAGCGCTGTGGCGGCGCTGCTCGATGATGCCGCGCGGCACGCGGACGACACACGCAAGCTTTCGGCTGATTTCGAGCGGCTTTGCGACCTGATGCGCGAAGCCGATTTCATCGCCTCGCGAAACAGCCATGAAGCTGTTTGCGCCGCTGATATCAAGGCAGCCCGCGCTGCGGAATTAAAGCGCAAAAGCCGGATATCGGAGCGTCTTCAGGAAGCGATGGAGCGCCAGCTGATCCTGATCGATACGGAGGGCGAACGGGTCGGCCAGGTCAACGGCCTGTCGGTCTTCCAGTTGGGCGATATGTCATTTGGCAAGCCGAGCCGGATCACGGCACGCGTCAGCCTTGGCCGCGGCGATGTCGTCGATATTGAACGCGAGGTGGAACTGGGCGGGCCGATCCATTCCAAGGGTGTTCTGATCCTTTCCGGCTATCTGCGGGCGCGCTATGCGCCGCATCATCCACTGTCGCTGGCCGCCAGTCTTGTCTTCGAGCAGTCCTATGGCGGCGTGGAGGGCGACAGCGCATCGGCGGCCGAATTGTTCACATTGTTGTCGGCGCTGGCCGATATGCCGATACGGCAATCGCTGGCGGTTACCGGATCGGTCAACCAGCATGGCGAGATCCAGGTGATTGGCGGTGTCAATGAAAAGATCGAGGGCTTCTTCGATCTATGCGCCGCCCGTGGACTGACCGGCGGGCAGGGCGTGCTGATTCCAGCCGGCAATGTCCAGCATCTCGTGCTGGACGATCGTGTGCTGGTGGCGGTGGAAGCGGAAAAATTCCATATCTACGGCATAAATTCGATTGACGAGGGCATCGAAATACTGACCGGCCAACCCGCCGGCCAGCTGGACGAGGCGGGTCTCTTTCCGCAAGGCACGGTCAATGGCCGCGTTCAGGCGCGTCTGTTCGATTTCGCCCAGCGACGCCGGGCATTCGCTCGCGCCATGGCGGACGATGAAGGCGATAAAAGTTCATGACCGATCGGACGGCGATCTTGATCGAACGTGTTCTCGTCGCCGTGCGGCCGATGGACCGGCCGGATGAAGTGGTCGACATCGCAACGCGTCTGGCTGCCAGTTTCGGAGCGGAACTGAGCGGTCATTTTGTCAAGGATCGGGATCTGATCAATCTGGCCGCGCTGTCCTTTACGCGGCGAATCGACGTGAAAACAGGCGCGCTGGAACCGCTGGAACCGGAGATGATGGAGCGCGCGCTCGCCGTTCATGCCGGTGCCACCAAAAAGGCCTTGGCGGCGCGCGCGGCGGCGCGGCGGCTGCAATGGTCTTTCGAAACGATCACCGCGCCCGTCCTGGATGCCGTGGCGCAATTGTGCCGAAAGCAGGGACTGGTGATAGCGACGCTTGACGGCGACGGACACCCGCGAATGCTTGAGCGGCAGCTGGCAGAGCTTGTCGGCTCGGTCCCGGCCGCGTCGCCGGTTTTTCTGCTTCGAACCGGCCAGCCGATCCACGGACCTGTCGTTGCGACTGCCGATGAGCGCGCTCTGGCCTATGCCGATCGATTGGCCGAGGAGTTCGGCCAGCCGTTGGTCGTGCTTGCCCGGTCAAAGGCAGAGCAGGCGAGAGTGGTTGAGCAAGCTGTTGGCCTGACAACGCCGCACCGTATCGAACTGGTCACCGCGGATGGCACGAAGTTGCCTCACGCATTCGCCTGCGGTCTTTTGGTGATCGCACGGCACGACATTGCCGATTACGCCGGGCTCGCCGAGCAGACCGGTTGTCATATTTTCATCACCGACGAAGCTTGAGGCGCAGCACCCGTGCCGGCGGCTATTCGGCGACCTCTTTCGCACTATCGGCCGGGCGAAGCGGTGGAAAGTCGTCCGGCGTGATGGTTTCGTTTTTCAGCAGAAGCTCTGCACCGTTCTTCAGGTCCTTTGAGCGCTTTTCCAGGATCGCCTTTGCCTGTCCATAGGCGTCGTCAATGAGCTGGCGTACCGCGAGATCGACCTCGCGGGCGGTCGCCTCCGAATAGTCCTTTTCCTTCACACGACATGCCGAAGCGGGTCACGATCTGCCGTGCGACATCGGTCACCTTGGCGAGATCGTCGGCCGCGCCGGTGGAAAATTCGCCGAAGGTGAGGTCTTCCGCCGCGCGGCCGGCAAGAAGAACGACCATCCGGTCTTTCAGTTCCCTGGTGGTGATCAGGAAACGGTCCTCCGTCGGCCGCTGCATGGTGTAGCCGAGCGCGCCGATCGAGCGCGGAATGATGGAGACCTTGTGGATCGGATCGGTGCCGGGCAGCGACGCCGCTACCAGTGCGTGGCCCATTTCGTGGTAGGCGACGCGTTCGCGTTCCTTCGGGTTGAGCAATTTGCTTTTCTGTTCGGAGCCGGCGACGATCCGCTCCACGGCTTGTGTGAAATCATTCATTGTGACGACATCGCCGACACGCCGGGTCGCGATAATTGCCGCCTCATTGACAAGATTGGCAAGATCGGCGCCGGTAAAGCCGGCGGTGATACCGGCGATCTCATCGGGATCAAGATCGTCAGCCTCGGTGATCTTCGCCAGATGGACTCGAAGAATGGCGGCTCGTCCGGTGCGGTCCGGGCGGTCGACGACGACGCGGCGGTCGAAACGCCCGGCGCGCAGAAGTGCCGGGTCAAGAATTTCCGGCCGGTTCGTTGCCGCCAGAAGCACGATGCCGATCCTTGGATCGAAGCCGTCGAGTTCGGCCAGAAGCTGGTTGAGCGTCTGCTCCTTTTCATCATGGCCGCCCAGACCACCCATGGCGCTGCGGGCGCGCCCAAGGGCATCGAGTTCGTCAACGAAAATGATGCACGGCGCGGCCTTGCGCGCCTGTTCGAAAAGATCGCGGACCCGCGCCGCACCGACACCGACGAACATCTCGACGAATTCGGAACCGGAGATGGAAAAGAACGGCACACCGGCCTCGCCGGCGACTGCCCGGGCGAGAAGCGTCTTGCCGGTGCCGGGCGGACCGACAAGCAGGATGCCCTTGGGCACATGGGCGCCAAGCCGCTCGTATTTCTCCTTGTCCTTCAGGAACGCGACGACTTCCTGAAGCTCCATTTTCGCTTCATCGACGCCGGCGACATCGGCAAAAGTGACGCCGGTTTCGGTCTCCACATAGACCTTGGCCCTGGACTTGCCGACATTCATCAGCCCGCCGACGCCCTGTCTTTCGGCGAATCCGCGAAAGACCATCATCCACAGGCCGAAGAACACAAGCATCGGCAGAACCCAGGACAAAAGGGTTGTCAGCCAGTTGGCCTCCGGTGCGCCCGAGAATTCGACGCCCGCGTCTTCCAGTTCTTCGGCAATTCCGGGCTCCACGCGGTTGGTGACAAAGTACGATTTACCGTCCCGCGGCGTGGTGAATTTGCCTTCGATCCGCGTGTCGGTGACCGTCACTTCCGCTAACTGGTTTTGGTCAAGAAGGGTGCGGAATTCGCTATAGGGAATCTGAACGATCTCGCGCGCACCGAGCCAGAGCTGGAATGCCGCGATCATCAGGAACACGGCGATGACGTAGCCGATATTGAACTGGTGCTGCTTGTTCATGCGACTGCACCTGGTCTTTTCCGCCTTATCGCGCCGATGCGGGAGGCGGAAATCGTCATGATAACGTCACAGACCATGCCAGAAATTGATGTGCCGCAAATTGACGCCGGTCAACGCGGCCTTTCGCCTTGGCGACTAAGTTTATTTTGCGGATTTATTGAGCACGGCGCCTCCGGTCATTGCCGTAAACCCTGGAGATTCTTACGTGCCGGCTGAAAGCGATATCAAGAGTGCCGTCCGGGCCGCCCTTCAAAGCGAGCCGAGAATCGGCTCCGGCTTTCGGCTCGATCGCGTGGCATTTACCGAAGACGACAGCCTGGTCGTCGAAGGCGAGGTTGAAAGCGTCGCCGCCAAAAAGCTGTCGCTGGAGCGTATCGGTGCATTGCCGGGCGTCGACCTGATTGTCGACCGTCTGCATGTCCGGCCGGCCCAGACGATGGGCGATGCGGACATCCGCGCGCATCTGCGCAATGCCTTTGTCCAGGAGCCGTCATTCACCGGGCTTGAAATCACGGAGTTGAAAGGCGCCGCGCCAGCGCGCATTTCCTCGCCACCTGAGCCGATCGGTGATCTTGACTATGAGGTTGATGATGGAATCGTCACGCTCAATGGCAGCGCGCCGGGGTTCAGTACCAAACGGCTTGCCGGCGTGCTGGCGTGGTGGGTGCCCGGTTCGCGTGATGTGATCAACGGAATGGCCGTGCCGGAATCGGGTATCGATTCACCGCAGTCGATCGAGGAGGGTGTGCGCATTGCGCTCAAAAAGGATCCTTTCGTGAACGCAAGTCAGATCCGCGTCGGCGTGCGCAACCGCATCGTGCGGCTGACCGGTCTGGTACCGTCTAAGGGGGAGCGTGACATGGCCGAACGGGACGCCTGGTATGTCTTTGGCGTCGACGACGTGATCAACGAGATTGCGGTCGAATCCTGACTGAAAATCCCTCAGGCATACGAACACCATAAACCTGATACGATCAGGCTTGCTTTTCGGCCAGTTTGCCAACCATCTCCAGCGGCAGCGGGAAGACGATGGTGTTGCTGCGATCGCTGGCGATCGTTTGAAGCGTCGTCAGATATCGCAGCTGCATGGCCTCGGTCCTTTTCGTCAGGATCTCCGCTGCCTGCAGGAATTTCTCGGCGGCCTGGTACTCGCCTTCCGCGTCGATGACCTTGGCCCGCCGTAACCGTTCCGCCTCCGCTTGCTTGGCAATTGCGCGGATCATCCGGTCATCTAGGTCGACATGCTTGAGTTCGACATTAGAGACCTTGATGCCCCAGGCATCAGTCTGTTCATCCAGGATGCGCTGGATATCCGCGTTAAGCTGTTCGCGCGAGGCCAACATTTCGTCAAGCTCGTGCTGGCCGAGCACCGAACGTAGAGTGGTTTGCGCCAGCTGGCTGGTCGCGGCCATGAAGTCTTCCACCTGAATGATCGCCCTTTGCGCATCGATGGCGCGAAAATAGACGACGGCGTTGACCTTCACCGAAACATTGTCGCGCGAGATCACGTCCTGCTGGGGAACGTCAAGCACGCGGGTGCGAAGATCCACCCTGACGATCTGCTGGATGATGGGGATGACAATGACCAGGCCGGGACCTTTGACCTTCCAGAAGCGGCCAAGCAGGAAAACGACCCCGCGCTCGTATTCGCGCAGGATGTTGATGGAGTAGAGAACGATGAAGGCGGGAACGAGGAAAATGATGATCCATGACTGGTCGAGAATCTCGGTCATTGGACGGACTCCTCTTTTTGCGGTGAAACCACGAGCGTCAGACCGTCGATGTCGGTCACATCGACGATCGCTCCGGTTTTGAGCCGATCCTCCGCCCGCGCCTTCCACAGTTCGCCGTGAACGCGGACGCGCCCCTGGCTGCCGCGCCATTCGATCACCTTGGCGCGGCTGTGCAGCAATTCCTCCGGTCCGGTCACAACAAGGCGCTGGCGAGCCCGCATCAGCATCATCATGATGAACAGGAACAGGCCTGAACTGACCATCGCCACCGAACCGACGAGAACCGGCGATACCTGGAAGCCGGGCGCCTCGATGTCGAGCAGCATGATCGAACCGAGAACGAAGGCCGCTGCGCCGCCCAGGCCAAGCGCGCCGAAACTCGGCACGAAGGCTTCCATGACCATCAGCGAGACGCCGAGAATGAGCAGGGCAAGACCGGCGTAATTGACCGGCAGGACGTTGAATGCATAAAGCGCCAGGAACAGGCAGATCGCACCGACGACACCTGGGATGATCGCACCGGGGCTGTAGAACTCCAATATCAGCCCGTAAATGCCGATCAGCATCAGGATATAGGCAATATTCGGATTGGTGATCACGGCCAGCAGGCGCGTGCGCCAATCGGGCTCATGCAGGCTGATCGCCAGCCCTTGCGTGGCAACGGTTTGAACGCCGAACGCCGCTTCCACCGTCCGGCCGTCAAGTTGGATCAGGAGATCGGAGACGTTCGTCGCCAGGATTTCGATAACCTGCTTTGCAAGAGCGTCTTCGGCGCTAATGCTCGCGGCCTCCCTGACCGCCTGTTCGGCCCACTCAACGTTGCGCCCACGCATTTGCGCAAGGCTGCGGATATAGGCAACGCTGTCGCTGATTATCTTGTCCTCCAATGTTGGGTGTTCGGGGGCTTCTTTCTCCTTATCCTCCTCTGATGCCGGAAGTTTCGGGAAACCGCCGCCGATCTGGATCGGCGTGGCGGCACCGACATTCGTTCCCGGCGCCATTGCAGCGACGTGGCAGGCATAAAGGATATAGGTGCCGGCGCTTGCCGCCCGTGCGCCGCTGGGCGCCACATAGCCGACGACGGGGATAGGCGAGGCGAGGATGTCGCGGATGATATCGCGCGTTGAGGTGTCCAGGCCGCCTGGCGTATCGATGCGCAATATGACGATTTTGGCGTTCGTTTCCTGGGCTGTTTTGAGTGCGCGCGTCACATAGTCGCTGGCTGCCGGACCGATCGCGCCGTCAAGCTCAACCAGCAGGGCCGTGCCGGCGTTCTGCGCGCTCGCCTGCCATTGCAAGGCCCAATGCAGGCTGGCAGCGAGGATCAGAATCGACGCTGCAAGCCTCGATAGCTTGAATCCGGTCTGTCCAATCATCGACTTGCTCGTTCGGACGCGCCCGGGAATTCCCGCTGTAGCCATCGGCGTGCCTAGCCGGCATTTCCCGTGGCGCTGTTCGTCACACGAACGCAATCAAATTATTTCACACGAAATCAGGGGGCGGAGCATTGACCTCCGTCAACTTTACGAGGGCTGCCGAAATTGCGGCAATGGCCGCGACAATTGGACGTTTGTTGACGCAGGTCATGCCGCGCCGCGACCAGGTTGCTAGACTGGCGCGGATGAACAAGCCGCTTATGAACGATCCGGAGCTTGTCCGTTTCCTTCAGTGGTGTCTGCCGAAACTGGGCCTTCGCTGGGCCGGTTTCCGCAAGGTGCGCGGCACGGTGCGTAAAAGACTGACCCGCAGGATTCGCGATCTCAAGCTGCCCAACCTTGCCGCCTATCGCGACAGGCTCGAAACCGATCGGTCCGAATGGCGTCGCCTCGAAGACATGTGCCGGATCCCAATCTCCCGGTTCTACCGGGACAAGGCCGTCTATGATTTCCTGGCCGGCGAGGTTCTGCCGGCCTGCGCGCAAGCGGCGCAGTCGCGGAAAGGCAAGGTGCTGCGGGTGCTCTCGGCCGGCTGCGCGTCAGGCGAGGAGCCCTACACGATCGCTCTGATCTGGACGCTGCGGCTGGCAAAGGCCTTTCCCGGCGTGGCGCTCGAAATCACCGCAATCGATGTCGATGACACCATGCTCTCCCGTGCCAAGAGCGGCTGCTACGCGGCCGGATCGCTCAAGCACCTGCCGTCCGATCTGCGTGAGAACGGCTTTGAGCCTATCGATGGACTTTATTGTCTGCGCGAGGCGTTTCGCCGCAGTGTGAACCTGGAAAAAGCCGACATTCGTCAAGGTCTGCCCGACGGTCCGTTCGATCTGATCCTGTGCCGCAATACGGCCTTCACTTATTTCGACGATGCCGCCCAGAAAGCGGTCTTTTCAGACCTCGAAGCAAGGCTGCGTTTCGCCGGCTATCTGGTGATCGGCGGGCATGAATCCCTTCCGGGCCAGGCCCTTGGGTTTGAGCGCCTCACGGTGGGATTGCCGGTCTATCGCAAAACCGGAAAGGCAGGAAAACTGAGCGCGCGGGGACGACACCGATGACCCCGCTCATGCACCCGGAACTGATCAACGATCCGTTCGGCGATCCCGGGGTCTATGTTGATTTCCTCCATGACCGGCGCGCGCTTCTGCTCGATCTCGGCGACCTTGGCGCAATGTCATCGCGCAAGCTGCTGCGCGTCACACATGCCTTCGTCAGTCATGCTCATATGGACCATTTCTGTGGCTTTGACCGCTTGCTGCGGGTCTTGCTCGGCCGGCCCAAGCGCATCCACGTGACGGGCCCCGCCGGGTTCATCGGCAAGCTGGAGCACAAGCTCGCCGCCTATAGCTGGAACCTGGCGGGCGAAAGCGCCGCCGATCTTTGCATCGATGCGCATGAGTATGCCGGCGACAGGTTGCAGACGACTCGGTTCCGGTTCAGCAGCGGTTTTACAGGCGAGGTTCTGCCGGTGCGTGCGGTCACCGGCGGCGTCCTGCTTGATGAAGCCAATCTCATTGTCCGCGCCGCCCGGCTTGATCACCGCATTCCCTGCCTGGCGTTTTCGGTGGAGGAGAAAAAACACTTCAATGTCTGGCGCAACGAAGTTGCCGATATGGGGCTCGGCGTTGGATCGTGGCTGCGCGAGCTGAAACAGGCGGTGATGCGCGGCGATCCTGACGATACCGAAATCACCGTGCAATGGCGCGAAAACGGCGAGATGCGGGAGGCGATTCACCCGCTGCATGTGCTGCGCAAAAGGCTGCTGAAGATAACGCCCGGACAGAAGGTATCCTATGTTACCGACGCCGGCTACACGCCGGGCAATGTCAGCAGGATCATCGATCTCGTCGACCGCTCCGACCTGCTGTTCATCGAATCGCCGTTCCTTCACGAAGACGCCGATATCGCCGAAGGGAAAATGCACCTTACGGCGAGACAGGCCGGGGAGGTCGCCCGGCGCGCCGATGTGCGCCGCTTCGAACAGTTTCATTTCTCGCCGCGTTACGAGGGGCAGGGTGAGCGGCTGCGGCAGGAGGGGTTGGCTGCTTTTTCCGGGCGCGAAGTGGCGGGCGCTGCGGACAAAGACCGCAAGAGGGCTCTTTGAAATGCGAAGCGGGCTACGGACACTGGTTGCGGTTCTCGCCGTGCTGCTGCAAGCGGCGTGTTCGCCGCCGCGTAGCATTGAGGCGCTGTTCGTCGTCGCGGATATCGCCGCCGGACCCGGCGAAAGCCGATTGAAGGCGGCAACCGCGCCGCCGGTTCGCAAAACGATAGGCTATGCGTTCGAGGGCCGTGTATATACGGCTGACGTTTACTGGCCGGGTGGCAATGACACCGCCGAGGCGGCCACGGTTCTCGTCCCCGGTGTCGTCAGGCTGGGTAAGGACGATCCCCGCATGGTCGCTTTCGCCGATACGCTGGCGCGCGCCCGTTTCCTGGTTTTCGTCCCTGATCTCGTCAATCTGCGGCAGCTCAATGTCAACTCGCAAGATGCTGCGGCACTTGTCCGGGCAGTCCACTATGTCGCCTCGCGCACCGGCGTCGGCAGGCAGGCTTCGGTCGGCATGATTGCCATTTCCTATGCCGCCGGGCCTGCATTGCTGGCGGCGATGGCCGATGAGGCCCGGCAAAGCGTCCGCTTCGTCTATGCCGTCGGCCCTTATTTCAGCATCGAGACGGCGGTTACCTATCTGACCACGGGCCATTTCCGCCGGGATGCCGGCAGCCCGTGGAGCAAATCAGCGCCCAGCGCCTATGCGACCTGGGTATTCATCCACAGCTGCGCCGCTTGGCTCAATAATCCGGACGACCGCCGCAATCTCACAGCGATTGCCGATATGAAACTCGCCGATGCCGATGCCGATATCTCAGGTTACCTGGCCCAATTGGGCGCGGAAGGCCGTAAAATCCATGCATTGCTGGCCAATACCGATCCGGAAAACGTGCCCGGATTGATTGCCAACCTGCCCGGCCCCGTCCTGTCGCAATTGCAAGCCCTCGATCTCAGCGCCCGGGATTTCGGCGATCTGAAAGCGCGTCTTATTCTGGTCCATGGCCGGGACGATCTGTTGATACCCCACACGGAAAGCATCGCTCTCGCCGCCGCCTCGCATGGCAATCAGAACCGTTTGTTCATCGTCGACAGCCTGAAGCATGTGGAGCTTCAATTCACCGGTATTTCCGGCGTTTTCAAGCTTTGGCAGGCAGTCCGGACACTGCTTGAGGAGCGGGATCGAATGCCGCGTCCGCTATGGCGAGAATAGAGGCCGGCATCCGGACGTTCATTGAGAGTCGGCCTTAACGGGGGTAGAATCGGGATGCGGAGCGGAGAATGCTCGCAATGACCCACATTACCGGCACCGAGGCGCAAACGCTTCCGGATCTGTTTCAGATTCGTGTTGCGCGGACGCCCGAACGCGCTGCCTACCGGCAATATGACCCGGCGGATGATCAATGGCACGACTACACATGGAGCGAGATCGGCGAACGCGTCGCGCGCTGGTGCGCAGCCTTTTCAGGCGAGCATCTGGAACGAGGAGACCGCGTCGCCATCCTCTTGCCGAACGGCGTGGATTGGGTCTGTTTCGATCAGGCGGCACTGTCACTCGGTCTTGTCGTC
>CALZIL010000116.1 GCA_945787495.1 uncultured Afifella sp. | reverse complement strand
TTGGTCATATAATCGTCAGCGCCGAAACCGAGACCGCGGACCTTGTCCTCAATGGCGCCAAGGCCGGACAGGATGAGAATCGGTGTCTTGACCTTGGCGACACGCAGATCCTTTAAGACCTCGTAACCGGACATGTCCGGCAGGTTCAGATCCAGCAAGATGATGTCGTAATCATACAGCTTGCCGAGGTCGATGCCCTCTTCGCCGAGATCGGTGGTGTAAACGTTATAATTTTCCGACTTGAGCATCAGTTCGATGCTTTGTGCGGTGGCGCTGTCGTCTTCAATCAGAAGAACCCGCATACCAATCCCCTTCTAGCTCTGTTGCCGCCCGAGGAGCCAGAACGCACGGGCGATACGAATTGAGCAGGCAAACTCGACGCACACGCTATTTCACAATGGTTAACAGAGTCTGATTCGCGATGCCAATAGACAAAATAGAGCCGCGACATGATCTGTTCATTCCATCCTGATCTCCGGCGCGCGCACGAGCCGATTGCTTAAGTTTCCCCATTCCCGAGACCGAAACCGGCCTCCAAAAAGCCCCATGAGAACGACCGGAAAATGATCCCAACGGATTTACCCGACCTTAAGTCCTCCCGTGCATCATTAACCCTACCCGTAAACGAAAGGTTACCGCCTTTGCACGGGAAGGCTGCCGGGGCGAAAAAATGTGGTTTTAGGAGTAGGGCGTTATGAAGTCGCGAGAAAACAATATCCGTTCGAAGCGGTTCGAGATCGAAGACAAGCAACGGCATGTCGGGCAGATCGAATCGATGATCGAGGAATTCAGCCGCATGATCGGTGATCTCGATCATGAGATTGCCGCCGAGCACCGGCGCACCGGTATCGAGGACGAAAATCATTTTGCCTATTCGACATTCGCCCGCGCGGCTGCGCAGCGGCGCGAGAACCTGAAAACGTCGGTTGCTGATTTGCAAAGTCAGCTTGATACGGCTACGGCGGCGCTGGATCTGGCACAAGCGGAACTGGCGCACGAACAGGACCGGCATGAGCGCGAGACTGGCGAGGTCCTTGGCTTGAGCGACGAACAGGCCGCCGGTTCGGCGGCCTAAAACTCCAACCCTTTCGAATTTTCCCAGGCTTGCCGGCCACACAAGCCGGCATGGTCGCCCGGTTTCAACCTTTCCCCCGTTCAGCCCTTCAAAGCGTGCGCGGCGAGCTTGTCGTAAATCGGCAGCGCTTGCGCTTCGATCGCCTGCAAGGCCGGCTCGGTCAGGACTGGCGCCGGCCGGGCCGCTTCAAAACCGGTGGAGCCGGCAACCGCATCATACCAATGCTGCGCCCAGACACCGTCGGTGGCACGCAGGCCAGGCGGCCAGGAGAGCATCCGCGCGTCAAAGGCAAGACCCAGGGCCGTACACAGGCTGTCCAGAACAGCTCGCGGATCGGCCAGCAGCCGGTCGGCGTCGACAACCGGCGGCGCTTCGCCGGTCAGATCCCGGGCGACCCGGAACAACTCCCATTGCTCGGCAAATCCGATATCGGCGAATGTCACGGCATCGCGCTTGCGGGCGTAAGAGGCAAGAACCCTGGCCGGGTGGCGGATCAGGAAGGCATGGCGGCAATGGCGCATCCAGTCGCGGCCGATCTCAGGCAGCATATGGTGGGTCATGTGTTTCTGGTAAAAGACGTGGCAATCGTCCGGGGCAGGACCGGTCAGGCTGTTGGCGACGGAGCGCCAGTCGTTTTCGTGGCTGGCCAGAATGGTTTCGCGCATCGGGTGGGCGAGGCCGCTTATCGCCAGGAAGGCGGCATAGAACGGCTCGTCGATAACGGCGCAATCGGGCCGGCTGGCAAAGGATCGCATCATCGCGGTGGAGATGTTGCGCGGGCCGGACCACATGGCGATGCGGATGGTGTCTCCGTTCCTTTCCATGACCTTCAACGTCCGATCGGCGTGAGCGAACGGCTGACAAGATCCTTGTAAAGCGCGGTCAGCCGTTTGACGACCGGACCGGGCAGGGCGCCGGTTTTGTCATCGGCATGCGCCTCGCCGAGGATGCGCCCGTCGATCTCACGCACCGGACACAGCCCGGCAAAGGTTCCGGTGACGAAGGCCTCTTGGGCGCCATAGACGTCGGTCAGCGAAAAGCGCTTTTCGCGCACCGTCAGCCCGGCCTCGCGGGCAGCGGTGATGACCGCGCCGCGGGTGATGCCGCCAAGACAGTAATCGCCGGTCGAGGTCCATATCTCGCCGCCGCGGACGATAAAGAAGTGCGTTGAGTTGCAGGTCGCGACGAAGCCGTCCGGATCGAGCATCAGCGCCTCGTCAGCGCCGGCCTTGGTGGCCTGGATGCAGGCGAGGATGCAGTTCAGCTTGGAATGGGAGTTGATCTTCTGGTCCTGCTCGGCCGGGCCGGTGCGGCGGACATGGACGGTAAAAAGCCGAATGCCGGCGGCGATCACGTCCGGCTGCGGAGTCTTGTATTCCGGGATAATGACGATTGTCGCCGGACCGACGGTCATGCGCGGATCCTGGTAGGGCGTCCGCTTGACGCCGCGGGTGACCATCGCGCGGATATGCACGCCATCGCTCATGTGGTTGGCATTGAGACAGTCGATAAGACGTTTGGTGAGGGCGTCGCGGCTGAGGCCGATATCCATGTCGAGCGCCTTGGCGCCCTCATAGAGACGGTCCAGATGGGCGCCAAGAAAGACGATGCCGCCCTTGGCGACGCGCAGCCCCTCCCAGACGCCGTCGCCGAGCACAAAGCCGGAATCGAAGACCGAGACGACAGCCTCACCGCGCGGCACGAGATCGCCATTGACGGAAATCAGGATGTCCGCGTTGCGCGGGTCGTCGACATAATCATGGGTGCCTGTTGTCATAATCCCTGCCATAGTCGGTTTCGCACGCACCGTGCCAGTTTTTCTTCGTCCTGACAGGTCACACGAACCACCCATGTACCGATGCCGCTGATCCTTTTTGCCGCGACACTATCGTTCGGCTTCGGCCTTGTGCTGCCGATCGCCGAATTTGAAAGGTTGTTCGTTCTGACCGAGCGGCCGTCGCTGGTGGCCATCGTCGCCGGACTCTGGACGGAGGGGGACTGGCTTCTGGCCGCAGTTGTCGGGTTGTTTTCGGTGCTTTTTCCGGCGCTCAAGCTTGCCGTGCTGCACGAAGCTGCCTATGCGCCGCACCGCGCCGAACTGGTCGGGCGCGTCGGGCTGTTGTCAAAGTGGTCGATGATGGATGTGCTGGTCGTGGCGCTTGCCGTCTTTGCCGCCAAGACCAGCGGACTGGCCAGTGCGGCGGCGCTGCCGGGTCTTTGGTTCTATGCGGGCGCGGCGCTGCTTTCGGCGGTCACCGCGGCGTTGATCAAAAAGCGCGCGGCGGCCGACTGATCAAGGTCAGGTCCGGTATTGCTGGATGCGCGTCGTGCGCAGGCCGGCCAAACCGTGCCGGTCGATCGACATCTGCCAGTTGAGAAATTCCTCCACCGTCAGCGTATAGCGCTCGCAGGCTTCCTCCAGGCTGAGCAGGCCGCCGCGTACGGCCGCCACCACTTCTGCCTTGCGGCGGATCACCCAGCGCCGCGTCGATGGCGGCGGCAGATCAGCGATGGTCAGCGGGCTGCCATCGGGTCCGATAACGTACTTTACACGCGGTCGAATGTGTTCGGCCATTGGATTACTCACACACAGAACTGAACAACATGATGGCTTTGTAAGCGCTGCGCCTTAAAATTCACCTAAGCCGATCGACCACGAATCCTTAAGAGTTTGTAAGGGTTAGATGCTTGCCGCATCATTGCCTTGGCCGTATATATCGGACTTCTGACAGGACGAATTATGACGATCGACATCGACCTCGGATTGCCGGGAGACCGGGCGAAGACGCGCGTCGTCGTCGCCATGTCCGGTGGCGTCGATTCCTCGGTCGTCGCCGGGCTGGTCAGCCAGGCCGGCTATGATGCCGTCGGCATCACCCTGCAGCTTTACGATCACGGTGCGGCCGTGCACCGGTCGGGCGCCTGTTGCGCCGGCCAGGATATTCACGATGCCCGCCGCGTCGCCGAAGCGCTCGGCATGCCCCATTACGTGCTCGATTACGAAGCCCGCTTCAAGGAAGCGGTGATCGAGCCGTTTGCCGAATCCTATCTGTCCGGCGAAACGCCGATCCCGTGCGTGGCCTGCAACCAGACCGTCAAGTTCGCCGACCTGCTGACCACGGCCGAAGAGCTTGGCGCGGTCGCCATGGTCACCGGTCATTATGTCCGCTCGCGCGTGGTGGAAGAAAGGCGGGCGCTTTACCGTCCCGTCGACCTGGATCGCGACCAGAGCTATTTCCTGTTCGCCACGACGCAGGCGCAGCTCGATTTCCTGCGCTTTCCGCTTGGCGATCTGAGCAAGGCGCAAACGCGGGCGCTGGCCCGGGACTTCGGCCTGAGCGTCGCCGACAAGCAGGACAGCCAGGATATCTGCTTTGTGCCGCAGGGCCGTTATTCCGACGTCATCGAGAAATTAAAGCCCGGCGCGGCGGAGCCCGGTGAGATCGTCCATGTCGATGGCAGTGTCCTTGGCCGCCATGACGGCGTTGTCCGTTACACGATCGGCCAGCGCAAGGGTCTGGGGATCGCCGCCGCCGAGCCGCTTTATGTCGTGCGCATCGACGCCGATGCCGCCCGTGTCGTCGTGGGACCGCGTGAGGCGCTGGCGGTCCGGCGGGTCGCCCTTCGCGATTTCAACTGGATCGGCGGCCGGACTGCCGCCAGGCAGGCCGGGCAGGGCCTGCCGGTTTTTGCCCGGGTGCGCTCAACCCGGCCACCGGTCGCGGCGGAACTGACATGGGACGAAAGCGGTGTGAGTGTCAGCCTGAACGATGGCGAGTCCGGCGTCGCGCCGGGGCAGGCTTGCGTGCTTTATGATGGCGATGACAGCGAAGCCCGCGTTCTGGGCGGTGGCACGATCATGGCGCCGGACAGCAATACGGTGCATGCCGACGCCGCCTGAGGGGCGCCGCCAGCGCGTCACTGTTTTTCTCAACCGATCGCAGAGCGGGGGCATCCAGATCGCTAGCGCGAGCCGCTCCCATGAGGCCGTAGAGATCCTGCAAAAAAAGTCAGGGCCCGCCGGCGTTTCGGCGGGCTCCTTTTTGACAGCACTTGCCCTAAAGGGATTTCGCCATGCGAAATGCGAACCAAGCCCTGAATCGCCCTCTACCACAGACTGCACGGCCGTTTTCCCGCCACCTTGACGTGCTTTTTTGGAAAATCTCGATGACTTGAGAATTAACAATTGCGTCAACATGGGAGGTCAATATGAAAAGGGCAATCGCCTCATCCGTCGGCATCGCCGGCACCGCGATGATATTTACGACAGTCACACTCGGTCCCGTGATCGGTGCCGTCAAAATCGATACCGCGGCACTGCGGGAGGCCGTGACGGTCGAGGGTGTCAGAGTACACCAGCAAGCCTTTCAAGATGTAGCCGACGCAAACGGCGGAGTCCGTCTTGCGGGGACATCGGGTTATGACGAGTCGGTGGCCTACGTCGCTGAACAAATGCTGGCTGCCGGATACCAGGTCACATCACAGGCTTTCGACTTCGTGAGTTTTGATATCCTTGGTCCCTCCACGCTTGAGCAGACAGCGCCGGGGTTAGTGACCTATGTCGAAGACACGGATTTCAACGTTATGTCTCAAAGCGAGCCTGGCAACGTCACCGGGTTGGTGACCGCTGTGGATCTTGACCTCGGTCTTGGCAACGCGTCGACGAGCGGCTGCGAAGCGGACGATTTTATCGGTTTTCCCGCCGGCGATATCGCCCTGATCCAGCGCGGCGCCTGCACCTTCCAGCTGAAGGCGGAGAACGCCGCCGATGCGGGGGCCATTGGTGCCATCATTTTCAACCAGGGCAACACCGATGACCGCACGGGTCTGATCAATGCAACACTGTCGGCCGATTATACCGGCGGCATCCCGGTGTTTTTTGCCACCACCGACCTCGGCGAAGAGTGGGCGGCAACCTCTGGTCTCGAACTTCACATGGACGCTAATGTTATCCGAGAGCTTGTTACCACTACAAACGTCATCGCCGAGACCCCGGGTGGCCGTGACGACCGCGTGGTGGTGGTCGGTGCGCATCTGGATTCGGTGCCGCAAGGCCCCGGCATCCAGGACAACGGCAGCGGCTCTGCCGCGATCCTGGAAATTGCCCTGCAGATGGCCGAACTCGACATCCAACCCCGCAACAAGGTTCGCTTTGCCTGGTGGGGTGCTGAAGAATCGGGGCTCGTTGGCTCACAGTTCTATGTCGACAACCTGTCGGCGCGCGATATCAAGGACATCGCGCTCAACCTGAACTTCGACATGATCGGCTCACCGAACTTCGTACGCTTCGTCTATGACGGCAATGGCAGCGACACGCCGCTAGCCGGGCCGAACGGGTCGAAGAACATCGAGAGCGTTTTCCTCGACCATTTCGGCGAGCAAGGCCTGCCGACCGAGCCGACGGCCTTCGACGGCCGTTCCGATTATGGGCCCTTCATCGCCGTCGGCATTCCCGCCGGCGGGCTGTTTACCGGGGCGGAAGGCATCAAGACTGACGAACAGGCCGCAATCTACGGCGGCACAGCCGGCGAACAGTATGATCCCTGCTATCATCTGGCCTGCGACACTTTCGACAATATCAGTCTGGAGGCGCTGGACCAGATGAGCGACGCGGTGGCCCACGCCGTGCTCACCTTTGCGATGACCACCTCGGCGGTCAACGGAACCGACAAGGGCAAGGGCAAAGGCAAATGGGAAGATGGCATGGCGTTCCGCGGGAACCAGGCGGTGAAGTAAAAGCGGCGAGAGCTGCTGACGTTTCTCGGCAGCTTCCGGTCAAAGCGCAAAAGGGTGGTGTCGCAGCATCACCCTTTTGCCGCCGTTTGGATAGGCCCTGGCAATCGTCGATGGGCGGAGAGGCAATTTTTTCGGTGTTTGTGTTCGCAAGACCGGCCGTGAATGAGAGTTAAGAGACAGGCCATGCTGGATTTCCGGGAACCGTTTGTTGCCTGCCGCGCCTGGACGGTGGCCTTGTTGCTGGCTGCCACGATGGTTGCCTGGGATTTTCACGGTGCAGTGGCCGGTGAACCTCCGGTGACCGCAACGCAAGACCTGCAGGTCGAATTCCGCGATGGGCGGCTGACGCTTCAAGCCCAAGATGTGCCCCTGAATGACGTCCTGCGCGCCATCGGTGAAAATGCCGGCTTCGATGTCGTCGCCAAGGGAGATCACAGCGCCCTGGTCAGCCGGTCCTTCTCCGCCCTTGCCTTGGAGGAGGGTCTCCGACGCCTGCTCGGCGGGACTTCGTTTGTCATGTTCTACGGCGGCACCGGAGATCCGGACCGTCTGGTGCTGCTGCGCGACGATACAGGCGTCGACAGCGGCAGCAGGGAAATGCTGCTCTCTGAGGCAACAATCGTCGATGAGCCATCGCAGCCGGAAATCGACGAGCCGTCGCAGGCCGAAATCGAGAAATGGATTTCGAGCCGGCTCACCCATGTGGACCGCGGGGTGCGCATCGTTGCCGTCAGAAGACTGACGCGGCTGGAGCCGGACGTCGCGGTCGCCCTGGCAGCCGAGGTCCTGGACCGTGACGACGATCCGGTCGTGCGCGGTCAGGTGGTAGCCGCGCTGGGCAAGATCGGCGGCGACCGCGCAGCCGCTTTGCTGGATCTGGTCCTGGCGGATGAGGAGACCTCGGTCCGCGTCCAGGCCGTCCGGGCCCTGGGCGTCCTTGGCGGCGATCTTGCTGCCCATAGCCTCGGGCGAACCCTGTCTGACGACGCGGACCAGGAGGTGCGCCTGATGGCGATTGATGCTCTCGCAGGGAATGCCAGTGTGGCTTCCCGGTCCTACCTTCAGGCCGCAAATGCGCAGCGCGACAGCAAAATTCGCGAGGCGGCCCGGCAGGCGCTCGACCGCTGGAGCCATGCAGGTCCCGCGGTCTCGTCAGTCGAGAGCGCCGGCCAGGCAACGCGGAATGATGGTATGGAGTACCGTGGAAACCGGCTGGTGAAGTGATGGCACTTTTGTGACATGCACAGCCTTGCTTTTTACGTCCGGTTGGCCGCTGCAAGCGGAAGTGGGGAAAGGTCCGGCGCTTCGTCTGAAAGCCCCGGCCAGCCGGGGGGAAAATAAACTTATCCAACACCTGTTCCCCCATGATATTTTGCCCGTGCCCAGTCATTGAGAGGTCCGGTGTGCACACCGAACCATCGGGGACGGGGCCGGCGTCCTGGACGGGGGTTCCGTCCAAGGCGAGCGGCGCGGCGCCGATGAGCCATGTCGTGGCCGATGCGCCATGCTGTGGTGGTGTGCTTCGCCGTTTGCCGGGCTCGAGAGTGAAGGACTGGAAGCCCAAAACCGCCGCAACGGGGCGCCGCAAGGCGCACGTTTAAAGTTTCGGACGCGTCTTTCGGCGCCCCGACCTCTCGTGTCACTCCGGGCCACAAGGCGGCGGAGGGTTTCGTGCTGGATCCTCCGGTTGATCCCCGGGGCAAGCCGGGGGAGGAGGATGACAGTAAGAGGATCAGAGGATGACGCGAGCAAATCGAACAGCGGCTTTCGCCGGCACTCACAAGACAGGCGTCAGGGGCGGCTTGCCGGCGAAATGGGCGGCAAGGTTGTCGACCACGAGGTCGCCCATGGCGCGGCGGGTCTCCACTGTGGCGCTGCCCTGATGCGGCAGCAGGACGACATTGTCCATTGCCATCAGCGCTTCAGGCACGTGCGGCTCGTTGGCGAAGACGTCAAGGCCGGCGGCGCCCAGACGTCCCTGGGCGAGCGCGGCGACAAGCGCCTCCTCGTCGACGACCGAGCCGCGCGCGACATTGATCAGCGTCCCGTCCTGGCCGAGCGCGTCGAGCACGGCGCGGTTGATGATGTGATGGGTGCCGGCGCCGCCCGGCGTGATGACGATGATCGCATCGCAGGCACCGGCCATTTCGACAAGGTCGGCGAAATATCGATAGGGCTGGTCGTCGCGCCGGTTGCGGGCGTGATAGACGATGTCGCAGTGAAACACGGCGAGCTTTTGCGCGATCGTCGTGCCGATCCGGCCAAGGCCGAGGATGCCGACAGTCTTGCCGGCAAGGCCACGGGTCAGCGGCGGATCGCCCTCCGCCACCCAACGGCCATCGCGCAGGTAACGGTCATAGGCAACGATGCGGCGGGTCGTCGCCAAAAGCAGACTGATCGCCGTATTGGCCACTTCGTCATTGAGGACGTCGGGCGTGTTGCAGACGATGATGCCGCGGCTTTTGGCGTATTGCGCATCGACGCCGTCATAGCCGACGCCGAAGGAGGAAATGATCTCCAGGTTCGGGCAGGCATCCATGAGC
>CALZIL010000115.1 GCA_945787495.1 uncultured Afifella sp. | reverse complement strand
GGTTTGCCGCGCTTTCTGGACTTCGTTATGCTCGCCTTGTGGTCGGCCAGACCAAGGCGGAAAACATGCCTCGCCAGCAAACGCGGCAAACCGGTCAAATGACCCCGTATCGGTTAAAACTGCTCTAGGTGCGCGTTCATGCGGGATGTCCTCCAAGCTGATGACTTCAATCACCAAACAGCCTAAAGGCTCATCCAGTATGAACAATCTGTCTAGAAACCATATCTAGGAGCTTGCGAAATCGACTGTGCGTCGGTCAGGTCAAGCGACAGCAGTTTCAGCTTGCACGCCGAGTTTGCCAAGAAGCGTCTGGATTTCCGCTGCGTAGTTCGGATTCATGATAATCACCAGATCCGGTTGCCCGTCCTGAAGCGCCTGCGGGGGCACGATCTGCTGTGCCGTTCCCGGCACAAAATGTCCATGTTTGGCGGGATTGAGGTCGACGATAAAGGCGACTTCCCGGTCAAGCTCTAGGAAGTTCAGGAATGTGACGCCCTTCGAGCCGGCGCCCCATAGCACGACCGTCTGATCGCGTTCAGCCGCAGTGCCAAGCCGGCTTTGCCAATATTGCTTCTTGGCTTCGAAACGGCCGCAGAAACCGTTTGCCAAAATACGAATGTCTGCGATTTCGTCCGCATCGCAGGCAGCCGCGTTTGCGGCGATCCGTCTTGTCGTGCCCTCTATCCCAAGATACTGCCCCCCGAACTGCTCCGTTAAAGTCGTATCTTGCAGGCCGGCACGTTGGAAGGCCTGCTTCGCCGAAACCGGTGAGAAATAGGAGATATGCTCGTAAATCAGATCCCAGATACCCAGATCACGAAGAGTGTAAAGCGCATTCGGCACTTCAAAATAAAACCCGCATCCTGATTTTTCGGCCAACAAAGCGCTTGCCATCCTGACGAATTCGACCGGCGCTTCAATGTGTTCAAGAACATGCCGGCAAATGACGAAATCAGCGCGTCTGTCCTTGTGCGCGGGACCGAAGTAAGAAGGCACGATCTCCACGCTACCGCGATTCGTGGCCGGCGTCTCGCGGCCAGCAGGGCTTGGTTCAAACCCGACGGTGGAGTTCTCTCCCTCATCGGCGATTAGCTTCAGAAACTCCCCCCTGCCCGAGCCAATTTCAACAATCTGCTTACGATGAAGGTCATGGCGTTCGACAAGCTTGCTGGCCAGTTCCTGCGCATACCGGCGAAATACGGCAGAGCCATGCAGCGAATTGTCGTAGTGACCCTCGTCGTAGTTCATCAGTCGCGCATCGAAGGCGGCATTGAAGAAATGCGCACATTGGCGGCACAGCCTCATGTCAAGGTCACCACGCGTAACGGCCATCGCCTCTTCACGTGTCGGCTGAAGTTTGTTGCAGAAGGTCGGCACCTGCGTTGCCCGAATGACTGCATCAAGATCGTGGCTCGCGCAGACGGGGCAGGAGGGTGAAGAGGTGTTCATCGGCGGCCTTCTGGGCTCGCTCAAACAGCCGCCAGCTCGGGATGAAGGCCCATGCCGTTCAGCATTAGCTCGATCTCGTCGCGATAGATCGCGTTCATGATGATAACAATGTCCGGTCGATTCTTCTGCAGCGCTGAGGGGGCGATGATCTCATGGCCGGTGCCGGGCATGAACTTCCCCTGCCGATAAGGATTGATATCGACAACGGCGCTGATTTCCTCACCAAGGCCGAGCGTGGTCAGGAACGAAACCGCCTTCGAGCCCGATCCCCAAATGGCAACGCGCTTCCCGGATTTCCTGGCAGAATGCAAGTACTCGCCCCAATAGTCGCGCCTGCGGTCAATTTCCTTTTTGAAAATAACCACCCAACGGCCAACGTCTTCCGGTGCCTCCGGTGCCACTTCTGGTGCGTTCAGAAAACGTCCTTCGGCGTCAGTCGGGCGTGACTCGATCAGCAAATATTGGTCATCATATGCGGTGCTGACATTGAGAACGTCGAAGTTGCAATTTTGGAACAGGCGGCTTAGCGAACCGGGCGTGAAATAGGAACAATGTTCGTAATAAACGTCCCAGAATCGGCATTCGCGCAAGATGACGCCCATCTCCGGGATCTGAAAGAATACGATCGTATCTTTGCGATCGGCGATCGCCCGGCGGACCATGCCGACAAAGTCGTTGACGCGGTCTATATGTTCCAAGGTCATTTTGCAGCAGACAAGATCGCCCAGATAGCTTGAGTATTTTTCCGAATAGAAGTCGGTGATGAATTCCATCCGCTCGCGCGCACTGCTCTTGTTTCGACTGTCGCGATAGCCGGGATCGAAGCCAATCCCGCGATTTTTGCCCCTCTCGCAGAGCAGCGCGAGGAACTCGCCTTTTCCGCACCCGATCTCAAGGATCGTCTTGTGTTCCAGGCTGTAACGCCTGATCAGCGTGTCGGCGAGTGCCGCGTGGAACTTGTTGAACGTATCGGAGAAAGCCTGGGTCTCTTCGTATTCGTCGGAATACTGGATCAGTCGAGGGTTGAAGGCCGCATTCCAGACAAAGCCGCATGCCTGGCACAGCGTTAGCCGCATGTCCCCTCTGGGATATGTCAGCGCGGCGTCGCGTGAGCGCATCAGAATGCAGCTGTTTATCGGAATGGAGTCGACCGAGTAGAAAAGCTCGGAGTTGGCCGAACCACAGCCAGGGCATGTTGTCGCTGCGGGTGTCAGCAATTCTGTGGCACGATGGTCGTCCTGAATGAGCAAGTTTGTCTATCCTTGTGTCTCTATGATGGCAGGCTCGGGAACCGGGACGATAAAATGTCCCCCGGCCTGCGAATAGGCATCCAGCTGCTTCATGATTTCCGGCGCGTGGTTCCATGCCAAAAGCAACACATAATCAGGCGTTTCGGAGAGTATGCGTTCGGGTCCGAAGATCGGCTGCCGCTTACCGGGCATGAAACAGCCCTGCTTGTGGACGTTCTTGTCGACGACGTATTCGACGAGATCTGTACCGATATCGGCGTAGTTTATGAGAGTTGTCCCTTTTGCCGCCGCGCCATATCCGACAATTGACTTGCCCTGCGATCGAAGGTCGATCAACAACTGACGCAGCCGTTCGCGCACATTGTCGACCCGCACTGCGAAGTCCCGGTAATATTCGAACGTATCCAGTCCAAGCGTCTTTTCCTCTTGCAGGAGATCGACCAAAGCCTGGCTCGGTTTCGACTTGGTGGAAGCGAAGTATCGAAGTGAGCCGCCATGAATCGGAAGGCGTTGAACATCGTTAAGATAGAGGCCGTGCCGCTCAAACAGATTGGCAAAGGCGGTCGCTGAAAAATAGCAGAGATGTTCGTGATAGATCGTGTCGAACTCGCAATGGTCGATGAGGTCTCTGACATACGGCGCTTCGATGACGGCGATCCCCTCCGGCTTTAAAAACCGCGCAATACCGGCCACAAACCCGTTCGTGTCGGCCACATGGGCCAGGACGTTGTTTCCGATTATCACATCGGCTTTTCGCCCTGCTGCTACGAGGCGGCCCGCCAGTTCAACGCCGAAAAAATCGCACAAGCTTTCAACGCCGATGCGTCGGGCTTCTTCAACCGGTCCTTCGGCGGGATCGATTCCGAGCACCGGGATCTGATGCTCGACGAAATTCTTCAGCAAATAGCCATCATTGCTGGCGATCTCGACGACCAGGCTATCCTGACTGAGCGGTATGCGGCTCATGATCTCGCGGGCGGAATCGCGCGCATTGCTTAAAACCGTTTCGATGAAGGACGAGTAATAAGGATAGGCGTCTCTGAACAGCACGTTCGGATCAACGGTCATCAAAATCTGCGGCAGTGCGCAGCCGTCACAGAAGACGGCTTCCAAAGGAAAGCGCGGTTCAAACTCGGCGAGTTGATCTCTCCTGAGAAACCGATCAGCCAACGGCATCTCACCGAGATCAAGGAACGCCCTGAGGTTGGTGGAACCGCAGGACCGGCATTTGGTGATCCGCGATGTCAGACCGACGTCCGTATCGGCAACGGCCCCAATCCCATCTCCAGACTTTGGCCGGGGGAACGGCTTGATCGTCATTAAACGTCCTCAAGTTGGCGATAGCGAAGATCTTCACCGAGAACGCCTTTTCCGATTAAAAACTTAAGGTGCTGAATCCTGGAAAAACGTTCATTTTCGAACTCGTTCTCCCCCAAGCCGATACCGCAAATGGTGTCGTAGATTTCCTCCGCCCCCTTGCGAAGATTCCACCGCGGCTGGAAATCAGGAAATGTGTTGCGAATCTTGGTGCAGTCGACGCGATAACAACGCTTGTCCGGTCCCGCATCCGGCGCATATTCCACACGCGACTCGGGAACGACCTCCACCACGACATTGGCGAGATCGCGCATTTGGTAGTTCTCCTCGGTGATGCCGACATTGTAGGCTTCACCGTTCACGAGATCTTTGCGGGCTTCCAGAACACACAAAAACGCCTGGGATATATCCTCAATATGAACGATGGGCCGCCAGGGTGTGCCATCTGATTTCAGATAGACCAGTCCGCTGGTCGAAGCCCAGGCGACGAGATTGTTCAAGACAAGATCGAACCGGATCCGGGGCGATACGCCATAGGCTGTCGCGCTGCGAAGGCAGGTGACACAGAAATCGTCATCTGCCAGCGGAAAAATGCCGATCTCCGCCGCAACTTTTGACTGCCCGTAGGGTGTGACCGGATTGAAGTTCGCGGTCTCGTCCAGCCAGTTGTCTCCCGATGCGCCGTAATTGCTGCATGACGAGGAGAAAACGAAGCGTTCGACACCTGCCTCTTTGGCCAATTTCGCCAGTCGAACGGTGGCCCGGTGATTGATTTCGTCGGTGAGCGCTGGATTGAGATTGCCAAGCGGGTCATTTGACAGCCCGGCGAGGTGGACGATAGCCTCATACCCGGCAAGATCATCGAGCGCTACGTCGCGGATGTCTTTACGGATATCCGGCACCTCCTTCCCCAACGGGCCGCCGAAAGTACAGCGCTCATATAGACCGCTGTCGAGCCCGGTCACTTGATGACCATGGCTTTGAAATAAACGAGCAGCGATAGTGCCGATATAACCGCGGTGGCCTGTGACAAGAATACGCATGACTGACAGTATTACTCCCAGGTTTTCCAGGGCGGATTTCCGCTGTTCCAAAGGTTGGTGAGAATTTGCTTGTCGCGCAATGTATCCATGCATTGCCAGAACGAGTGGTGGCGGTAACCCATGAGCTGTCCGTCCTGTGCCAGTCGCTTCATCGGCTCGTGTTCCCACATCACCATGTCGCCATCTATATAGTCAAAGACGCCGGGCTCCAGCACAAAGAAAGCGCCGTTGATCCAGCCTTCGGCAGTCTGCGGTTTTTCCAGGAATTCACAGATGCGATCGCCATCGAAGTGGATATGGCCATATCGCGCCGGCGGACGCACGACCGTCACCGTCGCCAACTTTCCGTGAGACCGGTGGAATTTCAGAAGTTCGTCCAGATTGACGTCTGAAACCCCGTCTCCCCACGTCAGCATGAAGGTCTCGCCGTCCAAATACGGCTGCAGCCTTTTGATCCGGCCGCCGGTCAGCGTTTCGCGACCGGTGTCGATCAGATGCACGAGCCAATCGTGATCGATGCCTTTTTCGTGTTGCCGGACTGAGCCTGAATTGAAATCGATTGTTAGGTCGCTGGCAAGAGTAACGTACTCTGACATGTATCTTTTGATGTACTCGCCCTTATAGCCCAGCGCGATAAAAAATTCCTTGTGCCCGTAGTGTGAATAGTGGCGCATAATGTGGAGAAGGATCGGCATGCCGCCGATTTCTACCATTGGTTTGGGCCGGATTTCTGTTTCCTCGGCAAGGCGCGTTCCAGCGCCGCCAGCGAGCATCGCGACATTCATGACCGGATGTTCAACCCCACTTACGCAACTGTACCCTTCTGACAGCAAGTTATGGCTTAATGTCAAGTCAGAATACGCCCTTCGCTATATCATCTTTAACGGCAAGTTCAATTCGTACTGGTAGATTGCATTGGTTCATGGAAATATTGAAAAGATAAGCATTTTTGATATTTTTGAATAAAATATGCGTGGGTACAATATATAAAAATCGATATTTAGTAATGTGCCGATGTAAATTCTTGCCGCCGCGTTTAGTGCCCGAAATCCAGGACAGCGTGCCACCAGCCTTTGCCGCCTGGAAGCGTGCTGAGGCATCTTGAGCAAATCGGAAAATATATCCACTCAGACAACGGCTCGGCGGTGCAGTGGCCGCACAAATTTCTATACCCCGGTGATCGGCAGAACACCTGACAACCACTTGCCGCAAGCGACAGGTCGCATGCCGAAATTTACCTTTTGAGACAAAACCGGGCACTTACGGCCATGTACCGTTGTTCAGGCGTCGACTTTTCTTTAAAAGACCTAAACAGGGGCGCGATGCGGTAAGCAGCTATCGCCTTTTGTACAACGAGTTCTGAGATGCTGAAAATCGCGCCACTGCCGGACATTGCATTCAATCGTGAGCGAAGTGCGATTGACGACCCGCAGGCGCTTTTGAGCGTCGGCGATGTCCTGCGTTTCATCCGGCGTTATTTTCTGACGATCTCGTTGGCGGTCTTAGTCTCGCTGCTTCTAACGGGATTATACCTTAACAATGCAAAACCGATATTCACCGCGCGGGCCCAGATTCTCATCGACCCGAACACACAGCAGTATTTGAGGCCAAACGAAGTTGGCAGGCTTTCTCTGGATACGGCTCAAGTGGAGGGCGAGATAGCCCTGTTGCGATCGGAAAACATTGCCCTTGCCGTTATTGAAAAATTCAATCTGATCGAGGAACCGGAATTCCAGGCCGAGGAAAATTCGATAATCGGCAAGCTCCTCCAATTTGCGCCAACGATTGCCGGCCGACCGGCCGAACAAGACAACAGCGTTTCCGGTCAGGATGCATTGGTGGATACGCCGGACTACGCGAAGATGCGCACCACACTCGACATATTCCTTGATAAACTTGATGTGCGCCGGGTTGGATTTTCGTATGCAATTGAAATTTCTTTTAGTTCCGTCGATCCGGAGAGAGCGGCGGCGATCGCGAATGAAGTCGCCAACGCTTACATAGAAGACAAGGTTGAAACGATTGTGCAATTGGCGCGGCAGGTCATCGATTGGCTCGAAACGCGGATAATCGAACATCGGAACTATCTGAACATTGCTGCGCGCACGCTTCGCACATTTAGGGCTGGCAGGGCGGTCCAACTGGACAGTGCAGATGAAGAAACAGGGCCGCTGCAGGTTCCACTAGGGACAGACCAGCCCGCAACGCTTGAAGAACTCGAATCGACGGTGAATACGTACCAGAAGATTTACGAAACCTATCTGCAGGCATTGAATGATGCGGTGCGCCGACAGTCGTTTCCGGTATCCAATGCGCGGATTATCACCGAAGCGACACGACCTTCTGGGAAAAGCTATCCCCGCAGCAAACTAACGCTCGCGTTCGGCGCCCTGGTAGGCATGCTGGGTGGCGTCGGCATCGCATTTGTTCGAATGGGCCTCGACCGCAGTATCCGGTCGCCGCGACAGATCCGAAAGCAGATCGGACTGACTTGCATCGTTCAGATTCCACGATTGAAGCGCAAAGCGGCTAAAACGCCTTTGCGCGTTGTTCATAACGAACCTTTCTCGCAGTTTAGTGGTGCCTTGAGGACCTTGCAGAATGCGGTCGTCAACGCTGACAAGAATCAGACAACGCTGATCGTTGGTGTCACCTCTGCTTTGGCCGGTGAAGGCAAAAGTACGGTTGCGGGCAATCTTGGTTCGCTATTTGAAGTTTCGACCGGCAAAACCTTGATCATCGATGCGGACATTCACAAATCAACAATCAGCAAGACCTTTGCACCCGAATCCGAATTTGGCCTGGTCGAGATCCTGAGCGACAGTGTCGGGGTGGATGACTGTATTGTGTCCAGTGGTCTCGCCGGACCGGACATCCTGCCCGTCGTTGCATCGGGCGATCGTTTTGCGTCTTACGGTCTGATGGGATCGGCAAAATTTATCAAACTGATCGATGATCTGCGGGACCAGTACCAGATCATCATCGTCGATCTCCCACCGCTTCATCCGATTGCCGATGCATTGGCGATAAGTTCACGGCTCGACGGTGTGGTTCTTGCCGTCGAATGGGGAGCGACGCCGGTCGACCTGCTTGCCGACGTCACTTATGCGCTGGATACGGCCGGAGCGAATATTCTAGGTGCGGTGATCACGAAAGTGCCCACCTCGGCGAGCACATTTCCCAAGAGGATGATCTGACGTTGCCGCATATCGGTGTCCCGTGATTGTGCGATATCGGATTCCGCATGCGCTCTGCCTCAGATCGCGAAAAACCTTCGACGGTTGTCCTGGCACCAAGGGCGAACATCCGTCA
>CALZIL010000114.1 GCA_945787495.1 uncultured Afifella sp. | reverse complement strand
CAGAATGAAGATGCGGACCAGAAATCCGGCCGTTGGAACGGCAAGCAGCAAGGTCAGCCAATAGCCGACTTCCAGGCTGGCCAGCATCACCGTCCAGAAGACGGCGAGTAGTCCGGCCGTCAATGCCAGTTCGAAGATGCTGCGAGCCCAGCTTTGCTGGCGATAGCGGTTGAGGATCGGCGTCCAGGCTTTCGGTGAATCCAGGTCCGGGGACGGCGAGATCGTATCGGCGGCTATTATTGGCGTCCCGCCGTTTTCGCCCGCCGTCTTTTCATGTGTTGCCGCTAAACCGGCTGTCGGTTGACCCATTCAATTCGTCTCCAAGCCTGAGATGCTATCCGTCCCGCCACCGGCCGCCAGGCCGGCACATTCGTTTTATGGCAATCCTTTGGGGCAACGGGACTGTCACGCACCAGGACACTGTTATCCGTGCGCAACCTGAAGGCATGAGCGGACGCAAGCCCGAATCATGCCGGTTCCACCGAAGGAGGACACCTTTAGCCGATTGCCGGCTTCAACGGAACCGCAAAAACGAAACGGCGGGCATAAGTACCTTCGCCGGCATGATATGACCTCCGCGCGACGCCTCGTCGTCGAATCCCCGCCGGCATCTATTCGGCCGCCACAGCCGGCAACTCGGCGAGGGCGGTCTCAAGCGCGGTGGCATCATAGTCCTTGTCTTCCAGATTGCCGCTCAGATAGGCGTCATAGGCGGCCATGTCGAAATGGCCGTGGCCGGAAAGATTGAACAGGATTACCCGCGCGGTGCCGTCCTCCTTGCATTTCAGCGCTTCATCGATGGCCACGCGCACCGCGTGGGTCGCTTCCGGCGCCGGAATGATGCCCTCAGTGCGGGCAAACTCTACACCGGCGGCAAAGCTCGGATTCTGCAACACTGCCCGCGCCTCGATTTCACCCAGTTCGACCAGATGGCTGACCAGCGGCGCCATGCCGTGATAGCGCAGGCCGCCGGCATGGAACCCCGGCGGCACGAAGGTCGATCCCAATGTGTGCATCCGGACCAGCGGCGTCAGATGGCCGGTATCGCCGAAATCATAGGCGAGTTTGCCGCGCGTCAGGGTCGGGCAGGCCGCCGGCTCCACGGCAATGGCGCGAATTGCCGCCCCGCCCCTGAGCTTGGCGCCGATGAACGGAAAGGCCAGGCCGGCAAAGTTGCTCCCCCCGCCGGCGCAGCCGATGACGATGTCGGGATAGTCGCCGGCCATGGCCATCTGCTCGATGGCTTCCTGGCCGATAACGCTCTGGTGGATGAGCACATGGTTGAGCACGCTGCCCAGCGAATATTTGGTGTCGTCGTTCTTGGCCGCCACTTCCACGGCTTCCGATATGGCGATGCCCAGGCTGCCCGGCGTATCGGGATTTTCGGCCAAAATGGCGCGGCCGCATTCGGTCTCCTCGCTCGGCGAAGCGACGCAGCGCGCCCCGTAGGTTTCCATCATGGCGCGGCGGTAGGGCTTTTGCTGAAAGCTCACCTTGACCATGAACACCGACACATCGATGCCGAACAGTGCGCCGGCAAAGGCCAGCGACGAGCCCCATTGGCCGGCGCCGGTTTCGGTTGAAATCTTGGCAACGCCTTCTTCGCGGTTATAGAAGGCCTGGGCGACCGCCGTGTTGGGCTTGTGGCTGCCGGCCGGACTGACGCCCTCATATTTGTAATAAATCCGCGCCGGCGTATCGAGCGCCTGTTCCAGCCGCCGGGCGCGGAAAAGCGGCGCGGGCCGCCACAGGCGATAGACGTCGCGCACCGGTCCCGGAATCATTTCGATTTCGCGCTCGCCGCTGACCTCCTGTCCGATCAGCGCCATCGGAAACAGCGGCGCCAAATCGTCGGGTCCGATCGGCTGGCCGGTGCCAGGATGCAGCACCGGTGCAAGCGGCTCGGGGAGGTCGGCGGCGATGTTGTACCAGCTGACCGGGATTTTTTCCTCCGGCAGCAGATATTTGATGGTTTCGCTCACGGCTTCCCCCTGTGTTTACGCCAATCCGGCCCGGCGGATTACTATGGCCGGACCGTCATCGTTCATCAGGCGGCGCGCCGTCTCCTTGATGCACGTCAAATTGATCGGGCGCGAAACGCCGCTAGTCAGCCCGCCGCTTCGACATGGTAACCGGGCGTTGATTGGGAGATTTCCAGCTCATTCACGGTCATATCCACGGCAACATCGTCAAAAAGCGGCGTCGACAGATAGCGCTCGCCGGTGTCCGGCAGCATGCATAGGACCGTCGAGCCTGCCGGCGCCCCCTCACAGACCTTGAGCGCCCCGGCAAAGGTGCCGCCGGCGGTAATGCCGACGAAAATGCCTTCCATCTGCGCCAGTTCCTTGCTGCAGCGCATGGCCTCTTCGTTGGAAATTGTCAGCAGCTGGTCGATGACACCCATATCGACGGCATCGCCGGTCAGCTTGGGAATGAAGTCCGGGCTCCAACCCTGCATCGGATGTGGCGTGAACGCCGGATGGCTGCTTACAGCCGAGCCGTCCGGATTGCGCTCCTGCGGCGTGCCGCTGGTCAGCATCGGTGCGATCTCCGGCTCGCAAACGATGATTTTCGTTTCAGGCCGTTCTTTTTCCAGGACTCGCGCCACGCCCTTCAGCGTGCCGCCGGTGCCAAAACCCGTCACCCAGTAGTCGAGCGCCTCGCCATCAAAATCATCGATGATTTCCCGCGCCGTGGTGCGCGAATGCATGTCGGCATTGGCCTCGTTCTCAAACTGCCGGGTCAGGAACCAGCCATGTGCCTCGGCCAGTTCAAAAGCCTTTTTGACCATGCCGGTGCCTTTTTCCTTGGCCGGCGTCAGCACCACTTCGGCGCCGAGAAAGCGCATCAGCTTGCGCCGTTCGACGCTGAAGCTCTCCGCCATGGTGACCACCAGCGGATAGCCTTTCTGGGCGCAGACCATGGCCAGGCCGATGCCGGTATTGCCGCTCGTCGCCTCAATCACCGGCTGTCCCGGCTTCAGTTCGCCCGACTGCTCGGCCGCCTCGATGACGCCAAGCGCCAGCCGGTCCTTGATCGAACCGAGCGGATTGAAGGCCTCGATCTTGACGAACAGATTGATGCCGTCGGGCGCCAGCTTGTCGACCCTGACGACAGGCGTATTGCCGATTGTTTCAAGAATATTTGCAAATTTGCGGCCCATGATTGCCTCCCCCTTGTCGAAGTGTCTGAAAAAATCCCCAGCCAAAACCACTGGAGGGGATGTCCGGACCATTAATGCATCTGAGAGACAGGCGGTAAAGCCGCGCCGACTTGGCTCGCGGCAACCAGCATGCCAAACAGGCGGCTTGTTTTCAGCAAAGCGCGAAGGCGACGACAAATTGATACCACTTCGCGTCCTTCTGCCGTTCGCTTTCGGCTATTTTCTCAGCTACCTGTTTCGCGTCGTCAATGCCGTCGCCGGGCCGCCGCTGGCTACCGATATCGGTCTCGACGCCGGCGACCTCGGCCTCCTCACCAGCATCTATTTCCTCACCTTCGGCGCCTTCCAGCTGCCGCTCGGCGTGCTGCTTGACCGCTATGGGCCGCGGCTGGTCGAAGCGATCCTGCTGCTCTTTGCCGCCGCCGGCGCCGGCCTGTTTGCCGTTGCCGGCGATCTGACCGCCCTGATGATTGGCCGCGGCCTCATCGGCCTTGGCGTTTCGGCCTGCCTGATGGCCGCCTTCAAGGCCTATTCGGTGGCGGTTCCGGCCGCCCGCCTGCCGCTCGTCAACGGCATCCACCTCGCCGCCGGCGGGCTTGGCGCTCTGGCCGGCGGCGCCCCGTCGGAATTCGTGCTGCAGGTCGCCGGATGGCGGGCGCTGTTTTTCGGGCTGTGCGGATTGTCGCTGCTGGCGGCACTGCTGCTGGCGGTTTTCGTTCCCGGGCAAAAGCGCCAGACCGATGGCGAAACGCTCGGCGACCAACTGCGCGGTGTCATTGGCGTTTTCACCAATCCGGTATTTTTGCGCATCGCCCCCCTCAGCGTCGCGAGCATAGGGACCGCGCTGGCCATTCAGGGGCTGTGGGCCGGACCCTGGCTGCGCGACGTGGCGGGCTTGAGCCCGACCATGGCGGCATCGATGCTGTCGCTGATGGCGGTTGCCATGGTCGCCGGCTTTCTGGCCTTCGGCGCCATTACCGAGCGCCTGCAAAATTACGGAATATCGACCCTTCAGGTGACGGTCGCCGGGATGGTCGTTACCGCCGGCACGCAAGCCCTGATCATCGTGCTGCCGGCCGCGCTCGCGCCCTATGCCTGGTATGCCTATGCGTTTTTCGGCACCGCCGGCGTTCTGGTCTATCCGGTGCTCACGGCCGCCTTTGCCGGCCACCTGGGCGGCCGGGTGATCACCGCCGTCAACTTTCTGGTGTTCGCCCTGTCCTTCGCCGTTCAATGGGCCGTCGGCGAGGCCATCGACGCACTGAGCCCGGGGCAGGGCGTCGCCGGCGCCTATCAAACGACCTTCGTCGTCCTCATCGCCCTGCAGGCGGCGGCGTTCTTCTGGTTTATCTTGAAGAAGCCCCGCCCTGTCCGGCCGTAATAGTGCCGAGATGGCCAGCGGCGCGCCTAAAGTCCATGAAAGATTGAATTTATTGCCCACCGTTGTATAGCTATATTTGTAATAGCTGGAGTGAGTGACGTGAAACAAATTATTTATGCAATAATTTTTATTGCCATGTCGGGATTTGCCCCGACTCTGACCGCCATCTTCATTGCAGCTGATATTGCACAGGCTCAAACCTGTACGGGTATGCAAGCCAATTGTATAAAGAAGTGTGCGACGGGGACGTACGCCAAACAAAAAAGTGCCTGTAGAACCCGTTGCAGAAATGTGCATTCTATGTGCATGAAGACAGGAACATGGGAGAATGCTAATGTAAAAAAAACAAATGTTAAAACGAAATAACCGATATTTCTGTTAATCGGATTTACAACTCAAGTCGGTGTATTCCGCAGATTGTGATAACGCCTCACGCCAATCAGCCCATCTGATCCTTGATGCCGAGAAACGCCTTGTCGCCCCACAGATCCTTGATCCTGGCGTTGCGGCCGCAGCTGTAGCGGTAATATTTATACCGCACCGGGTTCTTCGTATAATAATCCTGGTGATAATCTTCCGCCGGGTAGAAGGTCGGCGCCTTCAGGACGGGGGTGGCGATGTCGGCGCCGAGGTCCTTGGCGATTTCCGCCTTCGTCGCTTCGGCCTTTTCCAACTGTGCCTCATCGGTGGCGAAAATCGCCGTCAGGTAGGACTCGCCGCGATCGCAGAACTGGCCGCCGGCATCGGTCGGGTCGACGGAATGCCAGAATGCCGTCAACAGCGCGTCGTAAGTCACTTTCGCCGGATCATAGGTTATCTTCACCGCCTCGTAATGACCGGTGCCGCCGGCCGAAACCTCTCTGTAGCCGGGATTTTCCAGCGTCCCGCCAATATAGCCTGAAACGGTCTCGACGACGCCGTCGATCTCGTCGAAGTCCGATTCCACGCACCAGAAGCAGCCGCCGGCGAATATCGCCGATTTCGTCTCTTGCGAATTGCCGGATGTCGGCGCAAGGCTGGTCGCGACGAGCAGGGCGCCCGCCAGCAGGCCCGATCGTGTCATCGCTGAAATCGTCATGGGATGTCCTTCCGTTTCATGCGTCGCGGTGAGAGGCGCGGCAGATCGCGCAATATATCATGCCTGCCGCGCCCCCGTGTTACGGCTGGTCCTTACAGCTTCTTGACGGAAACCGTGCCGAACTCGCCGGCGACCGGCGTCGTCGCCATGGTCTTCTCGTCATGGCCGATATCGAAGCGATGCAGAACGGCCGACAACATGCCGTCCTTCATCATGGTGTCCTTGGCCATGGTGTCCTTGGCCATGGTGTCTTTCGCCATCGTATCCTTGGCCATCGTATCCTTGGCCATCATCTTCTTGTTCAGGCTGGCCAGCGTCGATGGGCCGACAACGCCGTCCGGACTCAGGCCGTGTCCCTTCTGGTATTCCATGACGGCGGAGCGCAGGTGATCGTCGAACATCATCTCATTGCCGTCCGCCATCACGCCGAGACGCTTGCGCAGCAGCACAACGCGGTCGTCGCTGTCGCCGGCCATCAGGTTGCTGCCGCCTTCCGGGATCATGACGGTGTCATCCATCATCGCCGCCGGCATCGCCTTGTCCATGGCCGCTGTTTCCATGCCCTTGTCCATGGCTTTCGTCATGCCCTTTTCCATTCCGGGCTCCAGGGCGATGGTGGCGGTCAGGTAATTGTCCGGCTTCTCGGTCGGCGCCACCATGGCGAAGAGCCGGATTTCCTTGGCTTCCGTCGTCACGGTGAAGGTGATCGACTTGCCCGGCGCCAGCAGAACCCCCGGAGGTCCGTCTTCGCCATGGGCGATCGTCACGTCCTTGCCGATGGCCGCGGCAAGCTTTGCCGGGTCGCCGGTCAGCACCTGCACTTCCGCTTCCGGCGTGACGTAATGGTCCTTGAAGATGGCCTTGTCATGATCCGTGCCGGTCGTCAGGATCGGCGCGATCAACTCGCTCGCCATGGTGTTGGTAACGGTCACTTCGTAACTATGCGACATGGACTGCGCCAATGCGCCCGTCGCGGCGATCAGGCTCAGCATCGAAACCGATGCCAATCCAACAGAGAACTTTTTCATCGTGTTTCCTCACGCGTTGAAGATGAATTCAGAAACGGAACGGTCATTGATGCCAGCTTGTGACAAAACCCCAACCAGGGCCCCGACCAGATCAGCCTCGATTATGAATTTTAATGTCCGATTGTTTTGCCGGCGTAAGGAAACGGTTAGGATTGGGTAAGGGCGCGACACAAAGGCGTGAGGGCCATGTTATTTGCATTGATTTTGAGTGAAACATAGGTGCTTTAGATCGGCACGATATTGCTTATATGCCTGATTATTCAACGCAATGCCGGGCTGTCGTGCTGACATCAATAGGCTCTCGATGACCGAATCTGCAAAACGCATATTGATTGCCGAAGACGACGCCAATATCCGCAATCTTCTGTCGTCCTATCTGTCGATCAACGGCTTTGAGACCGACGCCGTCAGCGATGGTACGGCGGCTTTGAAGCATCTGGCCGACCACCGCTACGATCTCGTCGTTCTCGACATCATGCTGCCGGGCACTGACGGCCTCGATGTCTGCCGCAAGATCCGCCAGCACGAGCAGCTGCCGGTCCTGCTGCTCACCGCGCTCGGCGAGGAGGACAACCGCATCGAGGGTTTTCAGGCCGGCGCCGACGACTACATGGTCAAGCCGTTCAGCCCGCGTGAACTGGTCGCCCGCGTCGGCGCCATCCTGCGCCGCACCGGCGCCACGGTGCAGCAAGGCCCGCACAAGGATGAAACGGGTGAGGGAGCGATCAGCGCCAGCCATCCGATTCAGCTCGACTGGGCCTTCAAGAGCGCCACCTATCGCGGTGAGCCGCTGCATCTCACCCAGTCCGAATTCAAGATCATGGCCGCCCTGATGCGCCGCCCCGGCGTCGTCTTTTCGCGCGAAGAGCTGCTCGACATTCTCTATCCGCATGGCGAAAGCGTTGTCCTGAAGGCCGTCGACGTCCACATCCACAACATCCGCAAGAAACTGGGAGACGATGGCGCCGGCCTGTTGCAGACGGTGCGCAGTTTCGGCTATCGCATTGCCCGGCCACATGACGACGACACATGACGCCGCCGCCTGACACCGGCCCGGATGCCGGATCGATTGGCGCGGGATCTTCCGCCGGGTCGCGACGCAAAAGGGTGTTTCCCATCCTGTTCGTGCAGATCCTGGCCGCCAATCTGGCGGTCGCCGGCGCCGTGACTTTGCTTCTCTACTGGACGTTCCAGCGGCTGACCGACGCCTATTTCCATCGCCTGATGGTGGAGTTCAACATTTCGCCGACCAAGCTCAACTCCATGTTCGTGGAGGATGTGGAAAAGAGCCTGGTCTTCGGCATCGGCCTTGCCTTGGCGATCGGCCTTATTCTGTCGTTCCTTTTGACCAAGGCGCTTCTCAGGCCGTTATCCAAGATGGCCAGGACGACGGAAAACATCGCCGCCGGCGACTTTTCCGCCCGCACCCCGGCCCTGAAGGGCGAATTGGGTACGCTTGCCTGGCACTTCAATGCGATGGCGCACACGCTGGAACGCCAGGAAATCGGCCGGCGCCGGCTTTTGCGCGATCTCTCGCACGAATTGCGCACGCCGCTGACCAATCTGAAAGGCTACATTGAGGGCCTTCAGGACGGCGTATTTGAAGCCGATGAGGAGGTGCTTGCCGTCCTCAACGACGAAGTGCGCCGCATCAACTTCCTTGTCGACGACCTGGCGACGTTGTCCACCGCGGAAGAACTGGAAAGCCGCCTTGCCCTGGAGACGCTCGATCTCAGGGCCGAGCTTGACACCGCCATATCGGCCCACAAGGGCAGCCTCGTGGAACACCGCATCGCCCTTGAGGTGCGCCAGACCGGCAAGCCGGTGCCGGTGCGCGCCGACCCCAAACGCCTGCACCAGGTGTTCTCCAATGCGCTCGCCAATCTTGTCCAATACAGCACACGCTGCGAGACCGGCGGGGCCGCCCAAACCCCCGGGAGCCTCCGTACAGGGGCCTATGTGCTGCTGGACTTTACCTCAGCTGGCTCGGCCCGGATTTGTTTCGCCAATCCGGCGGCGCCGGTTTCAGGCGACGATCTGAAGCGGCTTTTCGACCGTTTCGTCCGTCTCGACGATTCCCGCGCCGCCTCGTCCGACAAGGATGGCTCGCACAATGCCGGCCTCGGCCTGGCCATCGTCAAACGCCTCGTCGAGGCGCAGGGCGGCAGCGTCTGGGCCGACTACGGGGACGGCCGCTTTCAGCTCTGGTTCACCCTGCCGGCTGCTGGCGGTAGAGGGTCGTCCGAGGTGGTGTAGCCGGGCCGGTTATCGCCAGATTGTGGTCATCGCCAGACCGCGGCTCGCCGAAATCGTCAGACGGCGATTGATCGCGCGAAAATCGTGACCGGGACTTCCGTTTTCGAGCGCATACCGGACATCCGCGGCAGTTCAACGGCCAAATCGGCCAATCAACCGAAGAAATCGCCATGCGAAATGCAAACCGGGCCTTGAAGCACTTTCTACCACTGGCTGTTCTGTCGCTTTTTTGCCAGCTTGGCGTGTTATTCGCGGAATTCCGGTCAATTTGCAACCGACCGTTTGCAACCGACCAAAAGAGATAAATCCAACAGGAGAGGGAGGAAGGTCAGTCATGAAACAATTATCGAAGATATTGGCCGCGATCTGTTTCACCGCTGTGTTTGGCGTGTCCGGATCAGTCGCCCAGAATGATGGCGTTGCCAGCTTGCCGGTCTTCAAGGGACCGTTTCCCGAAACCGTGAACATGGTGTTCCACAGCCAAATCGACCCGGAGGACCTGGGCGCGCTGGAGGTGCCAGGGGTCTGGGCCAAGGGTATGATGAATGATCTCTGGGGCTGGACGTCGCCCGCTGGCGAGGAATACGCCCTCGCCACGAATTCCGGCGGTATCGCCATCGTGCGGGTGACTGACCCGGAGAACCCGGAGTTCCTGGGCCGTGTAGCAAGCCAGAATCCGTTTGATTTCCGCAACATATGGGGTGACCCGGCGACCTTCGGTAATTACGCCTATTTCACCACGGAGATCGATGGCTCCAGTATCGTGATCATCGACATGACAGGCGCGGACGCGTTGACGGCGGTCGACGATCCCTTTGCGGACTTGCCCTTGCCGGTCTTCTTCGCCGCCCCGGGAGGCTACGATGGCGCCCACAACATACACATCAACGAGACCACGGGATTCGCCTATGTCGCCGGCGTCCATCTGGAGGAAGGCGCGGCGAACAATGCCTGTGCGGCTGAGATCCCGGCACGCTTCAACACGCTCATTCTGAATCTCAATGTTGACCCGACAAATCCGCCTGTGGTCGCTTGCCTGGATAATGTCGGCGAGCATGACTTTCACGTCGTCAACTATTCAGGGCCGGATACCGATCATCAGGGCAAGGAGATTGCCTTCGTGTTCGACGGCCGCGACAGGGAGGGCCAGGCTATGGATCCTCCCAATCCGGTTGGCGGCAAGACGTTGATCTGGGATGTGACCGACAAGGACAATGTCGTCGAACTCGCCAGTTTCCGTGTGCCGGATCTGGTATTTTCGCACAACGGAGCGACCACGGACGAGCAGGACTTTCTGTTCATCGGCGACGAGATCGATGAACTTGTGATGGCCAACTGGTCGGTAACGGGTGTGTTTGCCCAACCGCCCGCCGAAACGACCAACAAGCCGCGCACGGGA
>CALZIL010000113.1 GCA_945787495.1 uncultured Afifella sp. | reverse complement strand
GATATCTGGCAAATCTGTTTCGGTAAGAAGCCGCGAGGAGAATGAGGTTCTGCAAATAATCTGCGGCCACACCTGACCAGGACTTTATCAACACAATCGGCACATAGCGGACATCCCGCATCGTATGGGCGACTTCCGCTTTCGGGGGTAAAACGGACATCACAGATGTGGGCGCTGACTTCCGCTTATGACCCGGAACGGAAACTAAAGCGCAATAGACGCTATTGTGACATCCCGCGCGTCGTGGCGCACGATATCGGAAAAGTCAATTTCTCTGCCGGTGCTCTCGAACATTCTTGGCAGCACATGCAATAGGCAGACGGATAGAGTGCAAGGGCAAACGCAAGTTGTCTGTCAACGGTCCCTTTGTCCGTGAGATCCCTTTAATTTGTTTCCGATCAATTGCCTCTGGCTACCTAAATAACGGCAAGTTGGTGACGGAATTCAAAGGTCATCTAAAACCGGATCAATCAATCTGTCCTGGCAAACCACCTGCAAGATGCGGTCAATCAGTTCGGCCGTTGTGACACCGCGTTGCCGCGCAGCCAGATAAATCCGGCATGCAGCAACCCGGGGAAGATGGACCGGTACCGTCCGGCCATGGCGGTACTTTGCCTGGTTGCGGAGCGAAACACCTAGGCGCTGGAGTTTCACCCTCACGGCGTCACCGGAGCAGATCCCGATGTAATCCGCGATTTCCTCCGTATCCAGACCACGGCCGGCCAGATAGATCGCCTGGATCACCTGCTTCTTGGTCCAGCGCGGCCTTTTCACTGCATCATCCCGGTCTTGTAAGTCTTCTTAATGGACAAAAATTTAGCACCCGGAGCCGGTCAAGATTTGCCAACAGATTGTTTCGCCGTGGCGACCCGGTGGCGACCCAAGTACATTTCTACCATAAGGATCAAAGCGGACAATTAAATAATTTAATTATTTCAGTACTGTATATGGTGACCCCGACAGGATTCGAACCTGTGACCCTCAGATTAGGAATCTGATGCTCTATCCGACTGAGCTACGGGGCCTTATGCTTCGTCTATCATGATTTGCCAAAGCGGCACCACCGGCAGACCGACAATGGCACGGCTATGCGCAAGACTCAAAATCTGCTCCACAAACGGACCTGCGGCCGAGCGTGTCAACGGCCTGGCGATTTGTGTCACGGTGATCCACAGTGCGGCAATCTGGATCTTCAGCGTTGCTATGGCCGCAGCTGCCAGCGAGCACCCCTGTGACGCCGGCCCCTGGGCTCCGGTTGAAGCAGCTTCGCTAGCCGATGCGCGCACCATTGTGCTCAGCGACGGCCGCACGGCCCGGCTTGCCGGCCTTGAGAGCCTTGCAGCGCTGGCCCGTGACCCGGCGACGGCCGATGCGATGGATGCGCGGCTGGCCAGCCGGGTTGCGCAATGGCTTGCGGCAAAGCCGCTGCGCATCCGCATCTTGCCGGGTAAGCCGGATCGTCACGGCCGCCGCGCCGCGCTTGTCATGGCGGGCGACGAACTGCTTCAGGAACACCTCTTAAGCGCCGGTCTGGCGGTTTTCTTGCCTGGAATTTTCCCTAGCGACGATGCCGGCGATGCCTGTGCCAAACGGCTTCTTGCCGTGGAGGCAGAGGCGCGACTGGCCCGGCGCGGCAGCTGGTCCGAACCGGGATTTTTTGTTGCCACTGCCCGGCCGGACGCGCTTTCGTCACAATTTGGCCATTTCGTCATCTTTCAGGGATTCGTTCGATCGGTTGGAACGCGGCGCGACCGGACCTACATTGATTTTGGCAGAAACTGGCGTAGCGACGTGACCGTTGAAATCATTGCTTCCAGGCGACGGTATTTCGGCGGCGAGGCTGAACTGGAAGCACTCGCCGGAAAATTCGTGCGGATCCGCGGATTTTTGGAGGAAAGGGCCGGGCCGATGGTTCCGGCCCGGCATCCGGCTCAGATAGAGATATTGACGGACACCGAACCGAGGTAACGGCGCAACGCGGCCGGGCGCGGTGACCGCGCAATGACGAAGGGGGTCTTGATTTCCGCCATGAAGGCGCGCAAAGCCACGCTCATGCGCAAGCTGGCCATTCTTCTCGCGGCAAGTTTTGCCTTGTCCGCCTGTCAGCTGTTCGGCGGCAGCGTGCCTTCGCGCGTCGATCCCGTGGCAGTGACGCCTCAACGTCTGCCGAACGGCCTGGAAGAAGCGATCGGCGCCAAGGAGAATCCACGGGTCGTCGCCGAATATGGCGGCGTCTATGCCGATGCCGATTTGGAAGCCGCTCTGGCCGACGTCGTCGCGCGCATTGTTGCGGCATCCGACGAGCCCTCGCGCCGGTACCGGGTGACAATCCTTAATTCACCTGTCGCCAACGCCTTCGCGCTGCCCGGCGGCTATCTATACGTAACGCGCGGACTTCTGGCGCTAGCCGACGACAATTCGGAGCTGGCGGCTGTTCTGTCGCATGAGATCGCCCATGTGATTGCCAATCATGCCCTGGAACGCGCCAAGGTGGTCGAACAGGCCGACATCGTCGCCCGCGTCGCCAGTGATATCCTGTCCGATCCGATTGCCCGCGATGCAGCAACGGTCAGTTCGCAAATGACATTAGCGAAGTTTTCACGCAACCAGGAAGTCGCCGCCGACCGGATCGGCATCATGATCGCCGGCCGCGCCGGCTATGATCCTTTCGCCGCCTCGCGCTTCCTCAACAAACTGGAACGCTATGCCGCGTTTCGTTCCGCCATCGGCGCCGATGATGACGCCGCAAACTTCCTGGCCTCACATCCCGCCGCCCTCGAACGGCGCGATCTGGCGATCCGCACGGCCCGCCAGTTCGGTGCGCCGGGGATCGGCGAAACAGGTCGCGATGCCTATATCCGCGATCTTGATGGCATGATCTATGGCGACGATCCGTCCGAAGGCTTTGTGCGCGGCCGCCAATACCTGCATCCGCGCCTGTCGATCAGCTTCACCGTTCCGCCAGGCTACAAGCTGGAAAACACCCGCAAAGCCGTGCTGGCCGCCGCCGGGCGCGACACCGCCATGCGTTTTGACGGCGTTTCGGTGCGCGCCACGGTCTCGCCGGCGGATTATCTTGCCTCCGGTTGGATCAATGGCCTCGAGCAGGGTTCGATCCGTTCCGTTTCGACCGGCGGCGGTTTGCCGGCAGCGACCGCAAGCGCTTCCGCCAGCGGCTGGGTGTTCAAGATCGGCGCGATCCGCGTCGGACCGACCCTTTACCGCCTGATCTTCGCCGACCGTCGTGGCGGCGGCGCGCTGGAAGCCGCCCTGAACCAGACCCTGGCAACATTCCGGCGGCTCGATCCGGCCGAAGTTGCACGGCTCAGACCTCTCAGGATAGACATCGTTTCCGTCAAAAGCGGCGCCACAGTCGCCTCTCTTGCCGCCCGCATGCGCGGCACGGAACGGCGTCTGGAGCTGTTCCGGCTGCTCAATGGTCTGGATGGGGAAAGCAGCCTTGTGGCGGGCCGCAGGATCAAGATCGTCGTCGACTGATCGGCTTGTTGCCGTGCGGCGGCATTCAGCCGGCAAACCGGCCGAACGCCGTCACCACCGCCTCATAAACCGGCCGTTTGAACGGGATAATCAATTCCGGCGTCCGCTCCAGACGCTCCCAGCGCCAATCGACGAATTCCGGCTTGTGGGCCCCCCCGCCCGGCGCATTAATGTTGATCTCACCGGTCTTGCCGGTAAAGCGGAAGGCAAACCATTTCTGTGCCTGGCCGCGATAGCGGCCTTTCCAGGCAGTATGCGCAATCTCGGCCGGCAGATCATAGGTGAGCCAGCCCGGCACCTCTCCCAACAGCGTGACCGAGGTGATGTTGGTTTCCTCGCAGAGTTCGCGAATAGCAGCCTCGGCCGGCGTTTCACCGGGATCGATGCCGCCTTGCGGCATCTGCCACTCAAAACCGTCTGCGACATGTTCCGGACTGCCCTGGCGCCTGCCAATAAAGACAGCATTGGCGGAATTGAACACGGCAATCCCGACACAAGGCCGATAGTGCGGGTCGGGCTTGTTGGTCTTGGTCATCGTCCGCTCTGCCGGCACAGGACTGGGCCGGCTATCGCGACAGGGCGGCGCTTGCAGGCACCAACGCGACGCCGCGTTCACGAGCCAGCGGAATCCAGGCGGCGAGCGTCCTGACCGTCGTCGGGAAGGCCGAGGCGATACCGACGGCAACGCCCTTGGTGCGGGCGATCTGCTCCAGACTTTCCAGTTGTTTTTCGATCTGCCGCGACGAGCGCTGCTTGTCGATGGTGAGGTCGGCGGTGACGACCGGCGCCCTGATCGCGCCGCCGACCACCGCAGCAGTGCTCTGCCCGGAAGACCCGTCGTCGAGAAAAAAGACACCGCGCCCGACCAGTTCCTCAAGCAGACTGCGGGTCGCCTGCTGGTCGGCCAGAAACCGCGCTCCCATATAATTCATCACGCCGGTATAGCTGGTGATGCGGCTCATGGCCCATTGCAGGTTTTTCGCATTCACCGCACCGCCCGCCGATGTCAAAAGCGTGTGCTCGCCGGGATTTTTTTGCGGATAGCCGATCGGCTCCATCGGCACCTGCAAGAGAATCTCATGACCGGCCTCTCGCGCCCTGCCGGCCCAGCGGCCAAGGCTGCTGCCATAAGGCGCGAATGCCAAAGTAACGTCTTCCGGCAGGTCGCGGATGGCCTTGCTGGTGCCGGTCTGGCTGATCCCCATGCCGCCAACGATGATGACAACGCGCGGCACACGATCATAGGGGCCGACCATTGGCGGGCGGGCGTAGGCGTCCATCGGCCGCAAGCCGTCCTCGGCAATTTTCGGCACCGGGCCAAAGGCAGTGGTCTCCACAAGCTGATCGAGCGGCGCCGCTGTGGCGCGAACCTTGCTCGGCGGCACGGCCTGCGGCAAGACGGCCATTTGGTCCGGCCCATTGATACCAGGCGCGATGCCCGGCGCAGCGCCGGGCAAGGCGGCGGTTCCGTCGGCGGCTTGCGGCCTGGCTGGCCCCATTGCCGCAAAACCATTCAGGCTGCCGGTCGTCGCCGGCTCGTTGTCCTTGATGCTGGCGACAGCAACCGGCCAGCCGCCATCGGGATCATCGACGGCGGCAATCCAGACACCGGCAACCGAGGCGACGATAAAGGCACAGGCGGCAAGCCCCCACACCAGGGGTGAGAGGGAAAATCGCGCTTCGGCCTTGTCTTGCCGGCGCAACGGCGCATTGAGGTCGTCTGCCGCCATCGACCCCTCCTATCGGTCCTTTAAGGTGGCCCTAATAGCCGGCCCTTAATGACGCCCCCGGACGACACCGCCGGCGCGAGGTTCGCGCCGGCTGATTCGCCACTTAGCTATACCCTAGTTGGGTATTCCCTGGGAGGGGTTCGGCGGAAACATGGCGTTGACCTGAACGCCGCGCAAAAGGTCAAGCGCATATTTCAGTTGTACGTCATCCTTGGGATCCGGCGGCACATAAGCGGAGGTCGCCGAGACTTCCTCTTCGCCCTCCTTGCCGTCTTCACCGGTCAAATGGCCGCGCAGACTCGCTTCGCCGGTCGTCGAGCTTTCACCCTTCAACTCGTCGGGAAGCTCCTGGATGATCTGGATATCCGGATCGACGCCCTTGGCCTGGATGGAGCGCCCGGACGGCGTGAAATAGCGTGCCGTCGTCAGGCGGATGGCACCGTTGCGGCCGAGCGGAATGATGGTTTGGACCGAACCCTTGCCGAAGGACCGGCTGCCGACGATCGTCGCGCGGCGATGATCCTGCAAGGCGCCGGCAACGATTTCCGACGCGGAAGCCGAACCGCCATTGACCAGCACGATCACCGGTTTGCCCTTAACGCTGTCGCCGGCCCTTGATGAGAACCGCTGCGTGTCTTCTGCGCGCCGACCGCGGGTGGAGACGATCTCGCCGCGATCCAGGAATGCATCGGAGACGGCGATCGCCTGATCGAGCAATCCGCCGGGATTGTTGCGCAAATCGAGCACAAAGCCCTTCAGCTTGTCGTCCGCGATCTCCTTGGTGATCGCCTCGATCCCCGCCTTCAGGCCGTCGGCAGTCTGTTCGTTGAACTGGGTAATGCGCAGATAGCCGACATCTTCCTCAGTCCGGAAACGAACCGACTTGATCCGGATAATATCGCGGACCACCTTGATCTCCAGCGGCTTTTCCACGCCCTCGCGACGGATCGTCAGCATGATCGGCTCATTGACCCGGCCACGCATCTTGTCGACCGCCTCGCGCAGGGTCATGCCAAGCACCTGCTCGCCATCGAGATGGGTAATCAAGTCGCCGGCCAGTACACCGGCACGCGCCGCCGGCGTGTCGTCGATCGGCGAAACGACCTTTACCAGTTCTTTTTCCATCGTCACTTCAATGCCCAGTCCGCCAAATTCGCCGCGGGTCTGAACCTGCATGTCGCGGAAATTTTTCGGATTGAGGTAGCTGGAGTGCGGGTCGAGCGACGACAGCATGCCATCGATCGCCGATTCAATCAGATCGGCTTCCGTCGGCTCTTCGACATAATCAGCGCGGATGCGTTCAAATACGTCGCCGAACAGGTTGAGCTGCCGATAGGTGTCCGTGGCCGCCGCGGTCGCAGCGCCGCCATCGAACTGTGCCAAGCTTCCCGCCGCGACGGCGCCGAAAAGCACACCAGCAGCCAGGAGTCCAAATCTTCTAATCATCCACGAACCTCTTCTTCGTCACGACGATCCCACCAGGGCGAGGGATCGATGGAATTTCCGTCTTTCCTGAACTCTACATAGAGCAGCGGTTGGACGGAAGTATGGTCAAGATCGCCCAGGCTTGCGAATTGACGCGCACCCATGACCGCGACTGGTTCGCCGGCAAGAACGAATTGACCTGGATCGACATCGATTCGTTCCATGCCGGCAAGAACGATATGGTAACCGGTGCCGGCGTTCAGGATCAAGATGTTACCATAGCTCCTGAACGGCCCGGAATATACGACCCAGCCATCGGCCGGTGAAATGACCCGCATGCCAGTCCGGGCGGCGATTGTCAGGCCTTGTGTCCGTCCGCCCAAGCCATCATTGGCGCCGAAAGCCAGCGTGGTTTCACCAGCAACCGGCAACGGCAGCAGTCCCCTGGCATCGATGAACCGCACCGCCGGGCGCAGCCGGCCGGCATCGGCCAGGCGCCGCGCCGCCTCATCCGGGCCCGTCGGCTGCAGCGCATCAGCGGTCGCTGCGAGGGTTCCAATCTGCTTTTCCAGGGCCGTGATCAGCCCTTCCACACTCTCCGCCTTGCCAGCCAGAACCGACGCCTTGCGGCGCTCGCCTTCCAAAGCGTCGAGCGATTTTTCGCGCTGCCTCTTCTTCGTCTCGATCAGCAGGTTGATCCGCGCCTGCTCTTCGCCAAGCGCGGCATAGCGGGTCTTGAGCGAACCGAGCTCGTTTTCGATACGGCGGCGCAGATCGGTCAGTTCCTGCAGATCGGCGGCCAGCGCCTCGGCCTCGACGCGGATATCCGGCAATACCGCGCCGGCCAGGATCGAACTGCGGATCGCCGCCAGCGCATCCTGTGGCTGCGAGATGATCGCCGGCGGTGGTGTTCGACCCATACGCTGAAGCGCCGCCAGCACATCGGCGAGCACGGCGCGGCGGCCGCGCAGCGAATTGCGGACGCCATCCTCATTGGCGTAAAGGCTTCCCAGCCGGCTTTCGATCCGGACGATCTCCGATTCGGTCCGCCGCACGCGCTGGGCTGTCTCTAGCAGGGTTCTGCTGAGCGCTGCCCGGTCTGATTCCATCGCGTCAATTTCCGCTTTCAGGCCAGCCTGACGATTCTCCGAGACGGCAATGGATTCCTGAATCGCCTCCAGTTCGATCTGGCGCGCCCGTTTGCGGCTCTCCGGCGTCGCCGGGTCCTGGGCTGAATCCCCGGCCGAATCGGCAGCCACCCCGGCCGCGTCCCCGACACCTGGCGACTGTTGCTTTTGTCCTTCGACCGCCAGCGTCGGCGCAATCAGCAGGCCGGCTGCAAATGCAACGGCAAAAGCTGCGGCAATTGGCAGCCGCAAGAGCCGAGCCCGGCATCGCCGTGTCTTTTTGCGATTCGTCATCATTGCAATTGTGCCATTGATGCGCCACGTCGTCATTGCTGGTGTTGGGCCCGGTATCAGGCCCGGTGGTACGGATGCCCGGCCAGGATTGTCATCGCCCGGTAGAGCTGTTCAGCGATGAGGATACGGACGATCTGATGCGGCCAGGTCATGCGGCCAAGCGATAAGATCACATCGGCGGCGGCGACCAGTTCCGGGTCGAGGCCGTCCCCCCCGCCAATTGCGACAATGATCGTGCCGACCCCGCTATCGGCCTGATCGCGCAACCAGCCGGCGAACCGCTCGCTCGACCAGGCTTTGCCGCGTTCATCCAGACAGATCAGCCGGCCTTGCGTGTCGATCCGCTCTTTCAGGCGCTGCGCCTCGTCGGTCATACGATCGACGGCACGCGCCGCCCTGGATTCAGGCACTTCACTGACGAGGAAACGATGAAATCCCGTGGCGCGGCCGGTTTTTTCTGCCCGCTCCAGATAGCGCGCG
>CALZIL010000112.1 GCA_945787495.1 uncultured Afifella sp. | reverse complement strand
TTGTCGGCCAATGCGCAGAAAGCGACTGAGGCATTCATCCCGATCGGCAAGTCGCCAGGTGTTTCCGGCGTCAGCACCTATATCGGGACGATCGATTCTGTGGATGTCGCGGACCGAACGGTGACCATACGCGGCGATGAGTTGTTAGAATCCGTCGAAATTTCCGGAGAGACCAAAGTCTGGCTCGATCTGTCGAAATACAAAACGAAGAACCGCGCCGCCACTCTGCAGGACCTCAAGGAAGGTCTTCGGATCGAGGCGAAACCCCAACACGATCGGCCGGATCGAGCCGAATGGATCAAGATCGATCCGGGTACGGGCGGCTGAGCAGCGTCTGCGATGACCGTCATCGCCGGCAATGTCTAGATCGGGTATCCTGTTGGCGGCGATATGCTGTTTGGTGCGCTCGCAATAGCCGCAGCGCGCCAATGCGTCGATTGACCGGCAGGCTTGCTAAGGCTGAGGATCAGACGTCGCCGGTGTACTCGCCGCGTGCCGGATAGTCGTTGGCGATTGCGAAATCCAGCGCCGCGACCAGTTCGGAGAAATGCGGCCGAACGAAGGGCATGGTCTGAACCGAACCGTAATAGAGGTTCTGTTCAGGTGTCACCATGAAAAGCCCGGGCTCGGCAAAAAGCGCCGGCTCTTCGATGCCGATCGAGGTTTTTCCCCGCGACGTGGAGATGTAGAGACCCCATTCGCGCGCCTTTGCAAGGCTCAGGCCATAACCAAAGCGCAGCTCTTTGGCCTCGATCTTCTCCGCCATGGCGCGGGCGCGCTCCTCGCCGTCAGAGCTGATGGCGATAGAACCAACACCACGCTCGGCAAATTCGGGCACGCGTTTCTCCAACTCCGTCAGGTATTTGGCGCAAATGGGGCAGTGGAGACCCCGGTAGAAGCAGATAATTGTTCCCTTTTTCGAGCCTTCAGCGGAAAGGTCGAACATGCCGTGGTCGAGTGTTTGAACGGCAAGGTCCGGAGTTTTTTGGCGTGGTATCAGCATGTCGGTTCCTTCATGTCGGCGGAATTTTCGAGCGAATCGAGCCGGCGGGCAAGCGGAATGCTCCGCTTACCCACCTGTGCATATTCAATGGCTGATTTCCAGGATCGGCTGGATGCCGGAAAACACCGGTTCCAGTTCGACGCCGAGCGCGTCGCCGAATTTGCTCACCGCGATATAGATGGTGATGGTGAAGACGGCTTCGACGATCTGCGGCTCGCTGAAATGCTTGTGCAGCCGGTCCCACAGATCCTTTGGTATGCGGTTGGCGTCGACGCCGATCTGCACGGTCAGGTCAAGCAGCGCCTTTTCCGCATCGCTGAAATGCGGGCTCTCCTTGTAGCGGTCGTCGCCGATGTCGTTGATCTTTTCGCCCGAAATGCCGAGCCGCTGCGACAGGGTCTCGTGCTGGACGACGCAATACTGGCAATCATTACCGAACACCTTGAAGATGTTGAGCAACATCTCAAAGCGCTCCTCGGCCTTGTCGTAAAAGGTGATTGTTTCGGGATTGGCCGCTTCCCGTTCGACATAGGACACACTCATTTTCTTCTCCCTTTGATGACCGGTTTTGACCGATCGTTCCAAATAACGGAAATTTTTTAAGCCAGCATCGCCTCCGCCTGGCGCGCGATGGATTTGAACAGCGTCTTTTCCGGCCGCGACCGCGTGAGCACGCGCAGGCCGATAAACAGGCTGAGCAGCGCCTGCGCCGTTTGCTCCGCATCGACCGAAACGCGAATCTCGCCAAGCGCCTGGCCGGCTTTGATCATGTCGCGGAAGAACGTCTCGACCTGATGCAGTCCGGCGCTGACGATGTCGGCGATCGCGTCATCGTGCGGCGACAGTTCCAGCGCCGTATTGACCAGCAGGCAGCCATCGCGTGAGCCGGTCTTCAGGGCTGAGGCGATAACCTCGTCGAAGGCTTTGACGATCGCCGCCTTGCCGGGATGCTGTTGGCGCAAGCGCTCCAGAAAGGCGGCGCGGTGGTGCTCGTCATAGCTGCGCAGGGCCTTGATGAAGAGGCTGCGCTTGTCGCCGAAGGTGGCGTAGATGCTGGCGCGGTTGATGCCCATGGAGGCGACGAGGTCCTGCATGGATGTCGCGTCATAGCCGCGCGCCCAGAAAGCGTGCATCGCCTTGGATAGCGCCTCGTCGGTGCGGAACTGCTTTTCCCAGGGCATGGCAATCCGAACCTCTCAACCGGACCTTTGTCAACACCTGGCAACCGGCGGCTCTCATCGGATATCCGGCGCGCGGCTTTCCAACCGCGGAATGTCACCATGTCTACCAAATTTATTTGGTTTGGAACGATCGTTCAAGACTGTTTTTAATAATCGACACTGCGCCGCGATTGTGGCGTTTCACGGCGGCCTGACCGAGGTGTCATCTGGATGTGATGGGGATTTAACCTAGGTCCCGACTATCGAAGTCATTCACCAAGCCAGGGGACACCCCATGCGCAAGTCGATCGTCATCACCGCCATCCTCGCCGGCCTTGCCGGTTTTATCGCCGGCAACGCCTTCTGGTATCTTGCCTCGCCGCTGTGGATCGACCGGGTCGTTTCAGAAGGCCTGCCGGCGGAACTGCAGGTCACGAAGCTGGCGCAGGGCACGTTCCGCGACGCCGATGCCGTTCACAAGGGCGAGGGCATTGCGACGATCTTCGCCACCGCAAGCGGTGCCCCGGTGCTGCGGTTTACCGAATTTTCCGGCACCAATGGCCCGGACCTGAAAGTCTGGCTGGTCAAGGCCGCCAGTGTGCAGAGCTCCGACGACGTCAAGGCCAGCGAATGGCTGTCGCTTGGGCCGCTGAAGGGCAATAAGGGCGACCAGAATTATGTCATTCCGGACGATGTTGAACTCGCCGACTATCCGAGCGTGGTGATCTGGTGCGAGCAATTCGGCGTGCTGTTCGCCGCCGCCGACCTAGTGAAGACCAACGGCGGGCAATAAGGGTGGCGGCCGTCAGGAGCGGCCGACGCGCGCCTTGCGACCCAGAAGCACGATCGCCGAGACGGCGAGGGCAAAGGCCAGCATTTCGCCGCTGACCGCCTCGCCGAGGATGGCCGCCGAAATCGCCAGGGTGACGAAGGTCTGCAAGAGTTGCACCTGACCGACGCGCGCGATGCCGCCCAGCGCCAGGCCGGCATTCCAGGCAAAGAAGCCAAGGAACATGGAGAAGGCGGCAAGGTAGCCGAGGGCCATCCAATGTTCGCCGGGTGCTGCCAGATAGCCCGGTTGCCAGAGCACGAAAGTCAGCGGCGCGGCGACCGGCAGGGCGATCAGCAGCGCCCATGAAATGACCTCCCAGCCCGGCATCTGCCGGGCCAGGCGGCCGGAAATGGCATAACCGATGGCGGCGCTGACAGCCGCCGCGGCCAGCCAGATGTCGCCGGCGGCAAAGCCGCCAGCATTGTCACGCAGTGCAAAAACGGTGACCAGGCCGGTGCCGATGAGCGCCAGCAGCCAGAATACCGGTGAGGGCCGCTCGCCGTTGACCACGACCGCCGCCACGGCCGTTGCCAGCGGCAGCACGCCGAGGACGACGCCGCCATGGGCGGCCGGGACGCTCGCCATGGCAAGGCTTGAAAAGCCGGGAAAGCCGACCACCAGCGTCAGCGCTGCAACGCCCAACAAAACACCGTGGCGGCGCGGAAAGGGCCGACGCAGGGCGGCCAGAAGCACGGCGGCAAGCAGCGCGGCGCCGCTGGCGCGGGCAAAGGTGACGAACCAGGGATCGAAGGAGACGACGGCAAGGCGTGTCGCCGGCAGCGTCGCGCCGAAGATGACGACGCCGATAAAGCCGAGCAGAAATCCAAGCGTCTCGCGCCGCATGAGCGTGGTTCCTTGCGGCCCGGAAAGACTTTTGGCCAAGCGGGCCTTCTTAAGGACCAGACCGACCTGCTTCAAGCAGACCGTAACCAGACCACCGCACGACTACGACGGGCGGCTTGAATATCGGCGCAATCAATGCCACGTGAGGTGTGCCAGTCGGCCGGACGGCCGCTCCTTGGCCTGTGACTTCGGTTGCGGGACAAGGGGAGGAAAGTCCGGGCTCCATGGAAACACGGTGCCGGGCAATGCCCGGCGGGGATATCGGGTTGGCCCGGCGTCCTTAGGGAAAGTGCCACAGAAAGCAGACCGCCTCCGGTTCGTCCGGCGGTAAGGATGAAAGGGTGGGGTAAGAGCCCACCGCGGCCGCAGCAATGCGGTCGGCACGGCAAACCCCACCGGGAGCAAGACCAAGAAGGGGTAGCGCGGCGTTTCGGCGCCAGCCGGTTTCCAGGCCAGCCGCCCGGGTCGGTCGCGAGAAGCGGTCCGCAAGGACCGCTCCAGATGAATGGCCGTCACGCCGGGTCTTCGGGCCCGGTGCTACAGAACCCGGCTTACAGGCCGGCTGGCGTTTTCTTTGCCGATCAGGCGGCCCGCTGTTCCAAACGCCGCGGCCGCCGGCGCCGCTTGCGGGCGCCCGATGCTGGCCGGTGCGCAGTGTCCTTGTCCTTTTTTGCCGCTGAAGCCACGGTTCCGACGGGCGCCTCGCCGACAACATCCAGCGAGCGCTTGATCAGCCGCTCGATCGAGCGCAGCTGCGGCCGTTCGCTGGCATCGCAAAATGAGATCGCGATACCCGCAGCGCCGGCGCGCGCCGTGCGGCCGATCCGGTGGACATAGGATTCGGGCTCGTGCGGCAGCTCGAAATTGATGACGTGGGAGATGTCGTCGACGTCGATCCCGCGCGCGGCGATATCGGTGGCGACGAGCACGCGCGAGCGGCCGTTGCGGAAATTTTCAAGCGCGCGCTGGCGAGCGTTCTGCGACTTGTTGCCATGCATCGCCTCGGCGCTGACCCCGTCCCTGGCGAGGCGTTTGACGACCTGGTCGGCGCCACGCTTGGTGCGGGTGAAAACGATGACCTTCTCCAGGTCAGGCGCTTCAAGGAGCTTCGACAGATGGTCGCGCTTGGCCGTTTTGGCGAGGTGATGGACGTGCTGCTCGATGGCCTCCACGGCGACGGTTTTGGCGGCGATTTCGACGCGCTCGGGCTCATAAAGGATATCGCCGGCAAGCTTGGCGACCTCGGCAGGCATGGTCGCCGAAAACAGCAGCGTCTGCCGCTCGTCGGGCAGTTTCGCCACGATCTTGCGCACATCGCGGATGAAGCCCATGTCGAGCATGCGGTCGGCCTCGTCGATGATCAGATATTCGCAGTCGCTCAAATCGGCGTGGCGTTGATTGACCAGATCGAGAAGCCGGCCCGGCGTGGCCACCAGAATATCGACGCCGCGGCGCAGCGCTTCGATTTGCGGCCGCTGGCCGACGCCTCCCATGACGACGGTGTGGTGCATGCGCATGTGCCGTCCGTAGGTTTCGATGCTACCCGAAATCTGCAGCGCCAGTTCGCGCGTCGGCGCCAGGATCAGCGCCCGTGGCGAGCGCGGCGAAGCGGCAATATTGTCTTCCTCGAGATTTTGCAGAAGCGGCAGCGTGAAGGCCGCCGTCTTGCCGGTGCCCGTCTGGGCGATGCCGAGCAGATCCATGCCATCGAGAAGCAGCGGAATGGCGCGCTGTTGAATGGGAGTGGGTGTATCGTATCGCGCGTCTTTAAGCGCGCGCAAAAGCCGCTCGGTAAGGCCGAGTTCGGCAAAAGATGAAACTGTCACTGATAATGATTCCTTGTCGCGGCACGCCGGCGCGCGCAACGGCGCGCGACAGGCCTTGGCCGTGTCGTTCTTGTCCACGCGCAGATGGATGAGAATGGGATTGAAATGAAAAAGTCTCGAGACGATAACGCCGGGAAATACTGGGCGAATTGCGCGGCCCCGAGAAGCTCTGTCGTGCAAATGGCCCCTGAGGGCCCGAAAGTCAATCGGTAAGGCGAAAGTCCGAAGAAATGGCTAATGACCGTTCTGAGCCGTTGCCGCGATTTGAGCGATGGACCGGCAAGGCGCGACAAACGCAAAGGCACGGACGGCCGAACCGACCCGAAGCGGGATAAAAAGCTCGGCGATTCTCAGTCAAGGAACAGTCTCGGCCAATGGCAACCCTGACGGTGATCAAGATTGCCGCAGGAGTCCCAAATGGCTGCTCCGACACGCAGAGTCGGGGTTCTATTCAGTGAACTCAATCTTGCCCTCGGGCAGAAGGTAAAGAACAAGAGCCCGCCCATTTGTCACGGTCGGACGATGAGCAGAGCCGGGCGGATTCACACACCATCCGGCATCGTGCCCGTCAAAATTTGCGCCTTCCGTCACCGGCATGACCATGCATACCTCGCCAGTCGGGTGTCGGTGATGCGGGCCGACAATATCGGTGAGGTCGACGACATCGATGCTGAGCTCATCTGTCTCGACCGACGGTTCCAGCACCCGCCCGAACCGGCGCCCTTCACCACCTTGGGTGCACATCCATCCCGCTTTGATTGCCTCATGACATGCATTCTCGATGTTGCGGAATGTCACGCTTGAAGGAGGGAAGGCGGCATTCAGATCAGCTTCCAGGTCTGAATCGATCTTTGCCTGCGAAATGGCCGCCACGACCGGTTTAACCAGTGCCTTGAAATGCTGCAGGTCCATGTCGGGAATCTCCACGTATCTATCTGTGTCTGCCTCTTCGGGGTCCATTTGCCAGTGAGACAAGGTCTTCCAAAACTGCTCTAGCCTATCAGCTCTGCTTGCCACCTGACAGATGCACGATTGTCCGAAGGCGAACTGATGGGTCCGCTGTTTGCGGATTGTATTGATAAAGTCCTCAGCAGGCGCGATCGCGGAGATTCCAAGGGGACGGGGAACCAATGCGGGAAGTCCAGGAGGAAACACATCCGGCCCGGCGTTCACGCGGGCACTCGCCGGCAAAGCCGGACCGGATGGTCGTGTCGTAGCGGCAATGCCGGCGTGGCGCCGGTCCTTATTTCGAGGCGTAGTGCGTCGCCAGGCTGGCGATATCGGCGTCGCTCAACTTTTTGGCGATTGCGTTCTTGGCCGCGTTCTTCTTGGCGCCCGACTTGTAGTCGTTCATTTTGCTGATGAATGAACTCTTGGACATGCCTGAAATCTTTGGAGCTTTGCCCTTGCCCTTTCCGTCAGCGCCGTGGCAGCCGTCACAAGAGGCGGTACTCGCCGCCTCCACCGGACCGGCCACTCCGGCCAAACTAAACGCCGCTGCAGCGACGGCGATCATGAACCATTTCGTCTTCATTTCGTGCTCCTCACGTTTTGGCATAGGCCGGAACTGCACTTCCAACGAGCAGTCCCAATTCCGAAAGTGCGATGACTAATTTTTTCCTTTCGATCGCTCCCCGAACGCTCCCTGTTTGTTTCTGCATCCATTGCTCTGGTGTATTTCTAAACGGAAATACGGCCACCAACGCCCTGACAAATCCGCGGGCGGACGCACCGTTGTAGCGAAACGCCCGCCCGCATGGCCGTGGCATGAAGGCCAAAGAGACAGGGCGGGTTCCCAGAGACCTGTTGCGCACTGTCGATAGCGATAACGAAAAAGCCGGTGGCAAACATTGACATCGATCAATTGGGGAACGCTCGCATCGGCACAAGGCAGCCATCACAGCCTGTGTGGTTCATGCCCGCTTTCGGGGGCTTAACGGACATCAAGGACGCGGTTTATGACTTCCGCTTTTGACCCGGAACGGACCTGGGGGGATCAGAGGCGAACCGGAGCACTGCGCATTGCGAACATCAGTTTTTATGGTTTGCTCCAGTCGGCCTGTTGCACGCAAACCACAGCGGCAGGCAGAAAGGTCGTTCTTTGGTTAGCATGTCCTTGAGGTACGGATTACGTGGAGTCATTATGTGGCGCATGCCCTTTGACATAACCCGCCTCATCATCGCAGCGATCTTTTCGTTCGCATATTGCGGCCTTGTTACGATGGGCCTTTATTCTTTGCTGACGTTCTGAGCGCAACTTCACGGAATGCTTTGGCAGCACCTAAGGGTTCATGTGACCAATTGGCGATGAACCGCCCGGCCACGCTAGCGCCGACCACGGCAAATGTCATCGCTCCAGCCGGCAATCTCAATCATGAGGATTCGGTCATTTCGCCTGGGCGGCGGACATATTGAAATTGCGGATGTGCAGAAATACGGAAAACTGCTGCAGGATCGCTTACGTGAATTGAATGAAAGATTGGAGGAAATCATCGATCCGCGGCTCACCGCACGTTTAGTTCGGTAATACCGGCGCACCAGCAAAACGTTCAATCGCCTATTCGGCGCTTCGGTGTCGCTACTGGGCCTGGGTCAGCGCGCTGTACTGAGTGAGCGTTCCGACCGGTAGGCGCGTGCCATAATACGTAACAGTAATAACTCCCGAAAATACAATCAGGTATACAGAAATAACGCCGATCCAAAATCTAACATTCCTAATAAATTTCATACTATTCTCCAATCAACACTGAAACTTAAGAAACATATCTTGATATTAGCTTATTGTTGCGGGAAACGTTACAATCAATGACACCGCTCAAAGATGACCGCCTCGTTGTTCATAATTCTGTTCGCCCGGCGATCTGGCAGGTGGCGGTTGGGTGTACCCTAGCGATTTGACAGATTCATTTGGAGTCGATCAGAACAACTCTGAGCGCATTTCAGGCCGATGTTGCATAATTGCCCCAGTTGAATTTCCATCACCTTGCGGAGCTGCCAATATCGCCGTTTGGCACAAAGCACCGGCATCGAACCAACGATACTCCCGGACGAATGGTCAACCCAGATACGGCAAAGCCATCAGAGTGGTCGCGCCGGCTGTCAGGAGAACAAAGAGCGCTGCGCGCCATATAACAGTGAGCTTCGGCACTTAGCTTTTCCCGCGACTCTTCTTCCTGCCGCAACCCCAATACCACTGGCGTTTTGCTCCGATGTCGATGTGAACCGATCTGGACCGGCAATAAAGACCGACACCACCACGGCCCGGCAGACCGCGAAGGTATCGCGCCAGAGTGGCCTTGCCGATGCCGGGAACCTGGATATCGGCGGCGGTGCATTTCATATGCAGCGAACGCTTCGCGCCACGAACGCGGCGGTTGTGAGCGGGCGAGCGATAGCCAGAGGTGATGATCGGCTTCTTGCCGTAGTGGCGTTCGACCTGCCTGAGTAAACCAATCAGTTTGGGCTTAAAACACTTGACCGAAACGCGGCTGTGCTGGGCGACAAGGCCGGCATGGACGACTCGGGGCCAGCCAGTCGGGCGCGAAACGGCCGGTGCGCGGCCATAAGTCGATGCGACCACCGTGACCGCTTCGCCATCCTTCTCTTGACGTTTTTTCGCCGCTACAAGACTGGATTTGCGCAGATTGCGCTCAGCAATTTCACTGTCCGCGGCCTGTGATGGCGGCGCGCTCGCAGTGGTGAAGGCGAAAAATATCAGAAGAATTGCTCCGCATCTCATGATGCGGGCAAAAGCTTCGGAGTCCACTGTTCTGTAGGAGTTCGATTTGGGCTCCGCCGTGCCCGGATTGAGGACATCGTGATAAAAACCGATGGTTTCAAGATCAAAATCAAGCAATCCAATCTCGACACTCAGATCACGCGTTTTCAATTCTCTTACTCTCGTCACTGGTTTATTGCTCAGAACTGGTATGGATCGGTTTTTAGGTAACGCATTTACGAAAAATTAATAGAATACTTTGTTGTGACGGTTAATTTTACTTTTATTAAATATTTTGGTTAACATGGGTATAGAAATATATAATTTGCATCAACAGATCTATGATTTTGTTTTTGATGTTGTTTTATAATAGATACGTATTAAATTACGAATGGAAATTGCAGTGATTATTCAAGATTTTCATACTAATATTTGAATTTACCTAAGTCCTATACAAATCCTACCGTCGGAATTTTGATGACAAAATACTGTTGATTTTGCGGAACGGGGTATGTCCGTTGTTGGCAGATTGTGTTGATAAAGTCCTGGTCAGGTGTGGCCGCAGATTATTTGCAGAACCTCATTCTCCTCGCGGCTTCTTACCGAAACAGATTTGCCAGATATCG